>JBBJNR010000001.1:0-116313 GCA_037719315.1 Daejeonella sp.
GTAACTCTAAAGTATGAACAAACGGGGTGACTTCGGTTGCCTCGTTTTATTTTAACCGGACACTACTGATTTAAAATATAATCGCTTGCATATTTTCAGCGGTTATTATAAAAACAAGTGGTTGAAAGTTAACGAAAGTACTAGGAATAATAAAAAATATTGCAACCGATTGCATATTATCAAAAATAATATATAACTTCATTCTAATATACAATCAATAACAGAAACTCATCCGGCTTGTATAAATAAAATTCAGTATAAGTTTTTGTGTAAAATATTAGTGCCTGAAAGTATCCGTTAAACCCTTAATTAATACAATATGATAATAAACTTACGAAAAACAAAGATTCTTCTGATAGATCGAATCTTGCTCTGTATGGTTTTTTTGGCAATTTGCATTCCCAAGGAACCAGTTTCGGGCTCAATTTTGGACAATGTTGCGCTGGAAAATGCAGTAAACGAAATCCTGTTCAAAACTTACAGATCAGGCAATAATACTGAAGCTGGATTTCTTCAGCAGCAAACGGTTTCAGGAAAAGTCACCGATGATAAAAATATTCCTCTCCCTGGGGTTACAATAACCATTAAGGGTACAGAAAAGCGAACCTCAACCAATGTCGAGGGGCAATACTCGCTTTCAGAGGTACCTGAAGAGGGCATATTGGTGTTCAGTTATTTAGGGTTTATAAATCAGGAAATACCAGTTCGGGGAAAAGGCGCAAGTATCAGT
The DNA here is from genome assembly GCA_037719315.1 of Daejeonella sp. Classification (GTDB taxonomy): domain Bacteria; phylum Bacteroidota; class Bacteroidia; order Sphingobacteriales; family Sphingobacteriaceae; genus Daejeonella. Next base: position 731 of record JBBJNR010000001.1, read on the forward strand.
GTTGTTTTAATTGAAAATATCACCGCGTTAAATGAGGTGGTTGTAGTCGGATATGGAACACAGAAGAAAAGAGACCTTACCGGAGCTGTATCACAAGTTAAGGCTACAGCGCTTGAAAACCAACATCCTAATAGCGTTCAGGATCTGTTAAGGGGGAATGTCCCCGGTTTAAATGTTGCCTTTTCAGCTTCTCCTAGAGGTGGAGGCAACGGTGATCTACAGGTAAGAGGCAGATCGTCATTAACGGCTGGAAGAACGCCTTTACTGGTTGTGGATGGGGTGATCTATCCTGGAGAATTAAGTGATATTAATCCAAATGATATAGAAACAATAGACGTTTTAAAAGATGCGAGCTCGGCTGCTGTTTACGGTGCAAAGGCAGCCAGCGGTGTCGTATTGATATCTACTAAAAAAGGTAAGACCGATAAGCCAACAATTACATTAAACACTACTGCAGGAATAGCTACCAAAGAAATTAAAGAAGAAGTGTATGATGCTAACGGTTTTGTTAACTGGAGGGTAGATGTGTTAAAGAGTATAAACCCAGCTATAATAGCTACTCAGCCCTTACGGTTTAATGATCCGAGAACGCTTCCATCGAATGTTACTACGGCACAATGGCTGGCTTATGATAACACGCCGTCCACAGCCGATCCTATAGATACCTGGCTTACGCGTCTGAAAATGTTCCCTGTAGAAATTGCGAATTACAAGGCTGGCGAAAGCACTGACTGGGAGGATCTGATCTATCAGAACGGCATACGCCAGGATCATACAGTGGGTATTTCCGGTAAAAAGGAGGAGGTTAGTTATTATATGTCGCTTGGATATACAGACAATAATGGTCTTACTCTGGGAGATAGATATAAAAACAATCGTATCCGCCTTAACCTGGAGGGAAAAGCTACTAAATTTGCCAGTGTCGGCGTAAATGTACAGTATGCTGCACGCGACGAAAGCGCTGTTCCTATCAATTTCGGACAGGTTAGAAATGCCTCACCATTGGGAGAAAAATTTAACGATGATGGCACCTTAAGAGTTAGCCCAAATGATGATCCGGGTAACAATGCCAATCCCTTCAGGGACTATACATTCAGGGATCGTTTTCGTAAATATAATACTCTTTTTGCAAGTGTCTTTGCCAAGGGAGGTCTTCCTTATGGATTTTCATACCAGGTGAATTTCACCCCCAGCTTTGATCAGACAAGGGAATTCAATCATTATTCCTCCAAACACCCTTCATATATTGCAAGAGGAGGGTTTGCCGCAAGAAGAGAACGTACTGAATATAGCTGGCAGTTGGATAATATCATCAAATGGAACAGGACATTCAATCAGATCCACCAGTTCGATGGAACTTTGCTTGTTAATTCAGAGAAAATGCGGAATTGGGAAAACGAGATAGAAAATGAAGGATTTAGTCCCAATGATAATTTGGGCTATCACAATATCGGGGCAGGAAACAAACCGATTGTCACCAGCTCTGATAGCTTAACCACAGGCGATGCCCTGATGGCAAGAATGAATTATTCGCTGATGCAGAAATATATGCTTACTGCAACAGTACGCCGGGACGGCTATTCTGCCTTCGGACAAAAGAACCCACGGGCCATTTTCCCTTCCCTTGCGCTTGGGTGGGTATTTAGTGACGAGAGCTTTCTAAAATCCGTAAGCTGGCTAAACTATGCAAAGTTGCGCTTATCATATGGTTCGGTTGGCAACAGGGACATCGGAGGCTATATTTCGCTTTCAGATTTAAATAGTGGGAAGTACCTTTATGTCAGTCCTTCAGGAGTAGTCATTCCCGTTGCTCAGCTGTATGTAAACAGGATGGGAAATGAAGATCTAAGATGGGAAAGAACAACTTCATATAATGCAGGTCTTGACTTTTCCATTTTAAACGACAAACTTGACGGGTCTATTGACGTTTACGATAAAACAACAAGCGACCTTTTATTACTGCGGGCATTACCAAACATCACCGGTTTTGATAATGTAGCGTCTAACCTGGGAGGAGTTAGAAACAGGGGAATAGAATTAGGCCTGAACAGCAGAAACATTACCAGGGACAACTTTTCATGGAGATCAGCGGTTACTTTCGCATCAAACAGAAATAAAATTACACACCTTTTTGGCAAGGTTAACCAGTTAGATGCACAAGGTAATGTCGTTGGCCAGATTGAAAATGATGATCCAACTAATGGTTGGTTTATCGGTCAGGACATTAATGTGATATGGGATCTGAAAGTGTTGGGGGTGTGGCAACAAAATGAGCTTGCAGAAGCGGCTAAATATGGAGTAAAGCCTGGAGATTTCAAGGTGCAGGATGTAGACGGTGATTTTAAATTCACCGATGCCGACAGGCAGTTTTTAGGATCAGGTAATCCCAAGTTCACTGCATCTTTAAGGAACGAATTTACTCTTTACAGGAATTTTGATTTTTCTTTTTCGATGTATTCCTACTGGGGCGCACTTGCAGGATTTAACGAGGCTAAAAACAACAGCGGCTTTCAAGACAGGCAGAATTCCTTTATCTTACCCTACTGGACACCTGAAAATCCAATCAACGATTATGCAAGACTGTTTTCCAGTAATGGAGGAGCCAGTTTTACTGTGTACAGGAAAACATCTTTTATCAGGCTTGATAATGTTTCCCTTGCTTATACACTGCCAAGGACTCTGGTGCAAAAGGCGGGATTGTCTGGCGTAAGGGTATTTGGCACTGTGCAGAATGCGGCTATTTATACACAGGAATGGTCATACTGGGATCCGCAGAATAAGAACCCTACACCCAGGTATACCACATTAGGACTTAACGTTACCTTATAGTAAGTATTAAATAGAACTGACATGAAAAATTTATATAAGAAATTCCTGATCCTTACAATAATATGCGCTACTGCTGTAATCGGTTGTAAGAAAGATTGGCTGAAACCAGATCCGCTTTCTTTTTATTCCCCTGAAAATACCTTAACTGATGCAGCCGGAATGAGATCATTGTTGGTTGCCTGTGCCAGAAATTTGAGATTAGAGTGGTATGGTGATGGAGCGCCCATTATTACCGAATTAGTCTTTTCTGAAGTAGCTGTTGAAGGAACTACAGATAAATCAGGGCCTGCTCAGGATTTGAATCTTTTGATCACCCCTGATGCAGACCTAGATAATATAAATACTAACCGAATAGGCTGGTATTGGTCGGAAGGGTATAAAGGAATTAAATATGCCAATACAGTGATCACCCGCATTGATGATGCAAAATATGCATCCGAAGCAGAACGGAATTCGATACTCGGCTCGGCTTATTTCCACAGGGCAATGCGCTATTACAGGCTCACCAACCAGTTCGGGGATGTGCCGCTTATCCTGGAGGAAGTTACAACACCCAGACTTGATTTTTATTCTACCAAGCGTGAAGTGATCCTTCAAAAAATGAAGGAGGACCTGGAATTTGCACAAAAATGGGTCACAGATAACGTAAATAAAGGAGAAGTTACAAGAGGCGCAGTAAATCATCTGCTAACTAAAATAAACCTTTCTCTTGGAAAATTTGACGATGCAATTGCATCGGCTAATGCTGTGATCAATGGAAGTCCTTATAGTTTGATGAAGACACGCTTTGGCTCCACCAAAGCTGATGCAACTAAAAATATAACATGGGATCTGCATCGGCCTGAAAATAAATCACTCGCCGAGAACAAAGAGGCTTTATTCCTTGTGATCGACCGACAGGTGGATGGTGGTTTTGGAACAGGGATGAGCATTATGCGTCAGACAGTACCACTATGGGATGCCAATATCAACACGCCTAATGGTAAAAGAGGAACGAGCAATGCGGTGGGAATAGAAATAGACCAGGTTTCGAAGATTGGCAGAGGGATTGGCAGATGCCGCGGCACTTCATACAGTACCCAGGCTATCTGGGCCGATGTTAATGATCTCAGGCATATTAAAGGTAACTGGATGAACATGGAAGATCTGGTTTATAATGCCGTCGCATTAAAATCAACCGGATCATCAGGTGACCCCGCCTTTTATGGTAAGCCTATACAATTGCGCAATAGTAGTGGCGGCCTTTTATGTGCCGATACGATCAGAAGTTACTTCGGATGGCCTCATTACAAAGTATTCATACCTGACTCCGAAAATTCGCCTCCTAGTGGCGGACACACCGACTGGTACGTTTTCAGGTTAGCAGAAACATACTTGCTAAGGGCTGAAGCATACTTCTGGAAAGGCGATTTGGTAAACGCCGCGACAGATATTAATGCCGTAAGAACGCGTGCAAACGCAGCCCCGATTACTGCAGCCCAAGTAAATATAGGAACAATTCTGGACGAGAGAGCACGCGAGCTTTTTTATGAAGAGCCTCGTAAAACTGAGCTAACCCGTATAGCTTATATTTTAGCCATGACCGGAAAGCCGGCCTACAATGGGAAAACATACAACCTGGCCAGCTTCTCTGAGAATAACTTTTTTATTGACAGAGTTAAGGAAAAGAACGTTTTCTATAAGAATGGTGTTAGAACAAACCATAACGATCAGTATACCATGAGCCCATACCATGTGCTGTGGCCGGTTCCACAGGACGCGATCCGGGCTAATGTGGAGGGGCATATTAACCAGAATAAGGGCTATAACGGCTCTGCAAGTAACGTCCCGCCATTGGATAAAATTCCTTGATGATAGGGCTTATTAACACTTGAATAGATATATACCACCGATGCAATTTACAGTATATCCGCCCTAATTAAATTTAAGGCGGCTATACTATTAATAGCGACTGCAAGATCTATTCTAAATAATTTAAACAGAAATTGAGGCAAAATGTGCATTTTGTAGGGTAAATGTGAATTATTTGACCTGTATAAAAACTAGCTGTACCGCCTATTTTGCAACTATAAACTATTGCGGCGGGGTCATGAATAAATCTATCAGTGCTTTGAATGAGACATTTAAAATAACGGGCTTATGCCTGGTATGCCTGTTAGCGCTTTTGCCAGGCTTAAATGCACAAACTCTCGCCACCCTGGAGATTGAACCTGCCAGAGGATCCGCCGGAGCAGATGTGCATGTCCGTTTTAATCTTGACCAGGTAACTTTTCTTCCGGATTCCATGATCAGCCTTTTTGAAGTAAGTAACGGTAAAAAGATCAGTGTCGACTACCAGGTCGAAAACCGGGGTAACCGGAATATCTACTGGATGATGAATCAGTCGGGAGTGAACACTCAGAAGCGAATATTTGAGCTGGTACAAGGCGCCCCTGCGAAGCCGCAGACGAATATGAACGCTGTCGCAAATAATGGAGCCATTACAATCAGCTCAGGAGGAAAAAACTTTCTTCAATATAATTACAAAACCATGTATCCTCCCAAAGGCGTGGACACAGCCTATAAGCGCAGCGGATTTATTCATCCGCTATGGTCACCCCACGGGCAGGAGCTTACGCGCATAAATGCACCTGATCACTACCATCATTTTGGTCTATGGAATCCATGGACGCATGTTTCATTTGAAGGCGATACCGTAGATTTCTGGAATCTTAAATCCAGGCTCGGAACCGTGCGCTTTGCCGGCCTTGTATCGGTTAACAAAGGGCCGGTCTATGCCGATTTTCAGACACGTCACGAGCATGTGGTGTTTAAAAAGGACCGGACCGAAAAAGTGGCCATAAACGAATTGCAGACCGTCAGGATCTATCAGCCTGAAGAAAACAGTGATTATTATATTGCTGATATCACCATACAGTTAAATTGTGCTTCTGAAAGCCCGGTGGTGCTTGAAGAGTACAGGTATGGCGGCTTGGGATGGCGTGCAACGGAAAAATGGAATAAGGATAACAGCGAAACCCTAACGTCGGGGGGACTGAACCGGAAAGCTGCCGATGGATCCAAAGCCCGCTGGGTTATAGTACAGGGAAGTATTGACCAGGATTATGCCGGTGCAGTGATGATGTCGTATCCTGCCAATTATAACCATCCCGAACCTCTAAGGATATGGCCGGAAAGTATGAATGGACGTGGGGATGTGTATGCTAATTTCTCGCCTACAAAAGATAAGGACTGGCCGCTGCTTCCCGGAAAGGATTATGTACTTAAGTACAGGTTCCTGGTCTTCAATGGAAAATATTCCAAAGAGAAAGCGGAAGCTGCCTGGCAGTCTTTTGCTCATGCCCCCGTAATAACAATTAAACAAAATGACCCTAAAACAAAATAATGACAGCGCTATCTCTAAAAAACAAATCAAAAAGCATAGTTCTGCTTTTAATCTTATCAGTGTTTATAACTTCAACATTATATTCAGCTGATAAAGAACCAAACCTTAAAAAGGTTAAGGTACTGGTGTACACCAAAAATGGTAAAGGTTACGTTCATGATAATATTGCTGAAGCTGTAAAAAGTATTCAGAAGCTTGGGATGGAAAATGGCTTTAAGGTAGATGTATCTGACAATCCATCTGTATACACCGATGAGAACCTTAAGCAATACACCATGCTTATATTTACCAGTACTAATAACGATGTTTTTGATACAGATGCACAGCGTCTTGCTTTCCGCAGGTATATCGAAGCAGGGGGCGGCTTTGTTGGAGTACACTCAGTAACAGGTACAGAGCGTAACTGGACCTGGTTTAAGCAGATGATCGGGGGCACATTTTCATGGCACGCCAAGAACCAGAAATTTAAAGAGATGGTTATTGATCCTACCCACCCGAGTATGAAAGGAATTCCGTTGGTGTGGGAAAGGGGCTTTGGCGATGAATGTTATTTCACCAAAGAGCTCTACCCGGGAATTAAAGTGATCATGGCGCATGATCTGAGCTCACTTACTTCCGAGGATTCGGATAAGATCGCGCAGTTTTCAGCGCCGTTCAAAGATCTTTATCCGGGAGTCTGGTACCAGAAATTTGACGGAGGAAATATATGGATCACAACGCTGGGGCATAATAAAGAGTACTACAGCGAACCCATGTATGTGAAGCATTTATTACAGGGGATCAAATTCGTCGCCGCAGAGTCTAAAAAATTGGATTATTCAAAAGCCTACGCAAGCTCCCGGGATACGGAAGTAAGATATTGATTACAAAGAAAAATATTAACCACTAAGAATTTAAATATGAATAATGATAAAAAAGCCTCCTGCACACGCAGAGATTTTGTAAAAACCGCTGCTAAAGGCGCTGTTCTTACCACTGTGGCCATGACCGGGTTCCCAACAATAGTACCGGCATCAGTTTTTGGTAAAAATGCCCCAAGCAACCGGATCAATATAGGGCAGATCGGCTGCGGGCGTATCGCGCGTACCCATGATCTGGCGGAAACATTTAAATATGATGCTGCACAGATTGTGGCAATAGCCGATGTTGATCGTGGCAGACTTTCCGGCGGCAAGAAGCTGATCGAAGGATGGTACGACAAAAAAATGGGTAAAACCGGTTACATCGATATTAAAACTTATGATGATTATCATGAGCTTCTGGCCAACAAAGATATTGATGCAGTGATGATCAGTACCCCGGACCACTGGCATGCGCAGCCTGCTATTGAAGCAGCGATGGCGGGCAAGCATATTTATCTTCAGAAACCCACCTCACTTACGATAGAGGAAGGGCGCCAGATGAGTGACGCCGTGCGTAAATCAGGGGTAACTTTTCAATTGGGAAGCCAGCAACGTTCAGTAAATCCCTGGCCGCAGTTCAAGAAAGCATGTGAGCTGGTAAGAAATGGCCGCATAGGCAAACTTCACACGGTCCATGTGGGACTTCCTTCTGATCCCGCCGGCGGAAGTCCTGTAGAAATGCCGACGCCCGAAGGTTTAAATTACGATATGTGGTTAGGCTCGACCCCATACATCTACTACACGCTTGATCGGGTACATTCGCAGTCTGAACCCGATTCAAGAGGAGGATGGCTGCGAAATGAGCAGTTTGGAGCGGGTATGATCACCGGATGGGGCGTACATCATATTGATATCGCACATTGGGGAATGAATACTGAGCTTACCGGGCCGATAGAGGTGGAAGCAACTGCAGAATTCCCTAAAAAAGGATTGTGGAATGTTCATGGAGCATACGAAGTGAAGGCTAAATATGAAAATGGAGTTAACATGTTCATGAGCAGTAAAAATCCTAACGGTGTACGTTTTGAAGGAACTGATGGATGGATATTCGTCTCCCGCGGCGATGTGGGTGTAACTTCATCTGATCCGACTTCGCCAAATGGCGGCCAGAGCAAAGCATTTCAGTCAAGTAACCCGAAGATATTAACCTCGGTGATAGGGCCCAATGAAACCCACCTGTATGAAAGTCTGGAGCAGCACGGTAACTGGCTTGATTGTATCCAGAATAAGAAAGCGACGATCAGCCCTGTCGAAGTGGCACACCGTTCGTGCAGTGCGTGCCTGGTAGCGCATGCTGCTATGAAGGTTCCGGGCAAACTATACTGGGATCCCAAAAAGGAAGTTTTCAAAGACAATGTTGAAGCTAATAAATTGCTTTCCAGGCCACAGAGGTTCCCTTATGGAACGAATTATGTAGTAAACAAGAAAAGCTAATATGAGAAGATCTTTTTTTATATTGATGTCAATGATTGCAGCCGGATGTACCAACACAACTGAAAATAGCACTAACGGAGATCAGAAAGTAAAGATCATTACTCTTGATCCCGGGCATTTTCATTCTGCGCTGGTGCAGAAATCAATGTATCCAGATGTGGACTCGGTAGTTTACGTTTATGCACCGAAGGGCACCGATGTCGAATTGCATCTGCAAAAAATAGAAACTTATAATAGCCGTGTTGAAGATCCTACACATTGGAAGGAAGAGGTGTATTTGGGGGATGATTTCTTCGACAAAATGTTATCCGAAAAGAAAGGTAATGTAGTGATGCTTGCCGGTAATAATTTAAAAAAGACCGAATACATAAAGAGATCAATTGACGCGGGCTTTAATGTTTATGCTGATAAGCCAATGGCTATTGATTCAAAAAGCTTTGAGGAGCTAAAAAGTGCTTTTTCTGCAGCGGAAAAAAACGAGCTCCTCCTCTATGATATCATGACCGAGCGCTTTGAGATCACCACCATGCTTCAGAAGGAATTTTCGCTCATCCCGGAGGTTTTTGGAACGCTTGAAAAAGGTACTCCTGATAACCCATCCGTGACTAAGGAGAGTATACATCACTTTTACAAGTATGTTTCAGGAAGTGTGCTTACGCGACCTGCATGGTTTATGGATGTAGCCCAGGAAGGCGAGGGCATCGTGGACGTAACCACCCACCTTGTCGATCTTATTCAATGGGAGTGTTTTCCTGATCAAGTCATTGATTATAAAACTGATATTAAGGTGAACAGTGCCAGGCGCTGGAGCACAGACATCAGCTTAAGTCAGTTTAGTTCGATCACTAAAATGAGCCAGTTCCCTGATTATCTGAATAAATATGTTGCCGGGGATAGTATTTTAAAAGTATTCTCGAACGGAGAGATAAATTACAAACTTCGTGATGTTCACGCCAGAGTTTCGGTAAAATGGGCCTTTAAGGCTCCTGAAGGAGCCGCAGACACCCACTATTCTATTATGAGAGGAACTATGGCGAATCTGGTTATCCGCCAGGGCGCCGAACAGCAGTATAAGCCTGCTTTATATATTGAACCGGTAGGTGAAATGACAAGCGCTTACAGCGATCAGCTGACCGCGAAGCTTAAAGCTGTACAGCTAAAATATCCAGGTGTTGAGCTGAAAAAGCAGGGCAAGGGATGGGAGGTGATCGTTCCGGAAAAATACAAGGAGGGCCACGAATCTCATTTCGCGAGGGTAACCGAAAAATTCCTGGAATACCTGAAAAAGGGCAATATGCCGGCCTGGGAAGTGCCGAATATGATCGCTAAATATTATACGACTACGCAGGGTTTGGAAGTAGCAAAGAAGAATAAGTAATAAAAGCATATCCTTGATGTAAGTTAAAACTCCAATATATGCGATTAAGGAAAGTACTCTAGAGATTTTAGAGTACTTTCTTTCTTTATGGCGTGTTTATTAGTGGTAAGCTGTCAGTTGCCGGTTACAAGGCCAAGTGTCTAACCCAACCAGCCGGGTAAGGGGTAGCTGGCAACTGGTAACCGCTTACTATCTAAAGACCCCCCCTTTCCATTGTAAAAAACATACAACATTATCCAAGAAAGATCATTAACCGGCTTTTAAACCGTTTTTATCAGGGTTTTTCACTATATTTATAATCCCTGATTTTAAGACCGGATAGTTTAATGGCTTATTTTAAATACATACTTAGAATCCTCACAATCATCATTTTGATCTTTGCTGGTCGGGCTGATTTTGCATTTGGTCAGGATATGAAATTTAACAGGCTGACTATCAACGACGGCCTTTCCCAAAACACTATTTATTCAATTTTTCAGGATAGAACCGGTTTTGTATGGATCGGTACCGAGGATGGATTGAACAGGTTTGACGGGTATGAATTTAAAATTTACCGCCATCTTCCCTATGATGCAAACAGCATCAGAAGCAACCAGATAAATAGCATCTACGAGAATAAAGATGGAGATCTGTGGATAGCAACATCTACCGGGCTTGATTTTTTTAACCGGAAAACCGAAACCTTTAAGCACATTGATCTCAAGCAGCCGGCCGGAACCAGCTCGTTCTTAACTTACGTTTGCGGGGACAAGTATGGTAAAGTTTGGCTTGGAACATATGATGGCTTGAAGAAATATGACCCCCTCAACGGTCAAGTAATCTCTTTTTCCGATAAGGCACAGCAAAATGTTCCTGGTAAAACCCGGCGCACCTACTCTATATTTATCGGTCGCGATGATATTGTATGGGCAGGCGTCGGAACCGGCATCATCAGAGTAAATTCCCTGAATAATACAGTTCTGCCCCCGGTTCGTGAGATTAATAATGCACCAACCTGGGGCGGAAGTACGGTAAGATCTATTAAGAAGGACAGTAAAAATGACGTGTGGATAAGCACCGAAGGATCGGGCTTGTTTCATTTTTCGGAAAGTAAGGCAAGACTGGTGAATTACAACACCTCAAATTCTGATATAGTAAGCAATACGATTCGCGATCTGTTCATAAAAAGTGATAACGAGGTGTGGATTGGAACACGTGATGGCTTAAGCATCCTGGAGAGAGGCTCAGAAACGTTCTCAAATCACATTTATGACAAGTACGATCCGTTCTCTATAAATCACAATTCAGTACGCTGTTTTATGAAAGATAATGCCGGCAGCATCTGGCTGGGAACTTTTTCAGGCGGGATTAGTATTTTCCACAATATTCATAAAAAGTTTAACTCGATCAAAGAGCAATTCGGGTCTGCCGTCGGATTAAACCATCGGGTTGTCAGTTCCATCACTCAAACTTCTCCTGTCGATATGTGGATGGGAACGGAGGGAGGGGGATTAAATCACTATAATACAAGAACAGGCGCATTTAAAGCCTTTTTAAACGGATCTGTATCCCAGCAGAATCCTAAAAATATTGTGAAAGCCCTGGCTGTTGACAAGTCTAATAATTTATGGGTCGGAACATTTGATGGACTAAGCCATTTTAATATCAAGACAAATACTTTTAAAAACTATCCGCTTCCGGCAAGCAAGCTCTCTAGTAATAATAACCTTGTTTATTCACTATTTGCAGATTCGGATGGAGTGTGGGTAGGTACAGATGGGGGCGGTTTAAGCTATATTTCTGACAAGAGCAGCCACAGGAGCTTTATTCATAAAACTTACGATAAAAAGAGCATAAGCTCAAATAATATTAGATCAATTATTCCCGAGAGCGATAATATACTGTGGATAGGTACAGAAAATGGGGTCAATCGTTTTGACAAAACACAAGGTACATTTGCGTCATTTAAAGCAATTGAAGGTAGTGGGAACGGGCTGAGTAGTAATTCTGTGCTTTCCTTATTAATTGATAGCAAGAAACGACTATGGGTAGGCACGAAAGGTGGAGGTTTAAATGCCCTTTATAACGGTAACAGGTTTTCCGTTATCGACAGCAGGTCAGGCCTTTCTAATGATGTTATCCATGGGATCCTGGAAGACAAGTTTGGCAAAATATGGGTGAGCACGAATAAAGGCTTATCCCGGATCACTTTCCTTAAGAACAAGTTTCCATTTAAGAAAGAAGATCTCAAAATTGAAAATTTCTCGATTGCTGATGGTTTGCAAAGCAACCAGTTTTCTTCAGCAGCCTGGAAAACCTCCAATAATCAGCTATTTTTTGGAGGAATAGACGGGGTAAGTTATTTCAGGCCAGAGAATATAGATATCAATGAGTACCGGCCGAAAGTGGTTATTACGGACCTCATGGTACGTAGTTCCAGTGTGTCATTTAAGGGCGCGAACAGTCTGCTGACACAGCCGATCGAGCAGACGAGCCATATTACCTTACAGTACGATGAAGCATTTATTACACTTAAATTCGCGGCGCTTAATTTTATCAGCTCCGATAAAAATCTGTATGCCTATAAGTTGTCGGGATTGAAAAGCGATGATGAATGGCACTATGTGGGTAATCAGAGAAATGCAACTTACACCAACCTGGCGGCAGGTGATTATGTTTTCAGGGTTAAGGCGGCAAATAATGATGGAATCTGGAGCGAAAAGGAAACAACGATTAACATAAAAGTACTCCCTCCGCTGTGGAAAACCTGGTGGGCTTATACTTTATATGCTTTGGTGATCTGCTTCCTGCTTTACCTGTTCTACTATTACTCTGTTAAAACCACCAAGCTTAAAAGCGAGCTTGAGCTTGAATATATCACCAGGGAAAAGGAACTGGAGCTTACGCAACGTAAGATGAGCTTTTTCACAAATATTTCACATGAGATCAAAACACCGCTTACTCTCATTCTTGCGCCTATCGACAAACTTCTCGGAATGAACGAGGGTAATAATAAGATCCAGAACCAGCTGATGCTCATGCAGAGAAATGGTGAGCGATTGAAACGGCTGATCAATCAATTACTTGATTTCAGGAAATTTGAGACTGGCAGTATGAAATTGCAGGCAGCAGAAGGCAATATTGTCCGTTTCGTAAAGGAGGTTTTTATGGCTTTTGAATCCTACGCACAACATCGCAGGATAAGCCTGAAAATATGCGCAGAGGGTAATAGCATCCGCGCATGGTTCGATAGGGACAAGTTTGAGAAGGTTATGTATAACGTCCTTTCAAATGCCTTGAAATTTACGCCTGAAGAAGGGAGTGTTGTGATCCGTGTAAAGACCGAAGGCGAAGAAGGCTCAAAACGTTTTGTGATCATTGAGGTCGAGGATAATGGTCCCGGCATTTCAGCTACACATATTCCTAAAATATTCGACCAGTTCAACCATTTCGATGAAAGCGGTACAAACTATAGTGGAACGGGCATAGGATTGTCATTCTCTAAGGGGTTGATGGAACTGCATCATGGGGAGATCAGGGTTGAAAGTGTACCTGCCGGTGATCGTGATTATGGCTTCACTTGCTTTACCCTCAAATTCCCTTTGGGTAAAGATCATTTAACGGATGATGAGATTATTCAGAATTACAGGGATAGCGAAAACATAAGTGGCTATAACGAATCTGACATTCCTCAAACTGCAAGACTAAGGTCTGAGGAGAAGAAAAAGCACGTTTTGAGCGCTGCGGATAAAGAGAAGCTGATCATGCTGGTAGTGGAAGATAATACGGACGTACGCGATTTCGTATCATCGCATTTCGAGCAGGACTTTGAGATACATACCGCTAAAAATGGCTTGCTTGGCTGGGAAAAAGCCATTGAAACCATTCCCGATATTATTGTCAGCGATGTGATGATGCCGGAGATGAGCGGTATCTCATTGTGCAGTAAGTTAAAGTCAGATGCACGAACCAGCCATATACCGGTGATCCTCTTAACGGCACGTACTCCGTTGATATTTAAAATTGAGGGACTGGAAACCGGCGCCGATGATTATATAACAAAGCCTTTTAACCTGAATATCCTGGAAGCCCGTATCTGGAATTTACTGGAATCAAGACAGATGCTGCGAGAGCGCTACCGGAAAGATATTACCCTGCAGCCAACTAACGTAGCAATCACTTCGCCTGATGAAAAATTCCTTGCCAAAGTAATGAGCTTCATCGAAAAGAACATTGCTGAATCGAGCCTGAGTGTTGAAGAGCTTGGAAAAGAAGTGGGAATGAGCAGGGTAACTCTTTATCGGAAGATCAAAGCGCTAACAAACCAAACTGCTGTAGAGTTTATTCGCAGTGTCAGGCTGAAAAGAGCCGCACAACTTCTTGAACAAAATAAACTTCACGTAAGTGAGGTGGCTTATATGGTTGGATTTATTGATATCGATTATTTCCGCAGGTGCTTTAAAGATCAGTTCGGGCATACGCCAAAGGAATATGCGAACTTTACATCTGAGAAACCTTAAGCAGTTGAAAGTAGAAGTTGAAAACGGATATTACCTTAAACCACAACGCTACCGCACGCGTGTCGCGTGCCGCGTGTGTCTGTTACATAATTGACCTTTTAATACCCATCTCAAGTCCCCTAAGTTCTGCGAGGCCTTTAAGCCGTCCAATGATAGAATAACCAGGGTAGGTATTCCTGTTCACATCATCCAGTATCTTGTGGCCGTGATCCGGGCGCATTGGGATAGCAATATCTGTTCTGCCCGCTTTTACACGTTTTTGCTGTTCAAGAATAATGTTTTTCATCACGGCATACATATCCGTACTTCCGGCCAGATGCTCCGCTTCATAAAAGCTGCCATCAGCTTCCCGTTTTACATTTCGCAAGTGAACGAAATGAACATGTTCGCCCAGCCTTTCAATAATTCCGGGGATATCATTATCACCTCTTGCACCAAGAGAACCTGTACAAAGCGTGATGCCATTACTTGGTGATGGGGCAAACCCAACGATATCTTTCAGATCACTTTCATTTGAAACAACACGCGGCAGTCCCAGGATTGGGAAGGGAGGATCATCCGGGTGGATGCACATTTTTATATCCGCTTGTTCCGCTGCCGGGATGATCGCACGAAGAAAATAAGCTAAATTCGCTTTCAATTTCGCTGCGTCCACTTCTGAATATCGTCTCAAATGCTCCCTGAATTCTTCGACGGTAAATACCTCATCAGTTCCGGGCAATCCTGCCATGATAACATTCGTAATAAGTTTTACTTCATCAGCAGAAAGTTTATCCAGGTAAGCTTTTGCTGCCTGCTGCTGCTCAGAACTATATTCGTTAAAGGCGTCGGGCCTTTCCAGGATATATAATTCAAACGCCGCCAGGGCTGAGGCTTCATAACGCAGTGCGCTAGCATTATTGGATAGTCTGAAATCCAGGTGTGTGCGCGTCCAGTCGAGAACAGGCATAAAATTGTAGCATACTGTTTTGAGCCCCTCAGCGCCTAGGTTTTTCAACGACCTGATGTATTTTTCAATGTACTGATCACGCTCAGGTTCGCCAGTTTTTATGCTCTCATGTATGTTTACACTTTCAACTACAGACCAGTCCAGGCCAGCATCCTGGATCACCTTCTTTCTCTTAGCTATTTCTGCTTTTGTCCACTCATCCCCGCAAGGAATATAATGGAGTGCAGTAACGATTCCCGTTGCACCAGTTTGCCTGATATCGGCCAATGTCACCTCGTCATTCGGTCCAAACCACCGGAATGTTTGTTCTAGGTTTTGCATATATTTATGTCTGTTTATTAAAATTATTATCACCTTTTCAAAGCTCTCTTCTTTTATCCATTTTTTGAAGTGATGCTTATCATAAGTTCCGGTGATCTTTTTATATCCCAGTCTATCTTTAGAGGTATAGCCTCTACTCCGGGCGATTGTGAAAAAACCCTGTTCTTATCAGAACTGAGAATATTCAATGTGCCTGAGGTTGTAATTTTTAATTTTCCATTCGCTTTATTCAATGCGATGCTTTTTGTAGAAATTACACTAACTACTTCATCGGCAGGAGAAACCAGAGGCAAATAAAATGAGAGCTCTCCATTTCCAGGAATGTTTTTAGCGATGCTTCGGATCTCCACACCAGCGTCAGTGAAAAGATAATCCATCTCAAACTCAGCGGCACCGGCCGGCGTGTCTTTCAGGTCATGCGACACCAGTTTACCATTGATCTTTAGATGAACTCCTTTTTTTATGGGTTCTGAAGTAATTAATGCATTAACATCACGGCTGCTTCTGTAGGGAATGCCATTAATCACCATTTCCAGTCGCGGAGTGAGTAAAAGCTGCAGTTTATCCTCATTGTCCTGCATATTTGACCGTTCCCGGTGTTTTAACTCAGGAAAGAGGCTGTCAGTTAAAATAAGGCCCATATTTTCATGGTAAAGCAGGGATATGCTTCCACCACTTGCATGCGGACTTACCCGGTACTCGGTATCGTTGCTGGTTACTGTGGCCTTCCATTTACCTACAGAAACCAGATATGTCCCTATATCTTTAAATTCTTTCAGCGCCTCTCCATTTTCACGCGGCAGCGTCGAGCGGATAAAAGGTTTATCCGCAATTTCTTTTTCACTAAGCAATGATGCCAGCGATTTCGCATGAGCAAAATTATGGTGGATACAGGGTTTTACCCCATGCGAAACATAGCCCGGGCCTCCGTATAAAAACCCGTTATGAGTGCATTTATCGAGCATTTGGCCATTTCGATAGGCAGCTTCGGAAAAAACAGGATCATATTCGCCCAATAAAACAAGGCCAGCCTGGCAGCCGTCACTGTTACGGCTTCCCCAATACGTCCATTTATGATTTCTTGTTCCGAATGAATCATCCCATCCCCCGTCAGGGAGCATGAATTCCAGGTGGGTTTTCCAGGAATTAATTACGGTATCAAGCATTCTTTTATCCTGCATTTCCAGGGCATACAGGGTAAGGGTCGGAAGTGTTTCTTCGACATTATAGCTGAGATCGACAGGCCAAAAGCCACGGGGACTTTTTGTCCTGGGTTTTAGCTCTCCGTAAATAAATGACGATCCGGGGCTCAGGTAATCGTAAACAAGTTCTGCAAGTTCCCGTCCTTTGTCAATAAATTTTTGTTCTTTAAGCAGCTTCCCGCCCAAAACCAGCGGGTAAGATGAGCACAAAGGATAGTTGATGTTTGAGGTATCGGCTTGTATAAATCCATAAATAAAATCGCAGGCTTTTCTTAACCGTAAAGTCCATTGCTGCCGTGTATCATTATCCAGCAAGGGAGAATAATATTTCAGTGACTCTCCCAATCCCGCAGCGCCGAAAATGGTTATACCTTTCCATGGATTCGCCGTAACATCATTAAACCAGGATCCGTCTTGCTGGCTTACGTTCTTTTCCCCCCAGTTGAACACATCAATAGCTGCCTTTCGGTATTTTTCATGTCCGGTGTGATTAGCCATATACAAAAGCGGAAAGGCAGCCTCATGGCTCCTGCCATGAATAAACCCACAAGCAGGACACATAAAACCGCCATAAGTTGCAGGGATATTT
This sequence comes from Daejeonella sp., assembly GCA_037719315.1. Lineage (GTDB taxonomy): Bacteria > Bacteroidota > Bacteroidia > Sphingobacteriales > Sphingobacteriaceae > Daejeonella. The sequence continues at coordinate 18,219 of JBBJNR010000001.1, forward strand.
TTATCCTGACCCTGAACGCTGATCATCCCATCACACCAGTCTTTGAGCAGCCTGTTGTACAGGATGAGGTCGGCTCGTTCAACAGGGGTTGAGTTTGAGGCAAGCACCTCATAGGGAATTCCCGAAAAAAATCCCGCGGCCAATGCACCGATACCGGCCTTCTTAATAAATATTCTCCTGCTGTCGTGCATTACTTCTGATAGACGAACTGCAGACACGGATATTCAGGCCGCGGTGATTGAGCCTGGAGGACTAACGTAAAAGTAGAAAGCAAGCAAGGTAAAGCAAGGAGATAAAAACGCGAAAGCTTTTTCATGCAGGACGGTTCAGGTGATTTAACAAAGGCAAGATACAGAGTAATCTTTATTTGTGTCGTGGTGAATGCTTCAGAAATACCGGACAAATGGGTAAAGAGTTTACGTTCTACGTTTTACGTGGGGCTTCAAGGTTAAATTATGTTTATTGGTGCATATTTGATAACTGGATTGCCAGAAACGTATAACGTATCACGTCAAACGTACAACGTTCCTGACACAATCTCCCTGCATATTTGTACGATCTGGCTTTGTTTATAGATGAGGGTATGATTACCTCTAAATATGCACCGCAAAGCAGCAGTACATCAACACAAATTATAATTCCTTCCTGCCCGGTATCTTGCGGCTTCCCGGTATATGGAGAAGAGGCAGGTGTTACAGGGTTTGCGAAAACATCCTGCATCCCAACAGATAGCAGGCCTAATGTTGCCGAACAGCTTTTAATGAAATTTTTACGTGAAATTTTATCCTTCATAAAAAGATGTGGGTATTTTACAGTCTCGCAATTATTAATAAGGCTATTCCAATTACGTAAAGGGCCAGCATCAGGTACAACTGATTGTTGGTTTTCCGGTCGGCGTTTTTAAACTCTTTCCAGATAAAGATGCCCCATATTGCAGCAATAATTGTAGCGCCCTGCCCCAGCCCGTAAGATACTGCCGGGCTTGCTTTACCAGAAGCAAGGATATTTAAAGACATACCGATGTTCCAGATTATCCCGCCTGCAATACCCATCAGGTGGTTTTTAAACGAGCCCTTAAACCAGGCCGATGCTTTAACAGGAGCGCCTGAAAAAGGCTTAACCATTATGAATGTATTAAACAGAAAGTTGCTTGCAAATATTCCGGCTGCAAATAATACAAGTGCAGTATAAGCAGTTAATTTCCCGACTTCTGGAACTGCCTGATTAACAGCCATAGATACCGCTACATATTTATAGAAAAAACCCAGTAATACGCCGGCAATAATGGCAATAATAAGCCCTTTCATCGAAAAGCCTTTATTCCCTCTGTTAAGCCGGCGGTATGCGTTAGCGTTAAGTAAAATAGCGATGGCAATAAGGGCAACGCCCGAAAATAGGATTAAAGGGTTGCCTTCGGGCCGGGCAAGGTAATTTACAATAACCCCAAGTATAAGGGCAATGCCTATCCCGGTAGGGAATGCTACAGACATACCGGCGATTACTATTGCAGCAACCAGAAGTATATTTGCAAGATTGAAAAGTATGCCGCCTGCAAATGCAGACCATAAGTTAGCGGGAGCGGCCTGTTTCAGGTCTTCTAAAAACGGCCTGCCTGATTCGCCCGTACTGCCCAGTGTAAAAGCAAATATTACAGAGAAAAGCAAAATGCCGATAACATAATCCCAGTAAAAGAGCTCAAAGCGCCAGGTTGAAGAGGTTAATTTCTGCATATTAGCCCAGGAGCCCCAGCATATCATTGTAATGAAACAAAATAAGATGGCCATTGAAAAATTTTCTACAATAAACATTCTCTTTATTTTAAGTTAGTGAATTCTTTTATATAAGGGGCAGAGGCCTGTGCGCCTAACCGTGTAACCGAAAGAGAAGCCGCCTGACAAGCTGTTTTTACAGCAGAAAGCCAGTCTGATGTTATTAGCAGGGAAGATGCGAGTACACCGTTAAAAATATCTCCGGCTGCCGTAGTATCAATTGCTTTTACTATGGGGGCTTCTACCAATTGGTTAATGCCAGCCGCTGATACCCAGGCCCCTTTACTACCAAGTGTGATAATTACATTTTCTGCCCCGTAAGATTTAAACTGATCTGCTGCCTCCCTGGCCGAATGTTCATTGTGTACCCGTACCCCTGTAAGCAGTTCAGCTTCAGTTTCATTGGGTGTAATCAGATAGATATTTTTCAATAGATCTGCGGAAAGCCTCCTTGCGGGGGAGGGCACTGAAAAAGTCCTTTAGAAATAAAAGACAAAAAAGATGTCCATTATAATTCATATTGACGTCCTTAGAGTTGGCTACACGGAATTTGAAAAAACTAAAACCCGTATAACTTAAAGAAAAAGGGACTGTTCATGATTTTATGATACAGTCCCTTTTCTCTAGCTGATACAGCTGACTTTTTCAGTGCCCTCTTGCGGGGGCCGGATTCAGAATAACTCTTTTACCCTTATTTTTAGCCATAAACGCTATATATGCAACGGTTTCGAGAGGGATTTCAAGCTGCATTAATAGGTAATCAAATTCTGGAATGATATGTTCGATGGTTTTAATGCGGTCTATAGTAAGGCTGTTATTTGCCCCCGGAATTACTACAATATTATTTTCGCCCTGAGAATCTACGGTGATCAGGGCTGTGCCTGATGGCTGATGTGCATCTGTGAAGATATATCGGGCATCTATGTTTTCAGTTTTAAAATCCCTGAGCGCATTATTGCCAAAAAGATCAGTGCCTAAACAAGTAATAAACGTAACAGGGGCATCAAACCTTGCCGCGGCAACAGCCTGATTAGCTCCTTTGCCGCCCGGGTTCATCATAAAACTTTCTCCGATAATGGTTTCACCGGGCTTTGGGAACCGTTGCGTAGTAACCACCATGTCGGCATTATAGCTGCCAATTACTAATAGTTTTTTCATCTAAATTTATTGCGGGGTTAAAACTACCAGTGCCACCGCATTCCTTTCTAAGGTTAATGGCGCACCAACAGATATACTATAATCAAATGTTTCGTCCTTTAAAACAGTGAGGTTGTTCTGGGCGGAGTTGTTAAAGATGTTGTTGTTTTTTGAATCTATAAGATAAACTGTACGGCGTATTTTACCCGGAAACAATGTTTTTGGAATATTATTGATCATTATGTTTCCGCTCTGGTCGGCTACTGCATTAGTGAAATTATAATTCCATACTAAAACTGCAATACCCTTATTATTGCCCATTGCAGCCATGGCATTTATGCCCAGGCCTTTACTGTCCAACGCTTTTGTAAAAGCAACGTTGATCCGGCTTCCCCTGGACGATAGTTCACTGCAACATTGCAGGGCATTTCCATACGGATAAGCATACGCGGTATTGAGGTCGGCCAGTTCGCTTTTTCGCGTTATGCTTCCGTGTAGGCGGCCCAGTTAAATACACGGTCAATCCCGCTTTCGTACAAATTATACATTTTTGCTATTTGCCCGGCAGGCTGTGCAGTAACCGCATCTGCTTCTGGCCAGGCAGAAGGGATAAATGAGCCTCCATAAATCCCCAGTTCAGTAATAAAAACGGGTATTTTGGGCAAACTGTAGGTTGACATCAGGTTATCAATCTGGCCCCTGTCTGTAGCCAGCAATTTTGGATTGTCGTTTTCTGTATAACAGTGAAAGCTAAAGAAGTCCAGGCGTTTATCCGGGTCCGTATCGGCAGCATATTTTGCCAGAAATTGATTGGTATACGGTAAAAGTGCACTAAAGGCAGTTGTGCTGGTAAAAGGCCCGTTGCTTATCAGTATCCGGTTATTTCCTGTTAAGTTAAGTGCTGCATTTGCTGCCGCAATACCTTTGTAATAATCTTTATAAATTGGATAATATACAGTAATCGGATCCCCATTATAATCCGGCTCGTTACCAACCTGTATGTATTTAATTTTAGGGAATTTGGTTTTATAATAAACAACCGTTTGTTTAACAAAATTTTGATAATTAACTCCGGCAGCAGGCAAAGGCTCGGTTGCTGTTCCGTCATACCCGCTCATACATACAAGCAAGGAGTCTGATACCGAAGAATAAAATGTTAACGCATCTTCAACAGGTACATTGCTACTGCTGTATTTATAATTATACCCATTATTATATACATACCGAAGCTGGATCCAAACCCTTACAACTTTATGGTTAAGCGCTTTAAGCCATGTTCTGGATTTTTCTCCGGGAAGAGGACTGGTTGTAGAAGTAGTATTTGCCTGTTCAAAGCGGTAAAGCGTTCCCTGAGATTGGCTGCAATCAACTGTAACGGCAATATTTGAAAGGTTGGCATTAGCACCTCCATTAGGGCTAACTACAGGCGGAACCGGAACCGGAGCTGGTATTGGGCTTTTCTTACCGCAGGCAGCTAAAGCCATGAAAATAATAATCAGGATGTGTACTGTTGCGGATCGGGTTAGTTTCATTATAATTACATTTTCAATATTCAAATGCGCCTATACAAGGCTTTGAGGTTTTGTTAATTTCCCTTTGGTCTAAATCATAAGCATAACCTAAAGATGCAGCTTTGCCAGCTGCGGGGCTGCTTTTTTTGATCCTGAAATTTCGGTTTGCAGCATCAACAAACTGCGGATCGGCTATTTGATCTCCAGTCCCTAGTTTAATACCAACCGGATCTGGATTAACTGGTGAGAAATATAAGTTATGGTCGTGTACCTGTTCGCCAACATAGGTACGCTTATGGCCTTCGGGTTTTACATAAGGCCCAAAAACACGGATATCTTTCGCGAAAACAAAGATGTTGTTGCGCACCGTAAATACAGTCGACTCATAATTAAACGTCCAGAATATATAGCGGTCAACATTAGGTTCGCGGGTTCGGATAACGGTATTGTTAAAAATCTTAACCTTCATTGACCCTCCTCCGATAAACTGGTTACGGTCATCGCTTAGATTATATGCTACGGTAATACTATCCACATTTCTGGCGGCAATTTCTAAAAACCCATGATTATTAATTGAGGTGTTATGGTGGATATTTACCTGATTGGCCTTAAAGTCGTCATCTACGCCATCCAGTTCAATAACCCCCCCGTCAGAACCATACGGGCCTCCATACGCACCGTAATTTTCTATCCTGTTGAAACTGATTTCATTATTCCCCTTTACGATCATTATAGCTATCGGGCCCCATGAGTAAGCCATCATAGTGCTTGCATCATGTAAATAATTACGTGTTACCAGGTTATGCGTGCCTTTAACCTTTATGCCTACAGGCGTATTATAAAATTCGCAGTTTTTTACTACATTATTATGTGTACCGAGAGACAGATAGACAGCCCCAAGCTTTTGTACATTTTTATTTTTATGGTCTGAGTTGGGCGGAATGGTATTGTCATGAAAATAGAGCCCGTCTATGATGATATAGCTTCCTTCGATCTTAAAAATATTTCCGTTAAGCACATTCCAGTCTCGGTTGGTAAAAGCCGGGGCCGGCCCTGCCCCATATTTATCAAAAATTGGGGTTAATTCTGTACGCGGGGTTTTTAATATGATATCTGCCCCAACAGCGTAACTTGAAAAAACAATAGGTTTTTCTGCACTGCCCGAGCTGGTGAAAATAAATCCGCCTTTATACTGGCTGCCTTTTGCGAAAAGTATACTGTCTCCTGGCAAAAAATTCTGCTTTTCGATATTTATGAAACTTTTCCATGCCATATCTTTGGTTTTACCCTGATTATTATCATTTCCTGTGCGGCTGTTGATGAAGTAATTTGTTGCACTTGCACGAAGAGATGCTGAAATCATAATGCTAACTATTATCCCGAAAGGAAATAAACTCTTGAGTGTTGGCCGATGGAAAAGGTTCATGTATGTAATGTTGTTAATTGGTTTTTGATAAAGCTAATTTAGATAAGGCTTGTGGCTTAAAGGAAAGGCATATCGTACAAATGTGCAGGTGTATTGTGTCAGATTTAATAGGTTTCCAATCGGAATACAGGTATAACTCTGGCGAAGTTCCAGCTTCTCCTTCTCAGCAATAGCGATGCATTTGTCGATTATTTTCCGGTGCAGCTTACTGTCGGTAGGATAGGTGATGTTCTTCTCCTGAACGGTAGTGTCAACGCTCCCTTTATCTTCTTTCCCATCTTTTCCATTCACCCGGATGCTTTCCATAAGAATAAGTTCTATTCCTTCCTCTCCAATGCGGTGACGGAAATGTACCAGTTCAGATGCTTCACATGGCGGGGCCGGGGTAAAATAGCGCCCACCGCTAAAGTATTGGTAATAGGCATTCTCAGACCATTGTTCCACCACACTCTCATCACTCAGGTTACGGACATGTTTCAATATCAGCAAAGCAACCATCAGGCCGATAGGCTTGGCCGGACGTCCGAAATCTTCCCGGTAGTGCTTTTTAAAAGAATCCTCAAAGAGCTGCCAGTTAATTTTGCCGGCCAGAATATAAAGAGGGTGTTTAACGGATAGTTGCTCACTCAAACCAGGTTGAAGAAAGCTTAATTGAGTTGTGTTTTCAGGTTTTGATAGCATAAAAATCTGCAAGCTTATGAAGCTAATTTAATCAAAACTTGCAGATATATACGCACTAAATTATCAACAAAATATTGATAATCAAATGATTAAATAGTTTTTAAGGGCTGACTAGATAGCCAACTATTTGTAGATCAACACTCTGGTGGTATTTATTGTGCAAAAATGATGAAGACACTAACAATTCCTATCTTATCTTCCCAAATTTTTATACCTCAGCATCGCTTCAATAAAATAATAATCACCATAAGTTAATGGCACATCTATCAGCGCTTGGCGCGGTAAATGTCCTACGCCATGCTTCAAAATAAAGCCCCCGTTTTCACCGATTGCCGCTTTATATTCTGGCGATGAAAGTGTGCGAATGATAGTTTCCGACGTTTCCAGATAGCGTTTTGCATTTTGCTTATCATAGCCAGCAAGTTCAATCAATGCAGAGGCCATGACAGACGCTGCAGATGCATCGCGATAAGCTTTTGGGATATCAGGGGCATTATAATCCCAGTATGGAACCTTATCTGCTGGTAAATTTGGATGAGATAAAAGATAATTGGCAATATTTTTCGCGTGCTCAAGGTAACGCGGATTTTTTGTTCCCCGGAACATCATGGTATATCCATATAATCCCCATGATTGCCCCCGCGCCCAGGAAGAATTATCAGCATAACCTTGCACCGTTTGTTTCAGGATAATTGAGCCATTTTCAGGATTATAGTTCACCAGGTGGAAAGAACTATAATCGGGACGGAAATGATTCTTCATAGTAGTATTTGCATGGATCTTAGCAACATGAGCGTATGAAGTATCTCCTGTTACTTTTGTGGCCCACATCAATAGTTCCAGATTCATCATATTGTCAATGATAACCCTGAATTCTCCGGGTTTTGAACTCCATGACAGCGTAGCTCCGACTTTAGGATTAAAACGCTTAGCAAGCGTTTGAGCGCTGGTCAATAATATGTTCTTGTATTCAGATTTAGGATCAATATTATTCGCATTTCCAAAACTGCAAAACATCATAAATCCCAGATCATGTGAACTGAGGTTTTTGATGGGTTCCATCAGTGGCAATTTCTTCAATCCCTCCGCATATAGGACGGGATCCTTCGTGGCCTGATACAGGTAGAAAAGTGTACCCGGATAAAATCCACTTACCCAATTACGGGCAGTGATGCTTTTCGATCTTCCTTTTTCAAAAGTTTCTGGTAAGCTATCTGCCGGAACATTTTTAATTAATACCTTATATTGTTCAGCGCCATCTTTTAAATTCTGATCAATGAGTTTAATAAGTTCAGTGTCAGGCTTATAATTCACAGTTGCCCGTTGAGTGCTGCAGGAATTTAACCCGGCTAAAGAAATTGCAAGGGCGGATAGTAATACAATTTTTCTTTTCATGGTTCGCTGCTTACTTTTTTGAATTATCTATTCCCACCGAAGGTTTTTTATCGCTTTCGATCTTGTTTCCATAATAGTCTTGTCTAGCGTTGTCTTTAATGACCATCCCCGCACTTTTAAGTGATGACCTGGGTCCCAGCTTATAACCTTTTGGTGATTTTCCGGGATTATTGAGTTCCGGGTCTATGAGAAATGGAAACTGATCAGGAAATTCAGCCGGCGGTGTTAATCCGAAATAATTGTTGTGACTGAATGAGACATTTGTGGAATTCCCAAAACTGTAGGTAGGGCTTTTCCCCTTGTACAGGAAGATGTTATTATTGAATGCAGCACCATTGGGATAAACAGTCCAGCGATTCAGCTTAACCACAACTACATCATTATAATTCTCGTCGGCGTAGAAAACATTGTTATATACCTGTAATCCTTCTGTGCGGCCGGAAATGTAGATTCCTTGCCGGGCATTATTCTCGATGATATTATACCTGATAATAGTTCCCAGGTTAAAGTTGGAGGGGTTTGCTCCGACCCCTGGTCCGCCAGTTGCAGTAACACCTCCCAGGCCGTTATTGTGCAGATAATTAAACTGGATTATAGTGTGTTTTGTACGATAGTCGCTGTCGATACCACGTGCATCAGAATCGCCTTCATTGTAGACCGTATTTTTGGCTTCATTATACTGATAAACCGTGCTGTCTGTACTGAAGTTAAATACAGCGTTGCCTGAAATTTTAACTCCGCATGAATCAAAAAGATTGCTTTCTATAAGAGCCTTGTTGGCAACCCGTACGATAAGGCCATTCCCGGCAATATTTCTGAAGATGTTTTTTCTGATCACTACGCGGGTATTAGGAGTCCAGTTATCTTTGATGCCATTGCCCATATCATCTCCGAACTTACTATAGGCCAGCCGGTCATCCCAATCGGAGCGAAAGTTAAAGCCTGTACGCCCCAATTTCTCAAATGTGGAATTCTGAATCAGAACATCATGGAAATTGCTGCGAACTTTGCTGCCCTTAGTATAAAATAAAACCCCACCATGATACCGGCTTTGGTCAAGTTTGCCCTCGTCTTTTGGAATATAGGAGCTATTTACATTAAAGACCGTAATATTATCAAAATGGATATGGCTTAATGTTCCGGCATTTTCATTTTGGATGTAGATGCCATCGAATACATCTTCTTTACTTACAACTCCATTTCTGAAATTAGTTACTGCCAGGTTGCGGAGTTCGAAATGTTCTTTATTATATGCTGCTATGGTGTATTGGCCCCCTTCACCATCTAAAACAGCCCGATCTCCCGAGCCAAAGCTGTCGTAAATAAGTGGCATTCCCGTAGCGCCCGAGGAGATTAGTAGTGACCCTTTAAAGATCTGTCCGGCCCTGAAGAGTATTTGATCGCCCGGGCCGAAAGTGCTTTTGCTTACTTTATCCAATGTTTTCCATGCGGTATTTGCAGAGAGCCCGTTGTTATTATCATTGCCCTTTAAGGCATCGACATAGTATTTCTCACTATAACCTGATTTGGCTAAAAGCAGGCATATCGAGCAAAGGAACAGTTGTTTAAAAAATGGTCGCATCATAGCTTAATTAAGTTAAAATCTCTGTCTATCGTTTTCGGAAAGCTGTTTCAAGAACCACCAAACGTCTGTCGCCTGTATAGGTCATAGACACATTGCTGGAATCCACGGGGGTCTCTATAACTACTTTTTCGCCAGGTTTTAAAGTTTCGCTGATCTCCGGAAGCCCGTTCACCTTTATTTTTATTACGACGGGCTCTGTACCCGGGTTCCACACGAGCGAACTTGCTAAATTTTGTCCTTCAGGGATCCTGCACCAGAACTTACCTATCCCTTCGGTCGAGCCTTTATCTGTAAATTGTGGCTGTCCACCGAAAGTCTGCACAAAGGGACCCCACGGCCTTCTTCCATTTGCGACATACTGAATGCCCGGCCTGGTATTAAATCCTGCCCTGGCTCCTCCTGCCAGCTGATAGCCCTCTTTGGTTACGACTATGCCTTTTGTAAAGGAAGGTGGCAGCCGTGGGGTTGAATTTACAAGAAAGCCACTGTAGACATCAGTAACAATACCTTTTTCGGTTTCGTATTCTCCCCAGATAATGGGCGCGGTAATGAGCTGATAAGGTTCGTGACCAGTCGATGATGCGCTATACCCTAGTAAATTAAGGAATAGCCTGGCTGCAACCGGGTCAATGTCTGTCCTGCTCGCCAGGTCGAGCCCGCACAGCATAATGCTTCCCTTCCCTGAAAATTGTTCTGCCAGCGCTATCGCCTGAAGTCCGGAAGCATAATTTGCAAGAATAGCCGTATTGCCAACATCATTCATCTCCTTGAGCATGAAGCCATTTGTTACAGGCTGAATAGCCGGCATTCCTTTTTTCGTTTCATTCCAGTCCGTATAATCAGACCATACTCTAAGATTCTCGCGGCTGATGCCTACAAATATCGGATGGTCTGGCCGCTCAGGATTAACGTAATAACCATTACTTGGCGCTTTTGCAGAAACTGGATAAACCGGATTATCAATATCAACATTGTTATTCACCAGCGGATTTGCGAGCAAGGAATTTAAATGTAATAGGTGAGAACTGTCCTGGCGAAGAGTGATGACCCTGCCTCCGGAGGTCATAAAATTTTTGATCGAACCTGCATTATCAGAAACTTGTTTGTCTGCAGAGTTTTCGCCAATCAACAATGTGCTTCCGGCGGGAATGTTGTTGATGGAGGAAATCTCTTTAAACTTGACATCAAGTTTTGCCAGAGATCTTTTGGTTTTGCCTTCCGTATCATAAACCAGGAGATTTTCCGAGAAAACCGGAATTATTCCGGCAAAATTTCTGCTGGCGATAAAAAGTTTGTAGAAATTTTGGGAAACAACTTTTCCATTGCTGATCACTTTTCCGATCAACTGGTAATTTCCCGAGGTCAGGTCTTTCGGGATGCGGATATTCAGCTTTTTCTGGGCTGTTGAGTAGTAGGGAACAGTTGCCAGTGAAGCACTGTCAGAGAAAACGACCGTATGGGTTTTATCCCTTAACTGGTATACGATTTTCGCATTTGTCAGGTCGCGAAAATCATTATCATCATTAATAACATGTGCAACCGGGCTAATTACAGAACCGGCAAAAACATTGAGCGTCCAGCATTCCCAGCTCAATAGCACCGGCTGGTAAGAGATCTTCACCTGGTCGGTTACTGGTTTGGGATTCATATTCGCGAACTTTTCAATAGTATCCCAATTATAGAAGAGAATGGTGAAAGGGAAAACACCGCTCAGATCAGGGTTTACAGCTCTTAGCTGCCTGAAACTTTCTGTAGCCTGCCTGAAGTTAAAGCTCTGATGTTCATCTGCAAGCCGCGATTGAAGGTCCTGGCGCTCATGTCCGGTCCATGCGAGTTGTGAACTCGGGTTTTTATGTGCCGGAGTTAAATTATATCTGCCATCGGGGCCTGTATAGTTACCTACACATTCCGTGAATGTAATAGGCATGTTATTCTTTGGAAATGGAATGATCTTGGAATTGTCCCTGATGTTTAAAAAGGTAAAAGGAGAACTGTAATACCATCCCCAGTAACGGTGAATGTCGATGATATCGCCAGTTTTGCCGTAGCCGTAGCCCGCATTAGCTATGTAAACCCGCGTTTCATCCCATTTTTTCAATTTGTTGTAGGCATAATCAAGAAATTTCTCCCATTGCCGGGCTCTTTCGCCAGCAAATGGCGTCTCGTTCGTCATGGCATATACCATCAGGCTTGGATGATGAGCAATGAGGTCCAACTTTTTATTTTCATACCAGGACACTCCCTGATCATAATCAGCAGGAAATCCACCGTCCGTTTCCTCGCTGACTTTTTCCGTTGCTATAACCTTTTCACCCCGGGCGACAGTGCCTCCATAGTTACCTCCAAATACCATCATGCCAAGCTCATCACAGACATCAAACCATTCTTCAGCATCCGGGATGCGGATTATGTTGACATTGATGCTTTTCATGTAAGTCACATAGTCCATAGCAAAGGCCCGGCTTTTTTCCAGTTTATCGGGAATTCCCCTTCCAGGAGGATTAATAGCAATCCCGCGAAGGAAAATTGGCTTCCCGTTAAGATAAAGGCTTCCGTTTCGACGCTCGAAGCTGCGAAATCCTGCACGCTCTTTGAGTGAATTTTTTAAAATCCCTTTAGTGTATTGCAATAAGGTGACTTCGTATAAGGCCGGATTATTCGGAGTCCACAAAACAGGTTTAAGATCCTTAACAGTAAATGCCAGATAATTTCCCTCATTTACAGCCTTTTCAGCAATAACCGGCCCCATCCATAAGGTCTTGCCGTCCTTCAAGGAGCGGATCTGCACTTTAAAGGTATTTCCAGGCGCCGAGCGGTACCCACCGTCAACAACAAGCCGGATGTAATCGGTTCCTGTGAATGGGGTTATATGGAATGGATCCTGTGCCAGCGCAGCTGAAAACGTAGTTAGGATAGTGATGATAAAGAAAAGCAGTTTTTTCATTCTAATATTGGTATTAATTGTTCTTTTTAACACTACTGTCGTCCGATTTCAGACCTCAGACCTCCAGCCTCAATCCAACAAACTCTGATTCGTAAGCCCGTATTTTTTCGTAAACCTCGCATAATCATTACTCCCGGTAAGGATAATGACACCATTACCCGCATTTGCCTCAAGAAAATTAACCAGCTTACGCACCTGGAGAAATATCTCTTCTTTGGGAGTTAATGCCGCACGGGAATACTGGATGTCCAAATCCAAGCGGATGTACTCAAATACAAGATAGAGGCGTTCAAAATTTGCTTTTACGTTCTCATCTGTTGAAAGGTCACTGGCTTTTCTTAACTGTTCTATCTCTGCATTAATCGAAGTTTGAGCCTGCTTAATTTCCGCTGCGGGCTTCAATGTTGAAAGTGGGATGCTGCCATACACAGGAACGGTCTTTTCAATGAGTTGGTAAGCATGGCGTGCTGCTTGCCAACCAGAACCGTATCTGTTTTTATAAAAGACCCCGGAAAGAGAATCCACGTTGATAGCAGGCTGCCAGGCCAATTTTGCCAGCGTGTAATGATTCAGCTCATAAGAGAACCAGTCGCCTTGTTCCGCATAACATGAGATCCCGCTCATTGGTACACTTTGTATCCACTGCATATCTTTCTGTAAATAATGCGGGATAATGTTGGCTAATGAACGCCATGCCTGCTTACGGTAGTAAGAATAGAAGCTAATGTTACCGGGAAAACTCTTGCGCCAGGCCATCATGGCTTTGACATATTCGGCATTTGTTGGTGCTGAGGGATCATTGATCTGGTATTCAAAACTCTGGTCAATAGGGCAGATCTCTACCAATACATCCCTGTCAAGAACTTCGTTTTCAGAAGGGAAAAGAGCAAATGAATACGCAATGATCTCAATTTTTACATCAAGCCCCGCCTGTTTCACCGCCGCATTTACTTTGTTGGTAAGGCGTATTTGTCTGTCTTGTGCAGTTCCATAGCTTTTCCAATCCGGGCAATCCGACCAGCGGCCAACATCAGGAGGCCAAAGATCAAATATTTCGATCTCCGGATGGGATTTCAGGTAGTCCACTACATTATTAGTGAAATAATTAACAGCTTCCGGATTCTCGGTATTGAAAACCAGCCTGTCAGAAGGATTGTAATTGCAGGTACTGTCTTTGCCAAACCATTCAGGATGACTTTTGAATAAGGTCTCACCTTCCATACCTGCGTTTAAGAAATTCTGGTAGCCATGACCGCCAACTTCAATGATGACACCCCTTTTTTTCATCTCCGGGGCCAGCTCGGTACTCCATTTCTCCCACCTGGCTTTCCCCATTTGCAGCCGCAACGTGTTATATCTCACTTTTGGCATCCATTGGATCAGTTGCCTGAGATTTTCAACGGTATTATTCCTCGCTCCTGCTACATCCAGTTTCCTGTATTCCAGGACAGGTGTTTCTGTGATCTGACCATTATACTCAAAAAACAATTCTTTTTTGACAGGAATTGTCTCCGCTTTTCCGTTATAATGATCAAAATCTGGTGCAAGCCAGACACATCCAAGCCGCTCCAGGAAATCGTAAACAGCATACAGGATCGCCGGGTCAGAATTCCCTTCAAGAATTAAATCGTTACCGCTTTCGCGGATGCTGTAAGCTTCCTTATTCGAGCCTTTAGAAAGACACAGGATTATAGATGGATTATTCCGGCTGGCATCAGTTGAAAGTTTAAATATTGATCCCGTTATCTTCTGCAGGTATTTTGTAAGTTCTTGTCCTGAGAATTTTTGGCTTGTTGTTGCGTCTTTAGGAATAACGATATCGAATTTAGACGTTCCTTTGCTATAGAGGATAATATTCTTTGAGCTAGCTCTTATAGGAGATAATAAATTCAGGCAAATGATGCTGACGATCACTATCGCCCTGAAAATGTAACGTTGTGATTTAGCGTCAAGTATTATCTCTTTAATTAACATTATTTCAATATTGGTTAATTATTTTCCTTGTACCACAATTCTAATTGTGCGGCAGTTTTTCCCTCCCTGGAAGAAATAGAAACTGTCCTGCCTTTATCCTCGTCATCTCCCATCTGTCGTGTTTCTCTTACCAGGATAAAGGTATAAGAATCGGCCGGGTGGTTTTTCAATATATCGGTGATATCAAGATAGTGATCCATTTTGGTGCTCTTAAAAGCCAGTTCACCGGCTACAAAGGCAGTTATTCCAACTTCTTTGACGAAGCCATCTTTATCGAGTTGCGGCGCATTGGTCCAGTTAATGCCTTTTTCGTCCCACTTTGCAGCCGGGACTGCGTAAACATGGAAACGCATTGTTGTAGTGTCTGTCGCATTCCTGCCATTGACTTTCAAAAGTGCCCGGGAGATCCCCGAAGTATTCTTAGTAATATTAAAACGGATAAACGCAGCCTGGTTATTGTCAGGTTTTGAAGCATCCAGGGCGATCTTTAGATCTTCCATTGTTCCATAATTCTGTGCGTTGTTCCTTCCTCCGGCAACTGTTGCATCAGCGGAAGCTTTAACAACCTGCTTGTTAAAACGCCCTCCGGGGATTGTTAACAAGGTGACGCTTTGAGGAGATATAGTGATATCAATCTTTTTGTTAGCAGGTAAGTTATAAACGCCGGTGACCTCACCGTACGAATGATGACCTACGCTTTCAGCAGTAACAGGGGCACCCGCAACAAGGCCAAGACTACTCAGATCAAGTGATATATTGTCAGTGTAGGCCCCACGCTGAACCAGCCACATATAATAGTTCCCGGTTTTCGCATCGTAGGATGTCATCACATCCAGGTTCTCGTCATTTTTGCTGACAACTGAAGAATATAAAGGCCGTTCTTCTTTAAAACCTTCAGCGAAAAGACGGACAACCTCCCCTGTGCGCTGTATGCCGGCAACATCATAATTTTCGACATCTGAAGGGCCATCATCATCTGCAAACATTTTGATCTCCCTTACTTTCAGGACCCCAGGATCTGAAGAAATTAAACGAACCCGGCTTGTTTCAACTGGTTGTTTAAATTTCCGGTACAGCTGGGAATATTTATTAGCTTTTTCTGCCGTGCCCGGGATATCTTTCCATTCGCCATTGCTATGGTATTGAAGGCTGTAATTTTTGATGCGGTCGGGGCTTGTATAAACACCTCCCGCAGATCCTGTATAAACAATGGCACTTCCAATCTTTTTTGGTGATCCAAGATCAATTTCAAGCCACTTTTCTGTGGCTGATGAATCTGATTTCCATGCCGAGATATCGGTTTTTAATCCGTCAGTGACCGAACCCGCCGCAGAATTATTATAGCTTTTGACAGGCCGGTTCTCCAGGAGATTTTTGTAAGCATCCTCAACGATCCGTTTTCCCTGCCAGGTGAAATGGTGGCCGGATTTAATTCCCATGCTGTAAACATCGGAGGTAGTGTTAGCAAATTTAAATGCCCACATGCCGTAAGCGCCATTTCTGGTGTTGTTAGTATAGATACCTGCCCACTCAGTGAACAGTGACGGGGAGTCCATCGTTTCTTCTTTATCTATGAGATAGGCATTCATCCATCGTCCGATCTCGGTGTAGACAACGGGTATTGTAGTTCCTGAGGGATGATTATCTGAAATGACCTTGCTTATTTCATTCACGCGGCTGGCATACCCGGCTGAGGGTGAATTGTAAGAGTGAGTTGAAAACAAGCTAATAAGATCGTGGTTAACTGGCTTACCATGATAATCTGTACGTACATTTTTAGCTATTGCTGCCCACCATTCAGGATTATTGCCGGCAGTTACCGGTCCTACCATTTGAGCTTTCAGGGTTTTACCATACTTTTTATTGACATCATCTACAGCGGAAGTCAGCGCATCAGAAACAATCTGCATCGCACTGATCCACTGATCTAATTTCATCGGGCCTGAATTGCGGTGATTAGGCTCATTCTGCAAAGCAAGCATGGTTACATCTCCGGTTTTAGCCATATAATATGCCAATGCGTAAAATCGTTGCCATTGCTGCCATTTATTACTCCATAAGTCATTAAAGTCAGTGCCGCTAACCTGGACAACCGGATCCACTTTTAAGCGCTTAAGCTCAGATAATACATAATTCAAAACCATTGGATTCGTGCTCGCTTCCTCTGGTTTTGTGTATATCGGAAGAAGGATATCCCACTTCAGAAATTTATTGCTTTCAGGGTTGCTGCGTAATTCCATCTTACGCTTATCAAATTCCTCGACGCTCATCATGGTTTTATCCACCTGAACCGCTTTAAAGGGAACATAAGAGTTTAATGAAGTCCAGATGCGAAGGCTGTTTACACCCGAATACTCTACCCATCCGGAAGCATTACTTCCCGGCATATAGTATCCCTGGTTGTAACCTACATATTTCATACTCTTGCCGGTCACCTTATTTTCTACTTTTATTGAGATATCCTGATTCGTAGTGATGACCGACTTTTTCTGAAGTTCGGCAACATTAAGTACCGGAGCTGCCCGCCCACTTTCAGTGCCAAACACTTGGAATTCCATGATACTTATGGGTTCACCATCATCACATATAAAACGAAGCCTGAATGTATTAATGTCAGGAGAAAATGAAAATTTAACTTCTGTTAAGCGATTTTCATGGATCTCAGTATTGGGGATATCGGTCCAGTTGGCATCATCCCAGTATTGAAGCTTAAAATTCTTTGCCGAAAAAAAGCCAGCAGCCTGAGAAGACTCAGCAGATGTGCGTTCGGAATCAGGAATTCCTGTGTGGACTACAACCTGGCTTATATTACAGTATTCTTTAAGATCGAGCTCCAGAATATGTGGAGGCCTGACGTTGCCTGACATCCATTTGGAATTCCGGGTGATCTTGCCATCGACAACATTGCGGACAGGATATTGAGCATTTTCGGAATTTGCAGTTACAGTTTTTCCGACAGCAAGATTTTTTTGCTGGGCATATACCCCTGTTACTGTAAAAAAGCAGGAAAATGCAATTCCTACCGTGCAGGCCTTGAGATATTTCATAGTTGATTTATGATGTTTCATTCTTTTTTGCTTAACCTGGTATTTTCAAATATTACTGCCTTGCCTTTACCCACCGGCTTTTAACCGCAAAGATCGCCAAGGTCTTTCTCAAAGAGCACAGAGGTTGGACGTTTTGTATCCCGCAAAGACTTCGCGTCCCTGGCGCCTGCCTACCGCAGCTCCCCTGTATACATATCTTTTGTTGACCCTTTATAATTCGTTAGGTATGTTGCCACGGGCTTCAGCCCGTGGGTAGAGATGATCATGTGAATGGGCTTTAGCCCAAATTCTGATAAAATTCCTTATTTGGGCTAAAGCCCACTCACAAATAATCCAATACCTCCAGCTAAAGCTGGAGGCAATTCAGGCTGACTCGCAACTAACAATAGCTTTTCCGGAGGTAAATATTTGTGTATACAGGGTAGCTACCGCAGGCAGGTAAAACTTTGCGAGCTTCGCGGTTAATACCTACTTTGCTGTTAACGATATCCCGCTAAGGATAGCCTTCCCTTTATGTGCATCGAATTTTATTTCGACACCTTTGCCTTTGTCTACCGTTAGCATATATTTCTTTCGCAGTGCCACAGACACTCCATGCTCCACATATAGTTCCATGCTGTTTATAACCCTATCTCCGTTTATTGAAACGTCAAAAATGCGCTCCCCTTTAGCGGACTTATCATTCTCAATAAAACAAAGCTCCACCTGGTAAGTACCATCCGGAACATCAAATTTATACCCTTTTATATCTTCCAGATAAGAATAAAAGAGAGGCAAGTCTTCCGTATTTTTCTTTACGGACTTAATATTAAGTGTTGATGGCGTGCCTCCTATATAGCCAAAGCTTCCTTTAGTATACGGCCTGTCTTCGATCCAGATATTTTTAGCTGCATCAATATATTGGGTGTTCGAACCAACATTGACCGATAGATGTTTAAATGCCTCAGCATCATTTGTCAGATTAAGAGGATAGGTATGGTAGTTTAAGTTAATCTGATCAATCAATGTGTTTGAACCTGTTTTACCTGTAGCGTAAACGATGTTTGGACCCGGGCTTAAATTAACTTTCCAGACAGATTTTTGAATTCCGTCGGGCTTTTTAGCCCCATAGGATTTGCCATTGATCATCAGTGTGACCTCAGGAAGGTTGGAGTATACTTCGATTGTCGATAATTCACCTGCAACACCTGCTCTGTCCAGCCAATCCCTTGAAGCGATGTAAACCATAGGCTGAGGGTTCCAGTTTGCTTTATACATAAAGTAAGAATCCTTAGGTTTCCTGTCCCATGTTACAAGCCCTTTTTGGTTCATATTGTTGTTAACCCCGCCAACATTGGGTTGCGAAAAATCGAACTCATTCCATATTGCAGTTCCGGCCAGGTATGGCATTTGCCTCATTTGTGAAAGGTAGGTTTCATGGAATGAACGCTGGTACTGGCCTGTAAAATCAAAACGCTGGGGGTTTTCAGTGTTCACCTGGTTATCCGCTTCTGCGCCATACTCGCTAATAAATAATACTTGCTCCGGGTTATCAGCATGTTTTTTGTCGATGGCAGCTTTAAATTCTTCTGATTTACCGCTGTACCAGCCATTGTAGATATTATACCCAGCCAAGGCAGGTATCGCGGAAAGCCCGAATTTATCATAATCATCACTCATGTGCATGGCCATAGTGCTTACCCTACCTGGGTCTTCAGCTCTCACTGTACTATCGAGTTGTATGGAGTATCCCTTAATCTTGTTGAGGTATGGGATGTTATTCTGAACCTGGATCCGTTCCGCTTTTTCACTCCATAAAAGAACTTCGTTCATGGAACCCCATACGATCACTGACGGATGGTTATAATGCTGCCGGATCATCTCACGGATCATGGTTTTAGAGTTTTCTAAGAATTCAGGTACCGGGTTCATATAATTTACCAGAGGGATCTCTTCCCATATCAGCAGTCCCATTTCATCTGCCAGACGAAGCACTTCCGGATCCTGTGGATAGTGAGCCAGCCGCAGGAAATTGCATCCCATATCCTTGATCATCTTCAGGTCACGGTAGTGATCCTGGTCATTTAATGCATCTCCGCGGTCCTTAAAATCCTGGTGTCGGTTTGTTCCCCGCAGAAATAATTTTTTCCCGTTAAGGCTAAAACCCGTTTCGGAATTAAAGCTGTAGAATCGTAAGCCCAGGGGATTAGTTATCTCATCTATTACCTGGCCATTTGCAATGATCTGACTTTTTACTTTATACAGGTAAGGTTTATCAGGCGACCAGAGCTTTGGGTCTTTGATAGTTGTTTGAAGATCGGTACTGCTTTCTTTGCCGGCTGCAAGAGTCACATTTTGGCGCAGGGTGGTTACTTCCTTCTTCTCTGCATCGAAAATGGTATGTACCAGCTCAAACGTTTTTTCATATTCCGAGTCATTGTTTATTAAGCTTCTGATCTTTACAGAACCTGATTCTGCTGAAACCTGCGGTGTGGATATATATATTCCTTTTGAAGCATGATCAGCCGTTTGAAAGTGGAGCTTGTCCGTTGCGATCAGCCACACATCTCTGTAAATACCGCCATAAGACGCGTAACCGATAGACAGAGGCGGAATGAAATTATCCTGGGCGCTATTAAGTTGTACCGCGATCAGATTTTCCGTTGGCCCGTCACCTATTTTTACCAGATCAGTTATATCGAAGTTAAAGGCAGTATAACCTCCTTTGTGCTGGCCTGCGAAAACTCCATTGATGTACACATCGGCAACCTGGTAAGCTCCCTCGAAATAAAGGGATATTTTTTTGTCTTTAAAACGTTTGTCCAGAGATATTTTTTTCCGGTACCAGCTGATTCCCCTGCGCGATGTTTCATCGTCGTCAAAGGGGTCCTTAGCATTCCAGGTATGCGGGATATTAATCAATTGCCATTTCGAATCGTCTGTCTTCGGGCGATGCGCAAAATCGGCGCCTTCGGGCAAATATTTCCAGTTATCATTGACAGACCACTGCAACCTGGTAGTTGAAGTTTGTGAAAAAGCTTTTAGGGAAAAGATAAAGAGGAACAGACAAATAATAGTTTTTTGCGTCATATAAATCGTACAACCAGATTAATCAATTGGTTTTACAAGGTATAGAGATGTTAAAACAGCAATGCAGGCTAAATGAAACATAAATACCGTACAAATGAACAGGCTCGTAGGACCGCTCAGACAATCACAGATGCAGATTGGGGACATAAAAGCTTTTTTCAGGAAATATCATTGAACCATTTCGCAGGTACATTTGCTATTTATGACCTGTAATTATAAGAGGATAGCAGCCTAACTTTAGTCAAATGTTAATCATGAAATCTTATATCAAAGAAAGATCGAAGTATTTTGTAAATCTGGTATTCATTGCAGCCGTTTTGATCATCAGTATACTGGGTATTTGCATGTTTATGCTTTGAAAAAGATCCATGCAAACAATTTGTGGAAGTATTAAATAACACTTATAAACTAAAAATGTATGAGACAATTTTACAAAAATTGGATCGGTATCTTATCCCTGTTTGTATTAGTAACGGCACAGCTGAATGTAGCTGCGCAGACTAAAACGATCACCGGAAAGGTAACTGACCAGAACGATCAGATTTCTTTACCAGGAGTGACTGTAACGGTTAAAGGAACAACCAAACGCGCGGGTACCGATGGCGATGGCAATTACCGTATTGCCGAAGTGAGTAATTCGGATGTGCTTGTGTTTTCGTACATCGGTTATACAAGTAAAGAAGTTCCTGTGTCAGGAGTCAATGGTTCCGTGATAAATGTGGTACTTAGTACGGATGCAACGAATCTAAATGAAGTGGTGGTGGTGGGTTACGGTACTCAGAAAAGAAGTGATGTAACGGGCGCGGTTGCTTCAGTTGATAAGAAGCGGCTTGAGGAAGTGCCCAATACAAACTTTGCACAAGCCTTGCAGGCTTCAATTCCAGGATTGAGTATCGATCAGAATGAGGGTGGTGCAGAAGGAAATGATAATACAATTCGTATTCGCGGAAGAAATTCTATTTCAGGCGGAACCTCACCTCTAATTATATTAGATGGGGTTCCATATAACGGGAGTATCTCGGATATTAACCCCCAGGATATAGAATCTATTGACGTATTAAAGGATGCATCGTCATCCGCGATCTACGGATCCAGGGGCGCTAACGGAGTTATTCTTATTACCAGTAAGAAAGGTGTGCGCGGAAAACCGGTGATATCCTATAACGGCTTTTACGGAGTTCAGAATATCGCAAACCTGCCGAATACCCTGTCTCCTGAAGAATTCTATGCATTTAAAAAGATACGTGAGCCAAATTCTGTATCTCTTTCAGAGCAGGCAGTTTTCGATTCTAAGAACTTTCCGAACTGGTTAGACCTGGCTACCCAGCAAGGAAGCAAGATGCAGCACCAGCTGGGAGTTAGTGGAGGCGCAGAAAACTCACGATATTATGTTTCAGCTTCTTACCTGGATGTGCAAGGTGTAGCGTTAAATGATGAATTTAAAAGATTATCAACACGCGTAAATCTGGAGATGAATATTAAAGACTGGTTAACTTATGGAACGAATTCCCAGTTAGGTTACAATATACGTGACGGCCTGCCTGCTACGTTCGAGGGACAGACGGGCGCATATAGGTTCAATCCTTTGACCACGCCGTTTAATGCTGACGGTAGTCAAAAGATCTATCCATGGCCGGAAGACGGATTTTTTGGAAATCCTCTGGCTCCAACTCTTGCGAGCAACGAAGACAGAACTGCGAAAATTATAACTAACAATTACCTCGATATAAAACTCCCTTTTATATCAGGATTGTCATACAGACTTAATACTGGTATAGAGTATACCACCAGGACCGGCAATACGTATTATGGTGTAAATACACGGACAGGAGTACAGGCAAAAGGAGATCTTGCTTTCCGATCCAGTAATAACTCAAATATTCTTGTCGAAAATATAGTTAATTATACCAAAACTATTGCTAAGAAGCATACAGTGTCTTTTACAGGCCTTTATAGTATTCAGACTGATAAGATCAGAACAGATACCTTAGACGCAACTGGTTTTCCAAATGACGTATTGACTTTTTATCAGGCTAAGGTAGCATCCAGTATTTTGCCGGCAGCCGGATATGCTGAACAAACATTGCTTTCACAAATGGGGCGGATAAATTATAGCTATGATAGTAAATACTTATTGACCATTACCGGGCGTCGTGATGGATTCTCAGCTTTTGGAGCTAATAAAAAATATGCTTTTTTTCCGGTGGTTGCTGTTGGATGGAACATCTCTGAGGAAAACTTCCTGAAGGAAAGTAAAGTGATCTCTAATATGAAGCTTAGATTATCTTACGGAAGCAGCGGAAACCAGGCTGTGAATCCTTACTCCACTTTAGCGAGATTAGCGACACGCAGTTATGTCGATGGCTCCACCTCATTACCGGGTTATGTTCCGACGTCGCTTGGTAATGATAATCTGGGTTGGGAAACTACTGATCAGTTTAATGCGGGTTTAGATTTCGGATTGTTCAAAGGGCGTATTCAAGGAACTCTTGATATCTATAGTAAAGAGACCCGGGATTTGTTGTTGAGAAGGGCCATATCGCCGGTACACGGAGTGAGTAATGTTCTCCAAAACATCGGTAAAACCTCAAACACGGGTTTAGACCTAGGCCTGATTACAAACAATCTTACCGGTCAGAATTTCACGTGGTCAAGCAATCTTACCTTCTCATTTTACAGAAATAAAATAAAAGATCTGTATGGTGATGGAAAGGATGATGTTGGCAACAAGTGGTTTATTGGCCAGCCTATTGAAGTTAATTATGGTAAAGTATTTAATGGCGTATGGCAAACTACAGACGACCTGACCAAATCTCCTCAACCAGGTGTTAAACCTGGCTTTGCGAAAGTAGTGGATCAAAATTCCGACGGCAAGATCGACAATCTGGATAATGTTGTTTTCGGCAACAGGCAGCCGGATTTTGTATGGGGCTTAGGTAACAGTCTCGCTTATAAGAATTTCTCACTTTATCTTTTCGTTCAGGGAGTCCAGGGTACAAGCAGGAACAATCCGCTTTTATCTGATGCCGTACAATCCGGTGTGCGTAATAATACAACCAGGAAGAACTGGTGGTCGGCTACGAATCCAACTAATGAATATTATGCAAATGCTCTACTTGTAAATATATTTAATGTAGGTATACTTGAAAGTGATAGTTATGCAAGGTTAAAAGATGCATCACTGGCGTACAACATTCCAGCAAAACTGCTAAGTCCGATCGGGGTAAGCCGCTTAAAGATCTACGCAAATGCGCGTAACTTATTTACGATCACCAACTGGACCGGTACCGATCCGGAACTTAATACGCAGGATGCTATCCCATTGCAAAAGGAGTTTATTTTTGGTCTGAACATTGGCTTATAATCCAGGAATCATGAAAGTATATAATAAAATAATCATCTGCATTCTTACATCAGTGCTTTTTGTAGGATGCTCGAAAGATCTTTTAGAGGAAGATTCACCAAGTATTATACTTGCTGATAATCTTTTTAAAGATAAAGCGGGTTTTGACTCGGGAATTAATGGACTGTATGATCAGGTACGCAGATCGAGATCGGGTAATACGTTGGGCTCTATAGGTTCTATGATGACAGGCCCCGCATACATTGGTACAGACAACGCTTATGCGAACTGGAGAGACGCTTTTGAGGACATCTATAATCTTTGGGGAGCGATCAATAATCCTTCTGTCTCGCATTTTGACCTGGAATGGGAATGGTTATATCAAACGATTAATGCAGCCAATACGATTATTGGCAGGGCAGAAAAATCCGATGTAAACCTTTCGGCTGATCAAAAGAACCTTACTCTGGCTGAAGCTCGTGCCATCCGCGCATGGTCTTACCGTCACTTGACCTACATGTGGGGAGATGTTCCATTGACACTGACAGAATCCTCCGGCAGCAATATTAAAACCGATTGGGTAAGAGCTCCGGTAGCGGAAGTCAGAGCTGTTATGGAAGCTGATTGGCTATTCGCAGAACAATATCTTCCTGTAACCTCTACGCTAAATGGAAAGATGCTCAAAGGGGTAGTTCAGCATTACCTGGCTGAACTTTATTTAGCCCAGGGAAAAAACGCTCAGGCAAGGGACATGGCATTGAAAGTTACTACAAATACTAATTACAGGCTTGTCACTGCACGTTATGGTGTAGATGCAACTAAGCCGGGTACGGCATTCACAGATATGTTCCTTGATGGAAACTCCAATAGAGCCCAGGGAAACACTGAAGCACTTTGGGTATTACAGGCTGAGTTGAACGTAATTGGTGGCGAACCGAACAACGTAATGCGCCGTTACTGGGTGAACCGTTATTATTCTTTCACTTTTAAAGGAACTGACGGTGTATCAAAAAGCCCTTTTATCGTTAGTGCGGAAAATGGCGGGCGCGGAATTGGGCGTTACGGACCTACAAAATGGGCATTGGGCATTTACCCTTCCGGGGATGAGCGGGGCTCTGATTTTGCGTGGAGATTTTCCTTCGCGATAAATAATCCCAAAGGGATACCAGCCGGTAAACAATTGGGCGATATACTTCCTCTTAACCGGACTGCTAACGAAAAGACCCTCAATCCTAACTGGCCGAACACCCGTAAATGGGATTACGCGAGCCCGGTTGATCCGAATGTAGACAGAGCCTATAACGATCAGATCTATATCCGATCAGCTGAAACGTATTTATTATTGGCAGAAGCTTATTTAAAACTGAATGATTTGGGTAGCGCGGCTACAGCTATTAATGCGCTTCGTACGCGCGCTAATGCCCCAGTTATCACCAACGCACAGGTAACTCTTGACTTTATCCTTGATGAACGCTCCCGCGAGCTGTTCTCTGAAGAAGAAAGAAGATATACTCTTCTGCGTACTGGGAAACTTCTTGAGCGGGTAAGAGCCTATAATGTTCTGGCTAAAGCCACTATTGCAGACCGCGATCTGTTATTCCCGATCCCACAAAGCGTTATTGATGCGAATTTAACACTTAAAATGCCGCAAAATCCTGGCTATTAATCAGGAAAGACTTATTAAAAAGCCCCGTATACACCGGGGCTTTTTAGATTCTGCCTATATTTAATTATGATTAAGCTATTTAACTATTTCCTTCCCCTTTTCATTTCCTGCATGTCTGTGATGGCTTTTGCTCAAACAGCCCCTAATTTCCATTTGTACCTTCTGGCTGGTCAATCCAATATGGCGGGGCGCGGGGAAGTTAGCGGAAAGTATAGGACGGAAGGTAGCCCCCGGGTGTATATGCTGAATAAAAATAATGAGTGGGTTTTAGCAAAGCATCCCTTACATTTTGATAAGCCAACTGTAGCAGGAGCCGGTCCCGGGCTTAGCTTTGGGCTGGAAATGGCTAAGGCTAATCCTGATGTAAAAATCGGGCTTGTGCCCTGTGCGGTGGGAGGGACATCTATCAATACCTGGAAAGCCGGGGGCTATGATAAAGCAACAAAAACCCATCCTTATGATGATGCGCTAATCCGTATTCGCGAAGCTATGAAATCCGGAGTATTTAAAGGGATCATCTGGCATCAGGGTGAATCTGACAGCGCTCCGGAAGCTGCAGCCGCCTACTTTCAAAAGCTAGCGGATCTTATTGGAAACTTCAGAGAAATTATTAAAGATCCTGATCTGCCATTTGTTGCTGGAGAACTTGGTACCTTTAAAGAACAGTACAAAACCATCAACAGTGTGTTGCGCGAACTGCCTGGCAGGATTAAACATACAGCTATAGCTTCATCCAAAGGATTGGAACATAAAGGCGATATCACTCATTTCGATTCATCATCTGCGGAAAAATTGGGCAAGAGGTTTGCAAAGCAAATGAGGAAAATACAAAAGAGATAAAGTATTGCTTAACGAGAATCTAAATAACCATTCTATGAAAACTGCTTTCTCTCCAATTTCACCCTCTAGCTTTCATCCTACCGCTTTCCGCTTTCCGCTTTCCGCTTTTTTATTCCTTCTCATAATCTTACTCGCTTCGCACGCAGCTCATTCGAACATCATCCTTCCGTCTCTGCTCGGGAACAACATGGTGCTCCAACAGCAATCCATGGTGAAACTATGGGGTGGTGCAAAACCGTCTTCCCAGGTTAGTATAATTACATCCTGGAATAGCAAGACTTATTCAACCAATTCTGACAGCCAGGGTAAATGGGACGTAAACGTGAGTACGCAGGTTGCAGGTGGCCCTTATCAAATCACGATAAGTGATGGAGAGAAGATCACGTTAAAAAACATACTCTTAGGCGAGGTCTGGGTGTGTTCAGGGCAGTCCAATATGGGAATGGCCCTTAGGGGTAACTCTTCGCCAATTCTAAACTCCAATGAGATCATTCTTACGGCCGATAATCCTTCTTTAAGATTGTTTAAAGTAAGTACGGCTACCTCGCTTAGTCCCATGCCTGATTCAAAAGGACAATGGCAGGAGTCAAACTCTGAGACGGCGCGTGAATTTAGTGCCATGGCATTCCAATTCGGACAGATCCTCCAGAAGAAGCTTAACGTTCCCATTGGTCTGATACAGTCGGAGGTTGGCGGAACGATGATCGAGTCCTGGATGAGCGCGGCAAGCCTGAAAGCTTTTCCTGAAGTTAAAATCCCGCTGAGCCTGGATACCATTAAAGCACCGCAAAAAGAACCCACCACTCTTTTTAATGGCAAGATAGCCCCGCTTTTGCACTACGGGATTAAAGGTTTTATTTGGATGCAGGGCGAATCCAACAGGCATGAGCCCGCTTTATACGCAAAGCTTTTCCCGGCTATGGTTGTCGACTGGCGCCGGCAATGGAACCTGGGGGAACTGCCGTTCTATTATGTTCAGATCGCCCCTTTTGGCAGCACAGACAAGACCAGAAGCGGGGTGCTGATCCGCGAAGCACAGCTAAAGGCTGTTGATGTTATCCCCAACTCCGGTATGGCCTCTGCCCTGGATGTGGGTATGGAGAATGATATTCATTTCTTTGATAAAACAAAGCCCGCCCAAAGGCTGGCGTACCTCGCCCTGTCAAAGACTTATGGCATAAAGGGGATAACCTGGTCCGGACCAGTATACCGATCAATGAAGGTTGAAGGAAATAAAGCTGTTCTTAGCTTTGACCATGCAGGCTATCTTACGTCGTACCGTAAACCGCTTACTCTTTTTGAGGTCGCAGGAGCCGACAGAAAATTTCATCCCGCAAAGGCGACTATCAGCGCCGGAAACATTACCGTACAAAGCGAGCTGGTCAGCGAGCCGGTAGCCGTGAGATACGCTTGGAGAGAATGGGTTGAAGCAGAATTATTCAACAATGAAAATCTGCCTGCATCATCTTTTAGAACAGATAATTGGTAATATTACAATATGAAATTTATCATACTATATAGTATATCCTGCTTTTTTATATTAAACTCTCTCGGTCAGAGTATGGAGACTATCAAATTATGGCCTGGAATTGTTCCGGGAGAAACGGAGATAAAGCATCCTGCGGAGCTTTATCCCGATAGCAGCAGAAATGTAAGAAGGATCACTAACATTACTGATCCTGACCTGACGGTTTACCGGCCAGGTAAAAATGCGAATGGTGCGGGCCTTATTCTTTGTCCCGGGGGCGGTTATAAGATCCTTGCCATTAATATTGAGGGCGATGAAGTTGCTTCATATTTTGCCGCAAAGGGATACACGGTATTTGTGCTGCAATATAGGGTTCCACAGAAACAAGAGGGGGCTTTGCAGGATGCACAGCGGGCTATTCGCACTGTAAGAAGCAGGGCAAGCGATTGGAAGCTGGATCCTGGCAAGATTGGCATGCTTGGCTTTTCTGCCGGGGGACATCTTTCTGCGTTAGCCGCCACCGGGTTTACAAAGAAAACTTATACTTCCATAGATGATATTGACAAGGTTTCGTCGAGACCAGATTTTGCTTTGCTTATTTATCCGGCCTATACAGCAACAGTGCAGGATAAAAAACAGCTTAACCCGCTGTTAACTGTGACGAAGGATACACCGCCGTTCTTTATTTTTATGACCGCTGACGATCAGAACGACATGCCATTCCCTCTGGCTTTTGCACTGAGGGAATTAAAGCTGCCTTTTGAAATGCATATTTATGCAACGGGCGGACATGGATATGGTCTGAGATCAGGAAACCCTGCGGCAGAAGAATGGCCCCGGCTGGCAGAAGAATGGCTTATAAAAACACTAAAAATTAATTGACAATACCATGCAGAGCAAGTTTTCATTAGAAGGAAAAGTAATAGTAGTAACAGGCGGAACAGGAATAATTGGCCATTCATTTATTAAAGGAATTACGGAAGCCGGCGGCGCTGTCGGGATTTTAGGCAGGAACGAGGGAGTTGCGAATGAGCGGGCCGATGCGGTCAAGAGGCAGGGTGGAAAGGCCATTGCCCTTATTGCCGATGTTCTGGATGAAAAAAGTCTTGAGATCGCAAAAAATAAGATTCTTGATGAATTCGGAAAGATTGATGGCTTGGTAAATGCCGCAGGCGGTAATATGCCTGAAGCAGTTGTTCAGAAAGACGATGATATTTTCAAAATGAATATGGATGGCATGAAGAGAGCTGTAGATCTGAACTTATGGGGCACTTTAATTCCTACCCAGGTTTTCGGCCAGGTTATTTCTCAGAATAAGGAAAAAGGAAGTATTGTCAACATATCTTCTATGAGTCCGAAGCGCGTAATTACCCGTGTGCTAGGATACAGTATGGGTAAGGCAGCCATAGACTGCTATACTCAATGGTTTGCAGTGGAAATGGCCAATCGTTTTGGCGATAAAATACGGATGAATGCAATTGCCCCTGGCTTTTTCCTGACGGAGCAGAACAGAAACCTGCTAACCAATAGCGATGGCACTTTTACCGAGCGGGGTAATCTCGTTATTAAGCAAACCCCTTTTAAGCGGTTCGGACATACAGATGAATTAATCGGGGCGCTGGTTTGGCTTCTGAGCGATGCCTCACAATTTGTCACAGGGACTGTGATCAATGTGGACGGGGGGTTCTTTGTAAACAGCGGGGTATAATTAACATCTGCGTATTGTCCAATTAGCTAATATTTCAGCTCTATAGGCATCTTTTCAAAAGTATTTGAAAATATTAATATTAAAAGTATAGATTTAAAAATGGTTACGAATTGATCCGTATGAGCGAAATCATCACCATTAAAAACAAGTCATTTCCTCGATGAAAAATTTTTTAGACGAAGATTTCCTTCTTTCAACCCAAACAGCCCGAAAACTGTATCATGATTTTGCAAAAGACTTGCCTATTATTGATTATCACTGTCATCTGCCGCCTGATCAGATCGCAGAAAACATAAATTTTAAAAATTTAACGCAGATTTGGCTGTACGGCGATCATTATAAATGGCGCGCTATGCGTGCGAACGGGGTTCCCGAAGAATATATTACGGGGAATAGAACAGATTACGAAAAGTTTGAAAAATGGGCTGAAACCGTTCCGTATACGATGAGAAATCCATTATATCACTGGACTCACCTGGAATTGCAGCGTTATTTTGATGTGTATGATCTACTGTCGCCTGCAACAGCAAAAAAGATCTATGATGAATGTACAGAAAAACTTCAATCTCCCGAATACTCTGTCAGAAATCTGATGCTCAGAATGAAGGTTGAAATGACTGGCACCACGGATGATCCACTGGACGACCTGGCATACCATCAGAGAATAAAGAAAGATGGTTTTGGTGTGAAGGTACTTCCTTCTTTCAGACCCGACAAAGCCATGCAAGCGGATAATATTCCGGCTTTGAATGATTATATCCAAAAGCTGGGAGGGCTTACAGGAACTAAGATCGAAACCTTCGATGATTATTTAGCTGCCTTGAAAGGTCGTCATGATTACTTTTCGGAAAATGGATGCTCCGTTTCTGATCACGGTCTGGAGCAATTTTATGCAGAAGATTATTCTGATGCGGATATTGACGCCATATTTAAGAAGATGCGTTCCAGCCAGGTGTTAAGTCATGCAGAGGTTTTACAATTTAAATCCTGTATGCTTTACAATTTTGGAGTATGGGACCATGAAAAGGGATGGGTACAGCAATATCATGTTGGCGGCCTGCGCAATAATAATACGCGTCTGCTGGATAAGATCGGGGCAGACGCAGGTCTGGACTCCATTGGCGATTTTCCCCAGGGGGTTTCAATGACCCGTTTCCTGAATAAGCTTGACAAAAGTAACAAGCTGGCTAAAACCATCATTTATAATCTCAATCCGGCAGATAATGAATTAGTTGCATCAATGACCGGTAATTTTAACGATGGGACAGTTGCCGGTAAAATTCAGTTTGGATCCGCATGGTGGTTCCTTGACCAGAAAGATGGGATGATCAAGCAACTGGATACCCTTTCTAATATAGGCTTGTTAAGCCGCTTCGTGGGAATGCTGACCGATTCCAGGAGCTTTTTATCCTATCCGCGCCACGAATACTTCAGACGCATCCTTTCTGACCTGATCGGTAAGGATGTGGAAAACGGGGAACTACCGGAAGACATTGAATGGCTGGGTAAAATAGTACAGGATGTGTGTTATTATAATGCTAAGAATTATTTCACTTTCTGAAGAGAAGGTGAATGATATGAAACAATGAATAAACCCTAAATCATTTATATGAGCGATGCTAAAATTGGAAATTACCGGTGGACGATATGTTCCCTTGTATTTTTTGCTACTACGATAAATTATCTTGACCGGCAGGTAATAAGCTTACTGAAGCCAACTCTTGAAAAGGAATTTAACTGGACAGAATCTGACTATTCAAATATCGTTATTGCGTTCACGCTCGCTTATGCGCTGGGTATGCTGGGTGTGGGTCGTCTAATAGATAAAATAGGGACCAAGCTGGGTTATGCCTTTTCCCTGATATTGTGGAGTATTGCCGCAATTTTGCATGCCTTTGCCACAAGTACCTTTAGTTTTGCTGCTTACAGGGCGCTTCTGGGTGTCTCTGAATCGGGTAACTTTCCGGCCGCTATTAAGACGGTAGCCGAGTGGTTCCCTAAAAAAGAAAGAGCGCTTGCTACAGGTATTTTTAACTCGGGCACAAACATCGGGGCCATTATTGCCCCGATCGTTGTTCCCTGGATAGCAATTAATTATAGCTGGCAGATGGCATTTATCGCTACCGGCGCCGTTGGTTTTCTCTGGCTGATCTTCTGGTTTACCATGTATGAAATTCCGGCAAAGCACAAAAAGCTTTCTAAGGCTGAATACGATTATATCCATAGTGATAACGAAGAGATAGCCGTGGTAGACGATAAGGAAGAAGAGCCGAAGATTTCCTGGCTTAAGCTGCTGACGTTCAAACAGACCTGGTCATTTGTTGTCGGAAAATTTCTTACTGACGGGATCTGGTGGTTCTTCCTGTTTTGGTTACCAGCATTTTTAATAGCAGAATATGGACTTGTAGGAATGCAGGTTAGCTTCCCTATCGTGTTGGTATATACCATGGCAGGTTTTGGAAGTGTTCTTGGCGGATGGCTGCCGATGTGGTTTGTGAAGAATAAGGGCTGGACTATTGTTCGCGCACGGAAAACGTCGATGTTCATTTATGCCTTATTCCCCTTGCTGGTTATATTTTCACAGTACGCCGGTAGCTTTAACATGTGGTATGCGGTGATTATTATAGGTATTGCTGCTTCGGCACATCAGGCCTGGTCGGCTAATATTTTCACTACCGTTTCGGATATGTTCCCTAAAAATTCAATAGGATCTGTTATTGGGATGGGTGGCATGGCGGGTGGCTTTGGAGGTATGGCCATAGCTAAATTGGCCGGTAAGCTGTTCGATCATTATAAAGGCCTGGGGCATATTGAAACTGGTTACTATATCATGTTTTTTGTGTGCGGACTGGCCTATCTTGTTGCCTGGTTTGTGATGTTCCGTTTATTGATCCCAAAGATGACGCCGATAACTGCCGGCCGTTAATAATTATTATTTATGAGTTTACAAAAAAGTATTGAATCCATATTTGTTACTGAGGACGAAATCCCAAAACAGTTTGCCTTGGAAAATGAAATACACCAGGGCAAATATTTATGCAATGGTGAAATGAGGATATGGACTGGTGAAGTGCACACGGTGCTCTCGCCTGTTTGCATCGCCGGTACGGATGGTTTGAAACGAAAGGTAATCGGCACGTATCCATTGTGCGATGAAAAAGAAGCGCTGGAAGCCTTGGACGCTGCCGTTGCAGCTTATGATCATGGCCGCGGAGAGTGGCCAACCATGAGCGTTAACGAAAGGATCCATTGTATTGAGCAGTTCACGCACAAGATAATTGAGAAAAAGGATATCGTCGTCAAGCTGTTGATGTGGGAAATCGGCAAATCATATGCTGATTCAGTCAAAGAATTCGATCGCACTGTTGAATATATCTATGCAACTATTGATGCTCTGAAAGACCTGGATAGGATATCGTCGCGGTTCGAAATAGAGCAGGGGATTGTTGCCCAGATCAGGCGCTCGCCTTTGGGTGTGGTTTTATGTATGGGCCCTTTTAATTATCCGCTGAACGAAACTTTCACCACTCTTATCCCGGCCCTGATAATGGGAAACACCCTGTTATTTAAACCGCCTAAGCATGGGACGCTTCTTCATTACCCGCTGCTGGAGGCATTTAAAGATTGTTTCCCGAAAGGAGTGGTCAACACGATCTATGGCAGGGGTCACAAGATCGTTCCTGCTTTAATGAAATCCGGCAGGATCAATGTATTAACGCTTATCGGGTCAAGCAAGGTGGCCAATGAACTAAAAAAGCTTCACCCCAAGGTTAATCGTTTGCGCGCAATTTTGGGACTGGACGCAAAGAACGCCGCTATTATTACATCAAAGGCAGATATAAGTCTGGCAGTTCAGGAATGTGTATTGGGTTCTTTGTCTTTCAACGGACAGCGATGCACGGCGCTGAAAATAATTTTTATTCACCGGAGTCTGGCTGATGAATTTCTAAAAGGACTAACTGCCGCGGTGTCGAAACTGAAATTTGGCATGCCATGGGAGGAGGGTGTTGCTTTAACCCCGCTTCCTGAACCCCATAAGCCTGCTTACCTGAAGGAATGTATAGATGATGCTATTTTGAATGGCGCCAGCGTGATGAACGATCATGGTGGAGCTACTAATGAATCGTTTGTTTATCCCGCGATCGTATACCCTGTAAACAAGAAAATGAAGCTGTATACGGAAGAGCAGTTCGGGCCGGTGGTTCCGGTGGTACCTTTCGATGACCTGGAGGAAACCATTCAATACCTTATTGAGTCGACCCACGGGCAGCAGGTTAGTATTTTCAGTAATAATGATGAAGAGATCGCCTCGCTGATCGATCCCCTGGTTAACCAGGTAAGCCGGGTTAATATTAATTGCCAATGCCAGCGCGGACCGGATGTGTTTCCGTTCACAGGCCGGAAAGATAGTGCCGAAGGAACATTGTCTGTTGTAGATGCTTTAAGATCATTCTCCATACGGTCGTTAGTAGCTACAAAGCTAAATGAACATAATAAGCACTTGTTAAATTAAAATTTAGACAGCAACAGCTCGAATTTTTTGAGCACGAAGTATATTTTTTAATATTTCCCCTCCTTTTCTTAAGGAGGGGTTGCTGATACTATCTTTATAAAAATATCTTTAGTCAATAATGCAGCCCCTTGCCCCGATAGCTTTATTTGTATGTAACCGCCCTGAACATACCAGGCTTACACTGGAATCTTTGAAGCGAAATGTACATGCAGCGGAATCAAAGCTCTATATATTTTCAGATGCTGCCAGGGATGCGGGTCAATCAGCTGATGTTGCAGAAGTTAGAGATATCATACGCTCAATTGACGGATTCAAAGATGTTGAGCTTATTGAACGCGAAACAAACTATGGACTTGCAAATTCCATCATAGACGGTGTGAGTTTGCTTACCGCAAAGTATGGCAAAGTAATTGTTTTTGAAGACGACCTTATCACCTCGCCTTATACCCTGCAATATTTTAATGATGCTCTTTTCCGGTATCAAAATGAAGAAAAGGTCATGCATATCGGTGCGTACATGTACCCTCTGAAAAATAAGGACCTGCCTGAAACTTTTTTTTACCGTGCGGCATCCAGCTGGGGATGGGCAACGTGGGAGCGGGCATGGAAGAATTTCGAGCCGGATATCGATAAGCTCATCAGTCAGTTCAGCGAAGAAAAAAAGCACCGCTTCTCCATTGAGGGTACCATGAACTTTTGGAAGCAGGTAATGGAATTCAAAAAGGGAAGAAATAATTCCTGGGCGATTCGCTGGTATGCCTCTGTATTTCTTAATGATGGCCTTACGCTTAATCCATCCGCCTCACTCATCAATAATATTGGTCATGACGGGTCTGGTGTCCATTCGGGAAAGAACAATATCTATGATGTAGAAATAAGTAAGCAAGCGGTTACTTATTTTCCCTCGGATGTGGTGGAAAATAAGGACGCTTATGAAGCGATTAAACATTTCCTCAGATACAGGAAGGGTAATCTTTTAGCACGTGCTTTGCGATTTCTAAAGGAAAAGCTAAGTTAAGCGCTTTGTCTTCAGTGTAAAACTTCGCGCGGCGTTCATTATAAACCCAGTATCATAATCCTGACGTACTCTACCGGTAAATCTTCGCTACTCTCGCGGAAAAAAACCACCAAGCCCGCTACGGTTAAAAATTAATTCACCCCGCCTTTGCGTGTTGGCTGGCGTTGTACAGGCCACTCCATTGGCTGCCCCGTTCTTGAACTGACAGGAAGAATACTTTTCGCCCTTGAAGTTTTTGCAGGGTCTTCACTGGCCATATAAACCAGGATCGCTGTCAGGACAGCATTATTCTGAACGTCGTCAAAAACTATTTTATCATAGGTATCCCGGTTGGTATGCCAGGTATAGTTTCCATACGACCAGCCTAAAGAGCTTAAAGAGAACGCAGGGACGCCTGCTGCTACAAACGAAGCATAATCTGATCCGCCGCCTCCGGGAGAACCAGGAAAGCTGGTTTCGATTTGAGAGCGGATTTCGACAGGAACTGCGTTTAACCATCTGCCCAGGTAGTCGTATGCATTTAAAAAGCCCTGGCCCGAAAGGTTTACAACCCGTCCGGTACCATTATCCTGGTTGAAGAGAGCTTGTATGTTCTGAACAATCTCTGGATGGTCGGCCACAAATGCCCTTGAGCCATTTAATCCCTGTTCTTCACTTCCCCAATGCCCAACTAAAATTGTTCTCTTCGGGTTCGGATAAACTTTCTTCAGGATCCTCATAGCCTCCAGCATGGTGATGGTACCGGTCGCATTATCGGTTGCACCGGTCCCGCCATCCCAGGAATCGAAATGTGCTGATAACATCACATATTCCTCAGGTTTTTCTGTTCCGCGAATCTCAGCAATAGTGTTAAATGTTGGGACAAGCCCCAGTTCCTTGGAATCAGCCCTTACACTAATTTTAGGGTTGATCCCCGATTCTGTAAGACGGTATAACAGGCCATAATCCTCTAATGAAAGATCAACTGTAGGAATTCTGGTTGTATTTGCGCCAAATATTTTATTCACACCAAAACCGAACGACCAGTTCGAAGTAACAATACCAACAGCACCGGCTTTTTCAAGTGCAAGCACAAGATTCTGAGTGCTAAAAAGTGGATTAAGTCCTGTATTAGCAAGACGTTTTACCCAGGCAGCTGTTTCTGAGGTGCGCTCCGCCTTCATTTTTTCAAACGACTCTTTTGTTGCGAATTCCTGCCAGTTGTAATCAGGTCGGCCAGTAGCCTGGCTGATAGAGATCATTACGAATTTTCCTTTTACTTTTGGCAGCCATTTCTGAAACGCAACGGAATCAGGAACATTTGCAAGTATAATAGTTTCTGCTGTGACTGTTTTTCCTCCTGTTGAGGGGCTCCACGCCAGTTGCATTCCTTCCAGTGATTTTACCCTGGGATAAACCATATCAATATGAGAAACTCCTCTTTCCCATCCGCGCCATTCGCCCCATTTTTCGTTTCTGGCCGAAATTCCCCAGGTTTGATATTTTGCCACCGCCCAATCGTGAGCCTGTTTCATTTGCGGTGTCCCCACCAGGCGCGGACCGATCCCATCGGTTAGTTCGTGTGCAAGTCTTTTTAACTGAGAGTTTTGAGTGGCTTCTTTTATGATGTTTTCCACGACTTGATCCTTCGTCTGACTGTAAGCCAGAGTTCCAGAAAATATTAAAGAAATACAAAGTGTTTGTATGTATGATCTCATGAAGATAAAATTGGTTTTATAACTGGTTGAGACAAATATATAAAAATGAGTTATATCAAGTACATTGGCTGAAGCTGTACGGAAGTAAATTATCGCTAATACAATAATATTTTTACCATCCAGCCTGGCAACTGGTAACCCGCAACAGGCAACTGACCTAGTGGTCATTCAACGGCAGCCCCCTCTTCTGAAACTCTTTCCAGTTCAAATATTCATCCCCTTTACGTTGCTCAACCATAGTGATGCAGTTATCAACCGGGCAAACCAGCGAACATAAATTGCAGCCCACACATTCAGGCTCTTTGATAGAGTATGTATTGTAAGGATTTCCATACGATAAATTAATAGCCTGGTGGGCCGCGTCTTCACATGAGATATAGCAAAGCCCGCAGTGGATGCATTTATCCTGGTTAATATGAGCTACAATGTGGTAATTGATATCCAGCTCTTCCCAATTCGTCATTACAGGCAGGGACTTACCAATAAAATCAGTGGTATTTATAAAACCCTTTTCATCCATCCAGTTGTTCAGGCCCTCACAAAGGTCTTCGATGATACGGAAACCATGTGTCATCACCGCTGTACATACCTGGACGTTAATTGCGCCAAGCAGCATAAACTCGACTGCGTCTTTCCAGGTACTCACGCCGCCTATGCCTGAAATTGGAACTTGCTTTGTCGTGGTATCCTGGCCGAGGGTAGTTAAAAACTTTAAGGCTATGGGCTTCACCGCCGGACCGCAATAACCTCCAAAAACCGATTTTCCGGCAACATTTGGATTCGGAACCAGTGTATCCAGGTCGATGCCGGTGATAGATTGTATGGTGTTTATCAGTGATAATGCATGAGTGCCAGCTTCAACTACCGCTTTTCCGGTAGGAACGACAGAATGAACGTTTGGAGTTAGTTTAGTGATGACTGGAATAGTTGCCGCTTCCATTACCCATTCTACAACCATTCTTGCGATCTCCGGATCCTGTCCTACAGAAGCCCCCATACCTCTTTCAGTCATACCATGCGGGCAGCCAAAATTCAGCTCCAACCCATGCGCGCCGGTATCTTCTACTTTTTTTATCAGCTCATGCCAGCTTTCGCGTGAATTGTCGGCCATCAGGGAAACCACCATGGCGCGGTCAGGGAATAAGCGCAGTACTTCCCGGATCTCCTGCAAATTGATCTCCAAAGGCCTGTCAGAGATGAGCTCAATATTATTGAACCCCATCACCTTAGCCCCCTTAAAATTAACTGATGAATACCGGGAGGAAACATTTTTCACCTGTGTACCGAGCGTTTTCCAGACTACGCCTCCCCAGCCCGCTTCAAGCGCTCTGAGTACATTTATTTTTTTATCGGTTGGCGGAGCGCTTGCAAGCCAGAACGGATTTGGGGACTTAATGCCCAGAAAGTCTGATGATAGATCTGCCATGTTCAGGTATTTTTAATTAAAATATGTACTGTAACATCACCACGTTAAGTGGCCGGATAAGTATTAATCCCAAGATAAGAAAGAATTCCAGCGGCTGCGTCTTTTCCTGCCTGAACGGCATCGACCACTTCTTTTCCGCCGTTCACGCAATCGCCCCCCGCAAAAACAGCGGCAATTGAAGTTTCATTGTGCTCATCTATCAATATCCTTCCATTAGAATTGATCAGATCATTTTTACGGACAAATTTTTCAAATGGCAGTTGCCCGGTAGCCTTTATGATCATGTCCACATCCAGCTGAATGGTATCCCCTGTTGGCTCCGGAACCTTTCGCTCACCCGGAATGCTTTCGTTCAATTCCATAAGATCGCAAATTAAGCTGTTAACTTTTCCTTCAGTGCCTTTGATCTCTTTTGGCGCCGCAAGCCAGATGATCTTGCAGCCATCCAGCTTTGCGAGATTAAGTTCTGCCTCCGTGCAGGGCATTTCTTTCCGGGTGCGACGATAAACTAAAGTAACCTCACTTGCTCCAAGCCTTTTAGCCTGTGTTGCTGCATCAATGGCAGTCATTCCCATTCCAATCACTGCGACTTTACTGCCCACCAGCACCTGTTCGAAGGGCTTTGTCCGGATCGCATAAATAAAGCTGATCGCATCCTCTACACCTTCAAGTTCCTCGCCGGGGATGCCCAGCGTGCGTGTTAGGCCGACTCCAATGGCAATAAATACCGAATCAAAAGATGCCTCCAGCTCATGAAGAAAAATATCCCTGTCCAAACCTTTTCCGTATTGAATATCTATCCCTCCTAACGAAGTAATATAATCAACTTCCTCCTGGCAGAATTCGGGTGTCACCTTGTATGCGGCTATCCCATAAGTCATTAGACCGCCGCCTTTTTCGTCTATTTCGAAGATTGTTACGTCTACACCCTCGCGCGAGAGGACATGGGCGCAGGATAAGCCGGCGGGACCGGCGCCAACAACAGCAACCTTTTTGCCATTAGAAGGCTTCCGGGTAAATAACGGCCATTTTTCTTTGATGGCCTTATCGGTAGAATATCGCTGAAGCCTGGCTATTTGAATCGGTTTCTCTTCCAGGAAATTATAAACACAAGCCCCTTCACACAGCTTTTCAACGGGGCAAACTTTTGAGCAGCCGCCTCCCATAATGTTTGAAGAAAAGATCGTGTGCGCTGATCCTTTGATATTTTCAGTGGAAATCTGTTTAATAAATTTAGGCACATCAATACTGGTGGGACAGGATTTCATGCAGGGCGCATCATAACAGAAAAGAC
The DNA here is from genome assembly GCA_037719315.1 of Daejeonella sp. Taxonomy (GTDB): domain Bacteria; phylum Bacteroidota; class Bacteroidia; order Sphingobacteriales; family Sphingobacteriaceae; genus Daejeonella. Next base: position 57,730 of record JBBJNR010000001.1, read on the forward strand.
AACGGTTAGCCTCAACGGCTGCCGCTGTATAATTCTCAAATGGAGGGTGAATGTCGTCGAAGTTGGACTGATATTCCTCCTGTGAAAGCCTGTTATCTTGTATTGCCATGTTAAAGTTCAGTCAGCTTACCATAGGTTTCCGGGCGTCTGTCGCGGAAGAACTGCCAGGTGTTCCTTACCTCTTCGATCATATCCAGGTCGAATTCTGATACCAATAATTCATCTTTATCCTCCGATGCCTGCGCGAAAATCTGGCCGCGCGGATCCACGAAATAAGATGTTCCGTAAAACCTTCCGAGGTCCCATGGTTTTTCCTCGCCAACGCGGTTGATACATCCCATAAAATAACCATTGGCTGCGGCATGGGCCGGCTGTTCCAGTTTCCATAAATATTGAGATAAACCGGCTACAGTTGCCGAAGGATTGTATACAATTTCGGCCCCATTTAAACCCAGCACGCGTGCGCCATCAGGGAAATGCCTGTCGTAGCAGATGTAAAGCCCGATCTTTGCATAGGCAGTTTGAAACACCGGATAACCGAGATTGCCAGGCTTGAAGAAGAATTTCTCCCAGAAGCCCGTGGTATGGGGGATGTGATTTTTACGGTACTTCCCCAAATAGGTACCATCGGCATCAATAACTGCAGCCGTATTGTATAAGAAACCAGCCTGTTCTCTTTCATAAACGGGCACGATGATCACCATCCTATATTTTTTAGCATAGGTTGCCATCAGATCTGTAGTCGGTCCCGGCACGCTTTCCGCAGACGCATACCACGCTTTATCCTGCCCGGTACAGAAGTATGGGGTGCTGAATATCTCCTGGAGGCATAATATCTGCACGCCCTGCTCGCCCGCCTTTTCGATATAAGGGATATGTTTTTTGATCATCGCATCTTTGATCTCATCAATGCTACCTTCGCCTTCGGTTTTTGCCAAACTCATTTGAATCAGGCCAGATTTGATTATTCGTGGCATACTATATAATTTTTACAGGTTAAATGATCCCAGTTACTTTGTTACGTTTGATAAATTTTCCGTTCCCTTTTTCAACAAGGCAGCAGTTATTTTCAATGGCTACCTTGCCGCGCAGAAGAACGGTTTTTACTTTTCCTTTCACCTTCCAGCCTTCGTACGCTGAATAGTCCGTATTCATATGATGTGAATTCACCGAGATATAGTGTTCTTTCTCAGGATCAAAAATTACAAGGTCTGCATCCGAGCCGATCCCGATAGTTCCCTTCCGGGGGAACATGCCGAATATTTTAGCGGCATTGGTACTGGATACTTCAACATATTTATTTAGGCTTATCCTGCCGGTTTGAACCCCTTCAGAAAAAAGCAACTCCATGCGATGCTCTATGGCGGGATGACCGTTAGGGATCTTTGAAAAATCATCTCTGCCCATTTGTTTTTGTTCCCAGGAAAAGGGGCAATGATCCGTAGCGACTACCTGAACCAATCCCTGGTTAATTCCTGCCCAAAGTGCTTCCTGATCTTTTTTCTCCCGTAGAGGCGGACTCATTACCCATTTAGCGCCCTCAAATTCTTCCGTATAAACTGAAGCGTCCAGGGTCAGGTATTGTATACAGGTTTCCGCGAAAACTTTTTGATTGCGATACGTTGATGTACGAATCGCATCCAAAGCTCCCTGACAAGTCATGTGCACGATATATCCCGGGCTACCGGTATACGCAATCATATCTGTAAAACGCGCTGATGCCTCTGCCTCCGTAATTTCAGGCTGGGATAAATAATGATACAGCGGCGATAGCTTTCCTTCAGAGCGATGTTTTGCGACGAGGAAATCGATCATGTCACCGTTTGTGGCATGCGTGGTAACAATTCCTCCCTGTTTTTTAACCTCTTCCATTAAGCCTACCATCTGCCGGTCGTCTACCATCAGGAAGCCCTTATAGGCCATAAAAGTTTTAAAAGATGTGATCCCCTCATCAATCATTTCCTTTATTTCCAGTTTCGTATCCGGGTTAAAATCGGTGACAGCCATGTGGAAGCTGTAATCGCCCACAGCCGTTCCGTCTGCTCTCGAACGCCAGTCTTTGAGCGCATTTTTCAATGAATCGCCCTGGGTTTGAAGTACGAAATCGATCACCGTCGTAGTGCCGCCATACAAGGCAGCCCTTGTTCCGGTTTCATAACTATCACTGGAGAAGGTCCCCATGAATGGCATATCCAGGTGTACATGAGGGTCAATACCACCCGGCAGAATAAGCATCCCATCAGCATCAATAACTTCATCGGCATGCAGCTTCAGATTTTGCCCTATGGTTTGGATCGTTTCTTCGTGAATGAATATGTCTGCGATATAATCTTCTGAAGATGTGATTATCCGCCCGTTTTTAATTAGAATTGACACGATCTTTTCCTTTCTTTAAGTGTATAGTATTCTTATTCATCAACAGATAATAAACGATTCCGGAAATAAAGAAACCAAATTCATAATAGCGTCGCGGGATCATTTTTTTATTTACTGATATATGCGTCGGCAATTTTCAACGCTTCCGATATGATGGCAAGGCCCTCATCGATTTCTTCTTTATTGACAATAAGAGGAGGGGCTATAAATATGTAATTCCATCTCACGAAAGTGTACATCCCCAGCTCTTTTATCTTCGCTGCAACCTTATTCATGACGGTCATCTGATCAGGTTTCGCATTGAACGGCGCCATGGGCTCCTTGTTTTCCCTGTCTTTGACCAATTCAAGGCAGCCCAGTAAACCGGTATTTCTCCAGTCTCCAATGCTGGGATGTTTCTGCTTTAAAAGTTCTACCTGCTGATCAACATATTTGCCCATCGCAACAGCGTTTTCGATAAGCTTATCATCTTCATAAATATTCAGTGTGGCAAGGGCGGCGGCACAGCTTACCGGATGGGCAGAATAAGTGAGGCCCAAAGGCAGCATGGCATCATCGTATTTTGCAGCAATCTTATCGGATACCATGAGGCATCCGAAGGGAAGATATCCGCAGGTAATGCCTTTGGCCATCACGATCATATCGGGAATGATGTCATGATTCTGGAAACCAAACCATTTACCTGTCCGGCCAAAGCCGCTCATTACTTCATCAGCGATGAGCAGAATGCCATTTTCTGTACAAATTCTCCGGACCTCCTTAAGATATCCTTCAGGATATTTCAGGCATCCGGAGGAGCCTGATTCGCCTTCCAATACTATCGCTGCAATATTCGCCGGACCTTCGTAAGCAATAAGACGTTCCAGTTGAAGAACGGATTCTTTTAGTAAATTTTCTTCTCCATAGTTCCATCGGTATAATATGGGAAGATCGAAATGCACAAAATTCGGCGCTTGCTGAGAGTCCGTAGGAATTTTTCTGGGATCGCCTCCCGCAGACAGGGCTCCGTAGCTTGAGCCGTGGTACGACTGATACCTGGTCAGGATCTTATGCCGGCCGGTGTACAACCTCGCTAGTTTTATGGCATTCTCTATCGAAGAGGCGCCGCATAAAGTAAAAAATGCTTTATTGAGATCGCCGGGGCAAATTTCAGCAAGCTTTTTCCCGAGCTCGCCCCGGACTTCTGTTACACAGGAAGGAGTAACATAGCTCACCTGCTGCATTTGTTTTACAACGGCCTCGGTTATCCGCTGATCGCCGTGTCCGATATTAACATTCATCAGGCCTGACGAGAAATCTATATATCGCTTACCCTGATGATCATAGAGGTAAACCCCTTTCCCATACTTAACGGCAATCGGATCGATGCCTTTCTGCTTACTCCACGAGAATAGCGTATGATCCAGATTGTTCTGAATAATTTCTTCTGATTGCGATTTAGCTATAACTTCCATATTTGTTGCCAGTAACGAGTATCTGTTGCGTTTACCTGTTGCCAGTTACCAGGCAAGTGCTCCATGGCGCCAACTGATAAATGCAAACCTATTAATGATGTATAATAACGTATCCCTCCTTCGCTAAAGCTACGGCGGGCGATGCACTTTCCACTCTCCATTCTCAACTAGTTTCAGCTCATCCAATTCACCCCCGCCTGCGGGTTCCACTTCGTTGTAGACTTTTTAAGCTTGGTCCAGAATTCTATAGAACTTTTGCCCGTTATATCGCCTACCCCAAACCTGCTTTCATTCCATCCCCCAAATGAAAAAGGTTCTCTTGGTACCGGCACACCCACATTTACCCCAACCATTCCTGCGCTGGCATGTTCGATAACATATCGCGCTGCAGCGCCGTTCTGCGTAAATACGGATGCAGCATTTCCGTAAGGATTTGCATTTTCGATAGCCAGGGCTTCATCCAGCGTGTTAGTTCTCATAATGCTTATTACCGGTCCGAAGAGCTCCTCTTTAGCTATGGCCATATCCGGTGTTACGAAATCTATTACCGTTGCTCCGATATAAGTACCGTTTTCTTTCCCGTTAACTACAGTGTTCCGGCCATCAACGAGAATTTTAGCGCCCATTTTTTCAGCATCATTGATATACTTTTCAATGCGGTCTTTCGACTCCTTATTAATTACAGCCCCCAGGTTTTTACCGGCCACCATTTTTCTGGCTTCCTCGCAAAGCTTTTCGATGATATGATCCACTTCTCCAACCGCCACCATCGCAGAAGCAGCCATACATCGCTGTCCGGCGCAACCGCTCATGGAAGCAGTAATATTCTGCGCTGTCATATCAGGAATTGCATCCGGTAAAACTAATAAATGATTTTTAGCTCCACCCAATGCGAGGCAGCGTTTATAATTCTGAGTTGCCCGTCTGTAAACTATTTTAGCAACTTTCGTTGATCCAACAAATGATACTGCCTCAATATCAGGATGATCGCAAATAGCGTCCACAATTTCGCTATTACCGTGAACGATGTTTAATACGCCGTCTGGTAAACCAGCTTCTTTGAGCAGCTCTGCGATCCGGCCAACGCTTAGCGGAACCTTTTCCGAAGGTTTGATGATCATGCAATTTCCCAGTGCAATGGCATTGGGAATGGTCCAGCAAGGTACCATGCTTGGGAAATTGAAGGGTACGATAGAGGCGACAACACCAAGGGGCACATGCTCCGTACGGCACTCAATTCCTTTGCTGACTTCAAGTAATTCTCCGGTGATCAATTGAGGGAGGGAGCAGGCGAACTCGGTAAGCTCAATTGATTTCTCGATCTCTGCCATGCCCTCATCAGCAGTTTTTCCATTCTCTTCCGAAATAAGACTGGCCAGCTCGTTTTTATTTTTTTCCAGAAGTGCCTTAAACCTAAAAAATACTTGTACGCGTTCCTTAATGGGCATTTTTCCCCAGGTTTTGAACGCTGACTTTGCAGACCGCACAGCTTCGTCCAGATCAGCTGATATAGACATTGGAACGGTAGACAAAACGTTCCCATCAACAGGAGATATAACGTCCAGGGCATCCCGCTTGTCGGGAGTGGTAAACTGTCCGTTTATAAAATTTTCGACTGCAGGATATTTCATACGATCTAAATTACAGAATAATACTTAGCTGATTTATTTTACTTATGCAGGGAATATTGAATTTACTAAAAGGTTTGGCCGTTTCAAAATGCGGTCTGCTGACAAGAATTAATTATAGCCTTTGATCTTATACATCAATATACCCACAATTTCATGCATGAGTATTTCCCATTTCTCGATATTATCGGTGCCGGGAATGATCAGATCAGAGGGGTAGTATTCTTGTTTTGATGATAAAATATCTGTGGGATAGATATCGGTTGCGATATTGAGCTTGTCAAAGCATGCTTTCGCCCTGCGCATGTGAAAAGCTGATGTCACCAATAATGTTGTTTTTATTCCGTGGTCCTTCATGATCTTTCTGGTTTCTACAGCATTTTCATAAGTGTTCCGGGATATGGTATCAACAAGGATCACAGAATCAGGCACACCGCAGTTCTTAACAAGAAATTCTTTCGTCAGGGTTGATTCCCGCAGATCGTTAACCATACTTCCCGAACCGCCGCTTATAATGATCCTATGAGCATACCCTCCCCGGTATAGGGCCAGGCCATCAGTCATCCGGTCGACGCCTTCCCCGAAGCTTATCCGCTTTGTTTGCTTGTTGATCGTCATAAAGCCGCTCAGGATAATTGCTGCGTCATAGCGTTTACCTGGCTTAAGCTCAGGGAACTTCAGTTCCCAGTTCCCCAACAGCTGGTTAATCACGAATGGATTGCTGAACAGAAGAAGTAAGGCAAAGGACGCGATCAAAATGCGACGGCTGGCAGCCGGCCTGTTTTTTAGGATCAATGCCGCCAGCAGGAGCAATAGAATGATCACGGCAGGTGATATCAGGAAGGTTAATACTTTGGAAAGGAGGAAAAACATGCTAACGTGGTTTAGTTAAGTGGGATGTCTCCAGGACATTGCGCTCTGCGTGCAAATAAAGCCAATTTTTGCTAATAAAATGCAAGGTAAAACTTGTATTCGTTTTTTGTAACTATTTCATTGTCTGGTCGTAGAAGAATGATAAAGCAGCGCATCTGCTGCCTGCCTTATATAACAAGAGTTCGACTAATTAAACTTCTACATCATGATTCAGCGGCCCGGGATAAAGTTTTTGTTTTCGGTTATTGGGATGCTTTCAGCCGTGCTTTCAGTTAATGCCCAGCAGAAAGCGATGTTTACCCAGTACATGTTTAACGGACTGGTTATAAACCCGGCATATTCTGCCATGGATGACGCCCTGAACGTTACGGCGCTTGCCCGCCAGCAGTGGGTTGGCTTTAAAGGTGCACCGAATACTCAAACCCTGTCTCTTCACAGCCCCATAAATAACTCAAATACATCTGCCGGCTTCATCGTAATGCGGGATCAGATAGGGGAGGTCATCAGTGAAACCGGCGTCTTCGGAACGCTGGCCCATCGTGTGCAGATAAAGGAAGGAACTTATCTGGCACTAGGCCTTAATGGAGGTATCGGTAAGTATGTCGGAGAATATAGTCTGACCGGCAGCTCTTCAGCGGCAACAGATCCTGTATTTGCAGATCAGAATTCACTGCGTGGCAATTTTGGGTTTGGCCTGATGCTTTTTTCGGAAAAATTCTATGCTGGCTTTTCATCGCCATATTTCTATTATCGTGATCTGAAAGGCGCACCTTCTGCCGTTACGGCTTATAAGCCCCATTATATTCTTCAGGGTGGATATATCACAGATCTTGGACCCGATGTTAAATTTAAGCCGAACGTTTTAGTAAAATATGTAAGCGGTTCTCCTGTTCAGGTAGATGTGAACGCCAACTTTTTGCTGAAAGAAACCATCTGGCTGGGCGGATCAATGCGGTCAATGGATTCGTTTGATATACTCGCCGAACTCCAGTTAACGCCAAATATCCAGCTCGGATATTCGTATGACTTCACAACCTCAAAGCTTGCAGCCGTGGAGAAAGGTTCGCATGAAATTGTCCTTAATTTCAGGATTGCGTCGAAAGGCAGTTCAAGCTCCTTGCCGCGTTGTTATTTTTAAAGATCATCCGATGCTAACAGTAAGGCCTTCCTGCTGCAGTATCTTCCGGTAAACTTCTACTTCTGTAAACGAGCCTTCCAAAATGATGCATTTCCCGTCGTTATGTACAGTCCAGGCAATACGTTCTGCTTGTTTGTCTGTATAGTCAAGGTATTTAACGAGGCAATGGATCACATGCTCAAATGTGTTCGTATCATCGTTCCAAAGAATAAGGTTATGGTTAACTTTTAACGACGCCAATACTTCTTCCAGCGTCAGAGTTTCTTCCTGTACCTGTGTTCCCATTTTACAAAAATACGGAATGGATGGGGATTTCGGTGTGATAAAATAAGAAGGGTGTTAAAAATATCGAATAAAGAACCAAGAGCATAGACTAACTGGGCTCAACTTTCATATTTCTTTTCCTGTACGTTCCTATCCGAAATGCTTTCTGGTTCTTTGCTCGTTTTCGATTCCCTTCTCAACTCCCTTTTGCACCCCGCGTCATTTTTTCCAGCATATCCCACATTTCGGGAGTGATCGCTTCAAGTCCGTTAAACTGCCCCGCCCCCTGAAGCCATTCGCCACCATCAATAGTAATGACTTCCCCGTTAATGTATCCCGAAAAATCAGACATCATAAATGCTGCAAGATTGGCAAGCTCCTGGTGTTCACCAACACGCTTTAAAGGTACGCGGTTTTTGAAATCAAACTTTTCGGCCATGTTGCCGGGCAGCAATCTATCCCAGGCACCCTTTGTAGGAAAGGGTCCCGGTGCTATGGCATTCGTACGTATCCCGTACCTGCCCCATTCGGCTGCAAGCGAGCGAGTCATCGCCAGTACGCCCCCCTTTGCACATGCAGAAGGAACTACGTATCCGGAACCTGTAAAAGCATATGTGGTGACTAAATTTAAGATGGTCCCGGCCTGTTTTTCTTTAATCCAGTATTTACCAAGTGCCATAGTGAAGTTCGCCGTACCCTTAAGAACAATATCAATAATCGTTGAAAAAGCGTTTGCAGAAAGTCGTTCTGTAGGAGAGATAAAATTCCCGGCCGCATTATTTAATAAGCCGTTGACCTGTCCGAAATTCTCCAAAGATGTTTTAAGAACTGCTTCAACTTCGTCCGGATTTCTTACATCGCATTGCAAGGGAAGTACCTTGCCGCCGGTTTCGGCTTCCATCTCTGATGCTGTTTTTTTAAGCACATCCAGCTTTCGGCTGGTGATGACAACATTAGCGCCCAGCTTTAGAAAATAACTGCTCATTGCCCTGCCCAAACCCGTTCCGCCGCCAGTAACAATAATTGTTTTTCCCTTCAGGGCATCATCTCTGAGCATCGGTTGATTATACATCAGGCTGATTTTTGCTGCAGGTTTTGAATGATCGTCTGTAAGATTGAACGGGTACCAGGAGACCACCATTGTTTAAGCATGATCTCCAGCATTGGCGTTTGATCTGCACTTACCTTAGATAACAAATGCGCGCGCATATTTACTTTACTCTGCTGCCATGTCGTGGCATCCAGCTGAATATATTTCAGGACCCTGCGTTCCGCAGCGTGAAGGATGCTCTCCGGTTTGACCAATTCGTCTATTAATCCAGCCGCTAAGGCCTCCTCTACCCGCATTAGCTTACCCTCAAGCATATACCTGTAGGCAGGCGCATTTCCCAGCCAAAAAGCATATAAATGGAAAATAGTCTCCGGGACAATGATGCCAACAGGTACTTCATTAAGGCCTATAATATATTTTCCCTCAGCCATTACCCGGTAATCACAACAAAGCGCCAGCACACAACCACCGGCAGGGCTGTGGCCGCTGATTGCAGCAACCATTGGTTTTCTGAAAGATGCCATCGAAGTTACCAGGCTTAAAAAATCGATCCAGAACTGCCGGATCTTTTCTTCGTTATAATCGTAAAGCTCGATCAGGTCAAGCCCGGCAGAAAAGAAGCCTTCCTTGCCGGTAATGATCAGGCCGGCGATATGGTCATCGTTTTCAATGTTCCGGATCATCTGATGGAGTTCTGATACCATTTCTGAATTGATCGCATTGGAACGCCCTCTGTCAAGCGAAAGGACCGCAATCTTATCTTTTATAGCAACTTTTATGGTATTCATTACCGGACGCTGTACCTGTAAACCTTTCTGCCTATTATGCCATTCACATTGATACCTTCAACAATGGCCTTGTAGTTTCCTGTGCCATCGGCGTTAAAGAATTCAACACTTGCTTTACCGGTTGAATCACTTATTACATTTGGATTCCAATAAATGGTAGTTCTGAGGTCGGCAACCTTACTATTTATTTTAGGGTCCTCGTAATTCGGGGAATAAAATTCCCGGCCACGGTAAATTCCCTGCGGATTATAAGTGATCACACCCGGGGAATAGCTTCGGTAATCTTTGTTAGTTTCTCCCCGTTTAGTATTAATTACTAAAACCCCGCCTCCTCCGCGCATTCCGTATATTGCTGTATTTGCACCACTTTTTAGTACTTCGATGCTTTCTACATCATTAGGATTGATAGATGTCAGGAATTCAGGCTCTACGTACATGCCGTCGATTATGATCTGCATAGGAACGGGTCCGCTGAAAGAGGAGCTCATGCTTCTCATAGAATATACGATGCCATTTCTTACAAGGATACCAGACACCCTTCCCTGAAGACATTGGGCGAGGTCCATACAATTTTGCAGCTGATCGCTTTTGATTATCGCATCCGCATTTCCGGCGCCATTCAGATTGGATGAATTTTTAAGCACCGGCTGTTTTTCTACCACTTTAACCTCAGCGAGCATAATACTTCTGTTGATCAGTCCATACCTTCTCAGGTCATCAAATTGATTTCGGCTATTTTTGAGGTAAGCAAGCATGGACCGGTTCACATTCACTTCTACCATTGCGGCGTTTTTGTTCCTGGTTACCAGCTGAGGTGGTATTCTGTTCAGTTCGATCTCCACATTCTTCCGGTCTTTCTCATTCCTCGCCTGAACAATGAATTTAGTGCTGTCCTTGAAGTAAAGGTTTTGAAACCTGAATTCACCCTTTTGATCGGTTAATGTATCCATTAAGATTGCATCGCCAACAGACGAAAACAAGGTGACCCTTCCACCTGCCACAGGTTTGCCGTTCAGTCCCTTCACCCTTCCGCTAATCTCCATATTGGTTTCGGGCATGAATGATAAGGTTGGATAAGAGTTGGATAAGATGTTCTTCCATTCAAACCGCCTCCAGCCCTGGGTGAGCAGTAAATTATCCAGGTTCCGGATCTTATTTTCATCTATTTCATGGAAGTAGTAATTAGGATTTTCTATAAAACCCTGTAAATCAGAGCTCAACAGGAGATTTGAAATGATGGTCGTTTCTTTTGATTCCTCAAATGGAACTTTAGATTCATCCACTACTGATACGGAAAGGCTTCCGATAGTCGGCTGATCTTTATGATCTTTGACGTCCAGCGTCAGTTTTATCTTCTCTCTCTTCTGATATTCTGCTTTGGATGAACTGACGCCGATGTCGAGAAAATCAGAGTGGTTGATAAAGACAAGACGTTCAGCGACCGGCACATTTTCAGGCGAGAATAATGTAAGCTGCAGGATGCCGGTAGGAAATCTTTTTTTGGAGACGGTTGATGTAAATGACTGAGCTTCAATTTTATTCTTGGCAACGAAGAAAACAAATCCGTTCGTTTGAGCTATCAGCGTAAACTTGGAATCGGCGGTCACCGGCTGGTTAGTGGTTACAGTTATGCCCAGGTTTTCGGCATCTGTGTTGGTAACGCTCAGGACATACCCCTGGGGGAGTATTCTGGGAAGGGGATAGGTTTTTTCTGAGCCATCTTCGAAACGGATATGAGCTGTAATGGCCTGACTGGAATGCGGAACTATTCTAAAGTGGCCCATTCCGGCATGTTCAGACTTAAATTCAGCCAGCTTTGCGTTAGTGCCGTCGGTAATGTATCCGGTAACATTCATCCCCAGGCCGTCAGGCCCTACAGCTTTGAAGCCAACACGGGACCGGATTCCATTTACAAGCTCCCCGCTTTCCGGAAAAAACTGCACATCAGCTTCATTTGAAGTAGATTTAACCGGGAAGGTTTTTGATACTATATTTTTTTCATCCAGTCGGATATTCGTTAAAATTTTACCTGATTTCAGGATAAATGGCTGGGTATTGACAAAACTTATTTGCAAATTTCCTTCCGCATCTGTTACACCTTTCCCTTTTGCTATCTCTCTGAAATCCAGGCTCACATTATAACTGACCTCCTTATTTGCCAGGGGTTTCCCTTCGATATCAGAATAATTTATGCCAGCAATAACCTTTTCCCCCTTGCTGTCCTTACTGAAAGTGTAGTTGACATTTGTGAGAATGCTGTTTGAAACGGAATTTCCAACCCTAATTGTTTTATCGAAAAAATAGTCTTCACCGAAATTGCGCATCCAGGTTGTATATGCCCTGATACGATAGTTGCCTTCCCTCAGCGAGTCAGCAAGGGTAAAGTCACCCCAGGCTAATCCAAGGTTCAGAGGTAATTTTAATGATTGCTTGACTGAATCTTTTTCGTTGATAAGCTCCACATATAGTATCCTGCTTAAATCCGACAGCTCATTCTTTTCTGCATTGACCACATAGGCTTTAAACCATATATTATCTCCAATTGCATAATAGGGTTTATCTATATGAATATGGACCTTTTCCTGCGGGTAGTCAGTCCGATATTTTTCAATCTGCAACAATATTTTCTTCAGAAGCGGATCGTCCTGTGCGAAGCCAAAAAACAGCGCAAAAACACACAACGGGAGCAATACGAGCAATGGCTTTTTCATGTGGTTATTAATTAAAAGGCTATAAAGCCCGCCTGGCCGGCTTGGCTGCATCAGCGTAAACTTTAGGGTTATATAAAACAGAATACCTCAATTTACGAAAAAACTGAGGCATTAATATGGTTTGCGCCACTATTTTGCGGTACAAAATTTAGAAAGAGTTCTTCCACATCATACTTTCGACAGGTCTTGTGGTTTTATTATTGTATTTAGCATTGCTTTTAGTGTTATACATAGTTTCAACCTCTCCGTCAACAACAAAATAAATTAATTGCCCGATAGGCATGCCAGCATATATTTTTACTGGCTGTGTGCAGGATATTTCAAGCGTCCAGGTATTGCAGAAGCCTACGTCCCCTTTTCCGGCCGTTGCATGTATATCAATGCCTAATCTACCGGTGCTTGATTTTCCCTCGAGAAACGGGACGTGCCTATGGGTTTCAGTATATTCCAGGGTTACGCCAAGATAAAGTGTGTTCGGCTGCAAGACGAAGCCATCTTTAGGGATCTCAAAATGATCGATCTCATTATGGGCTTTAGAGTCGAGGACCCGGTTCTTATACGTTGCCAGGTATTTACCGAGATGCACATCATAAGAATTTGTTCCCAGGCAGTCTTTTTTAAAGGGTTCTATAATTATATTTCCTTTATCAATTTCTTCCAGTATCAGCTTGTCGGAAAGTATCATAAATAAGGTTAAGATTTGGTCTAAATTATGATTTATTTGAGATAGTTTTGCAGGTATTTTATTTAAAAAAATGGCTCTTGTTTATCATAAGGAAATTGACAGGTTAACTTCTTTCGCAATCTGGAAAATAGAAGAATCAGCCGATGAGCTATTCGCTCAGCTTCAATTGAAAGATCATGAGATATCATACCTGGATTCTCTTGTTAATGGGAAAAGAAACCTGCACTGGCTAAGTACCAGGGTACTCCTTCGCCGTATGATGCATACGGATGATTATATCGATTGCCAGGTAGATGAAAATGGCAAGCCATACTTAACAAACTTCCCTCATCATATATCCCTGAGCCATTCTTTTGACTATGCCGCAGTAATGATCAGTAAAGACAAGGCAGTGGGCATAGATATCGAACTGATCAAAGGCAAAATAGAACGTATTGCTCACAAATTCATGAATGAAGATGAGCTTTCTTTTATAGAAAGCAACCGGATTGAACATTTGTATGTATGCTGGTGTGCAAAGGAGGCAATTTATAAACTTCATGGAAAAAGGAATATCAGCTTCCTGGATCATATCAGGCTAAAGCCTTTTGAATATTCAGGCTCGGGATCATTTGGGGCGAGCCTCGATACAGCCTCAGAGCTAAGTAACTTTACAGTATATTACGACAAGTTCGATGGTTATATGATCGGATACGTTTCAGATAACGCCCGTGAAGAATAAGAAGGTCATATTCGAGGATTGGGGCCTGCTGGATTATCAGACGGCATGGGATAAACAGGAAAAGATCTTTTCCCGGACGGTAGCTGAAAAAATCGCTAACCGCAGCAATAATAAGGACTCTCCAATAGAGAATCACCTGATCTTTGTCGAGCATCAGCACGTATACACCCTTGGTAATAGCGGCATACCAGGGAACCTGCTGTTGGACGCTGATGGTCTGAAAAGTAAAAATGCCACCTATCATAAGATCAACCGTGGGGGTGATATCACGTATCACGGTCCCGGGCAGATTGTTGGATATCCTATCCTGGACCTGGATAATTTTTTTACAGATATACATCTTTACCTGAGAACGCTGGAGCAGGCTGTTATTGATACCCTTGAAGAATACGGAATTCAGGGCGGAAGATACCCGGAGTATACCGGCGTCTGGCTTGACGCGGATAAACCGGGTGCCAGGAAGATCTGTGCGTTAGGAGTGCGCTGCAGCCGCTGGGTAACAATGCATGGATTTGCACTTAATGTAAATACCGATCTGGACTATTTTAAAAATATTATTCCCTGCGGAATTGATGATAAGGACGTAACTTCAATGAAAAGAGAATTAGGGGTGGAAATTGATACCATTGATGTGAAGCAAGTTTTGCTGAAAAATATAAGCCGGTTATTTGAAATGGACTTAAAAGACAAAAGCCTTTCCTGATCCAGGAAAGGCTTTTATTTCAAAAAAAGCTCGGCATAAGGAGCGGAATATTACATCATTCCACCCATTCCGCCGCCACCCATCGGAGGCATATGTCCGCCACCTGCATTGTCTTCCGGATCGTCTGCCAATACAACCTCAGTGGTTAAAAGCATCGCAGCTATAGAAGCTGCATTTTCTAATGCTACGCGTCCAACTTTAGTCGGATCAATAACACCAGCCCCAATTAAGTTCTCGTAAACATCGGTACGGGCGTTATAACCATAATCGCCTTTTCCTTCTTTTACTTTCTGGACTACGATAGAACCTTCAATACCTGCATTCTCACAGATCTGACGTAATGGCTCTTCAATTGCACGCTTGATAATTGCTATGCCGGTATTTTCATCTTCGTTCGCTCCTTTAAGGTCAGCTAAAGCTTCTACCGCACGAATGAAAGCAACACCGCCACCTGCGACGATACCTTCTTCTACAGCCGCACGGGTCGCATGTAAAGCATCATCAACACGGTCTTTTTTCTCCTTCATTTCAACTTCCGTAGCTGCACCAACATATAACACGGCAACACCACCTGAAAGCTTAGCTAAACGTTCCTGTAATTTTTCTTTGTCATAATCAGAAGTAGTTGTTTCTACCTGAGATTTGATCTGGTTTACGCGAGCCTTAATATCTTCTGATTTACCAGCTCCATTGATCACAATAGTGTTGTCTTTATCAACAACAACTTTTTCAGCTGTTCCTAAATAAGTAAGGTCAGCATTTTCTAATTTGTATCCTCTTTCCTCAGAAATAACCGTACCGCCAGTTAAAATAGCGATATCCTCAAGCATAGCTTTACGGCGATCGCCAAAGCCAGGGGCTTTAACTGCTGCAACTTTCAGGGATCCGCGGATCTTGTTCACTACAAGAGTAGCTAAAGCTTCGCCATCAAGATCTTCAGCAATGATTAACAAAGGCTTTCCTGTTTGAACCTGCTTTTCCAACACGGGAAGAAGCTCTTTCATAGAAGAGATTTTCTTATCGTAGATCAGGATATAAGGGTTTTCTAACTCAACCTCCATTTTATCTGCATTGGTTACGAAATAAGGAGATAAATAACCACGGTCAAACTGCATGCCTTCCACTGTTTTCATTTCAGTTTCAGTACCTTTTGCTTCTTCAACAGTGATTACACCATCTTTGCCGACTTTCTTCATAGCATCAGCGATCAGCGTACCAATAACTTCATCATTATTTGCCGAAATCGCAGCAACCTGTTTGATCATGTTATTATCTTCGCCAACAGATTGTGACTGACTTTTCAAGTTTGCTACAACAGCAGTAACTGCTTTGTCAATACCACGTTTCAGATCCATCGGATTTGCTCCGGCTGCTACGTTCTTAATTCCGGCAGTAACAATAGCCTGAGCCAAAACGGTCGCAGTGGTTGTTCCGTCACCGGCAATATCAGCGGTTTTAGAAGCAACTTCTTTGACCATTTGAGCGCCCATATTTTCCAGGGCATCTTTCAATTCAATTTCTTTAGCAACAGTAACACCATCCTTGGTGATAGCTGGTGAGCCGAATTTTTTATCGATAATTACATTCCGGCCTTTTGGACCTAAAGTTACTTTGACAGCATTTGCCAGAATATCCACGCCTCTTTTCAGAGCATCGCGCGCTTCAACATTGTACTTAACTTGTTTTGACATTTTTTAAGATTTTAGATGTGAGATTTTAGATGTGAGAGTAAACTCTATCTAACTCTAATTGATTTTATATTTTGAGATTCTATTGGTTAATGAAGATGTGCATATTCTCATATCTCACATCTCATATCTCATCCCTTATAACGTTGCAAATATATCCGCTTCACGCATGATCAGATATTCTTTACCCTCATGAGTGATCTCTGTACCAGCATATTTACCATATAATACTTCATCTCCTACTTTATAAGCCATAGGGATCAAGTTTCCGGTCTGCTCAGCATACTTACCCGGTCCGACAGCTACAACTGTGCCTTTTTGTGGTTTTTCTTTCGCCGTATCAGGTATGTATAGGCCTGAGGCTGTTTTTTCTTCAGCAGCAGCAGCTTCTATAACTACCCTGTCTGCGCTAGGTTTAATATTTAATGCCATATTTTATGATGTATTTAATTAATTGAGTTTTATGTCTCTTAGTCGTCACGAACTATGCCAAATAGGGATTGGGTTGATTTCTTGTCAAATTTGCATTTTTAAATATGACGGCAGGTTTTTTTTCTCAATTCCGGTGTCATGCTGTCAGTCAAATGTCAGCCCGCCGCTAATAGAAAAGGCCTCCATTTAAGAGGGCACTGAAAAAGTCAGCTGTATCAGCTAGAGAAAAGGGACTGTATCATAAAATCATGAACAGTCCCTTTTTCTTTAAGTTATACGGGTTTTAGTTTTTTCAAATTCCGTGTAGCCAACTCTAAGGACGTCAATATGAATTATAATGGACATCTTTTTTGTCTTTTATTTCTAAAGGACTTTTTCAGTGCCCTCCCATTTAAGGGGGCCTCTTTTTGTGAACTATTAAGCTTACTTCTTGGTTGTGTCGGCAGTTGGCAGCGGAAGGTTTGATGGTACTGAAACGGGAGCGGACGCAGGCTTATTGATCTGATCCTGAAGCTCTCTGCCTTCCTGGTTAACCGATCCGCCCTTATCCACAACGACATTTACCATAAGAGCCAGGACCATTAAGCTAACGGCCAGGACCCAGGTGCCTTTTTCAAGGAAATCTCCGGTGCGCTGTACACCCATTATATTATTTGACCCCGCAAATCCGGAGGATAAGCCTCCGCCTTTTGGGTTTTGGATCAGAACGATTAATACCAGCAATACAGAAATTATGATTGCCAGGATAACGATTGTGTATAACATACTATTTAATTTATTTTCTTTTCTAGTTCACGAATTTGGTCGGCAAAGTACGTGCTTTTTTCCGGAAATTTCAAACTTAATTTTTTGTAACTATCTATAGCCTTATGGAATAACATCTGATCTGTATAGATATTTGCTAACGTTTCCGAAACCAGATCGTTAGGGTCTTCGGCGCTCTTTCGGGCTTTATTCTCGTTATCCAGCTTCCCGGAATCCGGGGCTTTAATCTGGGGCTCTTCGCGGATGAACTTTTCCAGGATATAATCCTCCTTGCGTTTTACCTGGAATGGAACAGTACGTGGGGCATCTTTAAGCTGATCGACGGGCGACTGCAGGTGAAAGATATTTTCTATGATCTGGGTGCTGAGCTGGTCGACGTTATTTCTTCTTATACTCTGACTTGTATCCAGGTGAAAGCTTAAGTAAGGCTGGTAGTTTTCTGAATGTTCTTTCCGCGTTCTGCTCAGCCACCATAAAAAGGAATAAGGCAGTTTATCATCATCGTACTTCGAGACCTTCTGCTGATCGTTGGGCGCGCTTTCAGGCGATAAATCTTCAGATATTTCAATTTCGGCCTGGAAAGTGGTTTCGGAAAGGTAAACATCTTCGGCTTTCAGATAGTCTGCAGCGACAGCGTTTTGCTTTAGATGAATATCAAGTTCATCATCATCAGCAGGAATTTGGGTTTCGTCTACAGAATTTTCATCTGCGCTATCAAGCTCGGTTTCTATAAGAATTGCATCAATATTATCGCCCTGTTCTTCTACGTCTGTTTCCGGAGATACATTTTCTGTAAGGTCAGAGTCCCCTTCCTCGATTGGATACTGATCTTCTCCAGGATATCCTTCATTTAGGGGCTCAATTATTTGAACTTCGTCATACACTTCAGCCCCACCGACAACATTATCCAATTTTTCTTCCGATGATTGGCCCTCGACTTGCGACGCAGTTGAATCCGTATTATCGGAGGTGTTGGCGACATCCTGAGTTAGGCTAACTATTTCAATACCCGGTTCGGTACCGGACAACTGATCTGCGGGTGTGTATTTTAAAAGTTCCGCCTCTTTGATGATCGTGCGAAGGACACTGCGGTTGGGTGAATATAAGGCAGCCTTTATTAACTCCTTTTCAAAAAGAGCGGGATTTGCCCCGATCAAAGAACGGGTATAAAATGCGCGCAACAGCTGAGAATAAGGGTAAATTTCAGTTAAACTTTCAAGGGCGTTTACATGTTCTGAACTTACTCCAGACGGATCATGGATATGATCTGAAAACACTTTCTGATTTGACTCCTGGTAATTCGTCTGTTCCACGTTGCTGTCCGTTTTTTGAAAGCTAAAAATTTTTTACCAATTGGCGAAGGCCCTGTTGAAAATAAGTTCTGTCAGCTGCCGGTTAATCAGAGCTATCAGCTTTTGTTCCTGGGTTTGTAAAGCGCCCTGGGTTAAACTGAACTCCTGAAATGCCTGAAAGGATTCTTCAAAACTGAGCTCCGGCTTCAGGGTATTTGTATATTTAACGTTGACCGTAACGGTGATCCGGTTTAAACCGGCGCGCTCATTACCCTGAATCGCGACAGGGCGCACCGAGTAGTCTGAGATCCTGCCTTCAAAATTAGCATCAGCCTCAGCCCGTATGATGCTCAACCGGGATTGGTTCCTTACTCTCTCTTTCAGGGCTTCCGTGAATTGCGAAGCCAGATATGGAACTACCAGGGTGGCGTTATTTTCAAAAAACTGGATGGAGATGGTCTTCATCTCCTCGGGAATGGAAGCTCCTGAAAAGGTATAGGTACCGCAGGATTGACTAACGAATATGAGAAATAATACAAAGAATGTCCTTGCAGTTTTAACGCGCTTTAGCATAGTCATTAAAGTTCTAATTCCTTAATTTTACGGTATAAGGTCCGCTCCGAAATCCCAAGTTCACTGGCCGCTAATTTACGCTTACCTTTATGTTTTTTAAGCGCTTTTTTAATCAGATCTGACTCCTTATCTATAAGGGATAATGATTCCTCCACTTCTTCTGCTTCATGTGTTATCCCGTATGATTTTTCATTGGGCTGGTGGATCACAAGTTTGTGAGGATCATCTTGTGCTGAATTATTATTAGGAAGCTCGATATCCCGGTATAGCTGGCTGATGACCTGCTGGTTTGACTTGAAATCTGCCTCATTGCCGCCGTTCTGAATAATATCAGCAACCAGCTTTTTTAGGTCGGTCATATCCTTTTTCATATCAAAAAGAACCTTGTAAAGGATATCTCTTTCAGAAAAATCCTCTTTGCCATGGTTATTAATGCGCATCGGCAGCGTACGGCCAACTTCGTTAGGTATATAATTCAGCATGTTAGGCGCCGACAAATTTCGCTCCTTTTCTAAAACCGCGATCTGTTCCGCAATATTTTTAAGTTGCCGAACATTTCCCGGCCAGCTGTAATCCATCAGCATCTGCTGGGCGCTGGCGTCCAATTGTACTGAAGGGCTGCGGTATTTATCGGTAAAATCGGCTATAAATTTTCTGAAAAGCAGGTTAATATCTTCTTTACGCTCGCGCAATGCGGGAACTTTCAAAGGCACAGTATTTAACCGGTAATATAAATCTTCCCGGAATTTACCAGCCATAACAGCGTCAAAAACATCCTTATTGGTAGCGGCTATCACTCTGACATTCGTTTTCTGCACTTTCGAAGATCCAACACGAATATATTCCCCCGTTTCCAGGACGCGTAACAAACGCGCCTGAGTACCTAAAGGTAATTCAGCAACTTCATCGAGGAATATCGTGCCGCCATCAACAACCTCAAAATAGCCTTTCCGTGCATCAGAAGCTCCGGTAAACGATCCTTTTTCATGGCCAAATAGCTCAGAATCTATCGTACCCTCGGGAATAGCGCCGCAGTTTACGGCGATAAAAGGTCCGTGCTTGCGAGCGCTTAACGAATGAATAATGTGCGAAAATACCTCTTTACCACTCCCGCTTTCTCCTGTTATCAGCACAGAAATATCCGTTGGTGAAACCTGGCGAGCAATATCAATAGCCCTGTTGATCAGGGGCGAGTTTCCAATTATTCCAAAGCGGTTCTTTATGTCCTGAACATCCATATTCTTAATCTAAACCTGGCTTATCGAAGCGCCAGTCATTCGTAATTCCTATTTTTCTCCCCCCAGCCTGGTAACTGACAACCGGTCACCCGCAACTATTCAATTATTCTTCCAATCAGCGTTGCCGGGGTACACCTTTCGATCAGAACATTTACGTATTCTCCTGGCTTGCGACCTTCAATTACAGGGAATATAACAGTAATATTATACTCGCTCTTTCCGGAGAAATCCAGATCTGATTTCTTGGAAAGCCCGTCAATCAGTACGCGGTGGGTCTTGCCGATATGCTGCAACAAACGCCTGTGGGAACATTCCTGTTGTTTCGCCATAACGGCATTGAACCTCCGTTTTTTAATGTCTTCAGGAATATCGTCTTCAAAACGCTTTGCTGCAAGAGTTCCCGGGCGTTCCGAATAAGTATACATGTAGGCAAAATCATATTGCACATCATCCATGATACTCAATGTGTCCTGGTGTTCTTCCTCAGTTTCTGTGCAGAATCCAATGATTACATCTGTAGAAATAGCGCAATCGGGAATGATCGTTTTTATAGTATTTACCCGTTCCATATACCATTCACGGGTATAGGTGCGGTTCATCAGATCCAGCACACGAGAATTTCCAGATTGCACCGGCAAATGGATATGATTGCAGATATTATCATACTTCACCATCGTGTGCAACACCTCGTCGGTAATATCTTTTGGGTGCGAAGTTGAAAAACGGACGCGTAGCTCAGGATTAATTTGAGCAACGAGTTCCAGGAGTTGGGCGAAATTAACCGCCTCACCCCGGCCCTCTCCGGAGGAGAGGGAGACATGGCCTGAATGGTCCTCCATATGTTCGTCTTGCAGTTCCCCTCTCAGCAGGAGAGGGGTTTGGGGTGAGGCTGCCCATTTATATGAATCCACATTTTGCCCTAACAGCGTTACTTCTTTGTATCCCCTGTTAAAGAGGTCTGTAGCTTCCTCAATGATGGAATAGGGATCCCGGCTTCTTTCGCGTCCTCTTGTAAAAGGCACAACACAGAATGAACACATATTATCGCAGCCGCGCATGATCGAAACAAATGCAGAGATACCATTGCTGTTTAACCGTACCGGACTTATATCTGCATAGGTTTCCTCACGGGATAAAAGTACATTGACCGCGCGCCCGCCATCGTCGGCCTGGCTGATCAGGTTTGGAAGGTCGCGGTAAGAATCAGGGCCTATCACAATATCCACCAGCTTCTCTTCTTCCAGAAACTTAGCTTTAAGACGCTCGGCCATGCAGCCCAGAACACCTATCGTCATTCCGGGGCTCTTCCGCTTGGCGGCACCAAATTCCCGCAAACGGTTTCTAACCCGTTGTTCTGCATTATCGCGAATGGAACAGGTATTTATAAAAATAACATCCGCTTCCTTGTAATGTGCGGTAGTTTCAAAGCCCATGTCAAGCATGATCGACGCAACTATTTCACTGTCAGCAAAGTTCATCGCACAGCCATAGCTTTCAATATATAATTTGCGGCCTGTATGTTTCGGTGCTGGTTCAATTACCAAAATTTCTCCCTGACGGGATTCATCATGCAAGGGAGGATGTAAAGTATCGTTATGGTCCGCTGGCCTTTCAAACATGATCAGTGTAATTAAGCCGCAAAAATACTAAATTTTCTGCTTAATGACAGTTTGGCAGTGACGGTTTTTGAAATATGCTGATAAACTTTATTAAATTAGGCTTATAATTTAAACAGGTACGGCGTATGCTATCTGGATGATATCGGTCTGTTAAACCTATGCATAAGCCATCTATGGGGCAAAAAAACATGAGAATTAAAATATGGACCTGGGCGCTTTCCATACTCTTAATTTTTAGTCTTCTTCTTACAGCCGCAGCGATTTATCTAAACTACCACTGGAAACCAATTCTCAGCGAGCGGATCAGGCAAGCCGTGAACTCTTCTACCAATGGCCTTTATAATATAGATTTTGAGAACATCCGGATCAATATTATCAATGGGCGTATCAGCGTAAAAAAGATAGAATTAATTCCGGACACTACTGTGTTTAATACGATGCGCTCGGATACCCTGGCACCCAGGCATTTGTATAAAGTTAAGATCAATGAACTGACCCTGAACCGTGTGCATCCATTTAAGATCTATTTTAAAGGTATTCTTGAAATGAGGTCGGTGATCATAGATAAACCATCTCTGGAAGTTTCATTTAATGATAAAAAAAGTGAGCGTGATACCGTAACGACTGACCGGCGAACGACCTGGCAGCGCTTATCACCTTATCTTAATTCCTTAAAAATTCAGAACATTACGTTCAGAAATGCCGATTTTACCTATATAGACTATAGTGTGCCGGGTTCCAGGATCACCAACCTTAAAGGCCTTACTATCAAAGTAAGTGATCTCCTGATCGATTCGGCATCCCAGTATGATAAAACTCGCCTGTATCATACCAAAGACATTTATGCAGAGCTCAACGACTACAGGGCGGTTACTGCCGACAGCAACTATACGGTGCAGATCAGGCAGTTCACTGCGTCTACTTCACAGGGATATGCCAAGGTTAAAGGTTTTCGTGTGGTTCCCCGGTTCGGGGAAATGGAATTCTCAACCCGTTTTAAAGTTCAGAAAGACAGATATTCTGTAAACGCTGAAGAGCTTCAGCTAAATAATATCAATTATAAAATGCTGAATATGCAGAGACGTCTGATTGCCTCGAAGCTGTCGGTTCGGAAGGGGAATGTTTCTATATTTTTAAACCGCGCAATGCCCGATTTGGTTCGGAACCGGGCGTCGACCTTTCCTCAATTGTCGTTGAAGCATTTTAATTTAGATACCAGGGTAGATACGATCTCCATCCAGGATTCGCGTGTTAATTATTCTGAGTACAATCCTGATTCCCGGCGAAAGGGGACAGTGGTGTTTAGTAAAGTTAATGGCAGTGTACTTAATGTGACAAATGATTCGCTCAGTCTCAGCAGAAACAATAAGTCGCTCGTCAAGCTCACCGCTTTGTTAATGGATCGCGGAAGGTTAAATGTCAATATGAAATTTAATCTGGCAGCTCCTGACGGGGATTTCGATTTTCAAGGGAATGTGGGCAGGATGGAGGCAAACATGTTTAATGCAGCGATCAGGCCTTTATCCCTGATTGAAATAAAGTCAGGGTTCTTAAAGAGAATGGATTTTAATGGGACCGGTAGTACCAGGGGTGTTAAGGGTTCTGTTGCCTGCTATTATAATGATCTTAAGATTGCCCTGCTTGAACAAAGCGAACAAACCACATGGCTGAAAAGACGTGGAATAGCGTCGATCTTTGCTAATGTACTGATCATTGAAAGTGAAAACCCATCGCCAGGTAGGCGCGTCAGAAAGGTAGATTTCAATTATATGCGGCCCGCACATTCGTCTTTTTTCAACATGATCTGGAAGGGTTTATCTTCAGCCCTTTTGGGAAGTATTGGTTTTGATGAAGAGACCCAAAGGGAGATTAGAGTTCGGCTGCGGAAGATGGAAATTGAACGATTCAACAGAGAGGAACGCCGTGACGACAGATTGAAGCGAAAGGTTCAGCGACGGTTTAACAGGAATGATAAACGAGAAAAATAAAAGGCTGCCAGGTATACCGACAGCCTTTAAAAACATCTTTTTATTAACTTACAAAATAGTTCCAGCCAAATTCATCCGGCGCCAGACCGTACCTGATTTCATTCAGTGTTTTCAGAACCTTGTTTGAAAATACCCTTGAAGCCGGATCAGGAAGCATATACAGCTCTCCTTCAAATCCGATCTCAGCAATATGTGCAATAGTTGCCGCTGTACCGGCGCCAAATGCATCGGTAATCCTGCCTTCTTTTAGTCCATTTATGATCTCAGCCACCGAAATACGACGCTCTTCTACGGGTATGCCCCATTTCGTAGCAAGGGCAATCACTGTATCGCGGGTAACACCTTTTAAAATAGTATCACGTGTTGATGGTGTAATAACCTTTCCATCCATCATAAACACAATGTTTGCCGCACCCAATTCTTCGATATACGCGTGTTCGCGGGAATCTGTCCATATCAGTTGGTCAAAACCTTCTTCTGTTGCTTTGCGTGCAGGCAGCATAGAGCCTCCGTAGTTACCTGCGGCCTTTGCAAATCCGAAACCACCATCACATGCCCGGGAAAAACTAGTCTCGATCTTAACTTTCAGATTTTTGGAGAAGTAAGGGCCAACCGGTCCTGTAAGTACAATAAATTTATATGTTTCAGACGGAGTAACTCCCAAATATGGATCTGTGGCGAACATGAATGGCCTGATATACAGACTATGATTTACCTTCGCGGGGACCCAATCTTTATCCAGTTCTACAAGCGCTGCGAGACTTTGTAAATAAACATCCACAGGAATTTGCGGCATACACAAGCGGGCTGCGGAAGCGTTCGAACGTTCTGCGTTTTTTTCAGGGCGGAAAATAGCGACCCTTCCATCGGCATGTTTATACGCTTTAATTCCTTCAAAAAATGCCTGGCCGTAATGTAAGGCTGAAATGGCAGGACTAAATCCTATTTCACCGTAAGGCATGATCTGAAAATTTTTCCATTCGCCCCCTTCGTAGTCGGCAGTGAACATATGGTCGGAGAAAGTTTTGCCAAAAGGCAGGTTGTCAAAATCCGTTTGTGCTAAACGTGAATTCGACGTTTTGGTGATAGGAATGTTTAATGTCTCGGTTAACATGGCATTTTTGGTTGAAACGCAATTTACGAAATTTGTTTGAAAGGGGAAGAACTTGAGTAAAACCTATGCTACCGTCGTAATTTTTTAATTATTTCAGGAACACGCGGCACGCGTGCACTCGCTACAGCCAAAGCCGCCCCTAATACAAAATCCTGAATTTGATCGTGTGATCAATTTGCTTAAGGTCTTTCAATACCCTTTTATCGTATTCATCGCTTACATCCGTAATAACATATCCTATGCTCAGATTGGTCATCAAGTATTGACCGACGATATTTATATTATGATCCGCAAAGACCTGGTTGATGCTGGCCATAACTCCCGGCACGTTGCGGTGAATGTGGATAAGCCGGTGCGCGCCACTAATCCTGGGGAGCTGCAAATTCGGAAAATTTAAACTTCTGAAAGTATGCCCGTGATTAATGAAATTGATCATCCGTTTTGCGATGAACTCCGTGTTGCCCGCATTGTTTTTGGGATCATCAAATACAACGATTCCCATATCCGTACAGATCCCGCCCGATAAAATAAGCCTGCTGTTTCCGAGATAGCCAATGGTCTTCAGTTTCACGGCACGTTTCAGCTTTTCATCTTCAAGCGCCTCGCCATTTCCCAAAAGCATCATACCTACATCAGCAACATATTTTTCTTCAAAGCTCGTTTTGTGACGGATGGAAAATCCATCTTTTTTAAGCGTCTGGATGGCAAGGGGAGGAACAATTCCAATCACAAGACAAAGAATGCGGTTCTTAGGATACGATATTGCCCGGGGTAAATTATTTACATATAAAAACTCATCGAAGCTGGGAGCGATATGATCCGCTTTTTCGGCTACAGTTTTACGCTCTATGTTTTCTGTAAAAGCATAGAATTTTTTTATCATTCCAAACTCCTTCAGCTGAAAGTCGGAGTGGCCGTCGCCGATTCCGTAGATATCTCCCTGTAGCTTAAGATCCTTTAACAGCGTAACCTTCCCCCCTTCATTGGAGAGCGGATTACTTTCATCATAGCCGATTATCTTTCCCTCCTGGTCAAAAACAAAGGTATTGGCATAGATATTTTCCTTTGAGATATGATATGAAGATACAACAGGTGTGATAAATTCTTTAAATCCGCCTGAGACGATCAGCACGTCGTCAGCATGTTTTTTAAAGAACGTTTTATTTCGCGAAAAAGATGACGAAACTTTCTTCTTCAGATGGGCTATTAACTGTTTCAAATGGTCCCGGTTAGCTTCGAGCAACTGAACACGTGCAGTAAGGCTCTCCCGGAACGACATCTTGCCTTCCATTGCTGCATTTGTCAAGTCTTCAATCTTTTTATAAATACCCTCCCGGTTTGGATGATCCTGGAGGGAAATTCTTGCCAGCTCGTCCAGCGCCTCTACCTGGGTAAACGTGCTGTCGAAATCGATAATATAAAATTGCTTCAATGGGATTTACTATAATATAAACGTTAATTCGTGCTCAAATTTTGGCAGATCTCTGAAATGGATTTGTTTATTGATCTGAATTCCAAATTTAAAGCCTTTTTGATCCTTTCATTAGAAAAATTCTGCTTTTTAAACGCACTTTTTGCAGCATCTCTACTTAAAGTATCTCTTTTGCCTGTAAAAGCAGATAAAATTCCGTTTCCAACTCTTGCAAGGTCAATCATCCATGGCTTTAATGCGATGCTGGGCGGTTTTTTGTTCAGCTGCAAAGCCACGGCTGTAAAAAAATCGCGGTAAGTCCAGTTCTCAGCGCTTATAATAAAGCGTCGGCCTGAAATATCACTTTCCATCAACAAGATCATAGCCCTGGCAACATCCTGAACATCAACGAATCCGAAACTACCATCGGGATAATAAGACAGCCCATTTTTAACCGTCTCGAAAAACTGGCCGCTTCCTTCCATGCCTGCATTTTTGCCTATGATAATGCTTGGGTTCACAATAATGGCATTCAATCCTTCTGCCGCTGCCCGGAAAACCTCCATCTCACTTTCATACTTTGAAATCGAATAGCCACTTTGTCCCTGCCCAAATTCCCAATGATCTTTTTCTGTGATCAATTCTCCTTTTTTGCTTTTACCAAGAGCGGCCACTGAGCTTACGTGAAGAAGTTTTTGAACATCATAAGCGCTGCATACGTTGAGAAGGTTAATTGTACCCTCAATATTTACCTTGCGCATTTCTTTCTTATCGCCGGGCTTAAGAGACACAAATGCTGCGCAATGGTAGACAGTTGAAATACCCTGAATAGCTTCCTCCAGGCTAAAATAATCGAGGAGATCAGCATTGACCCATTCTATCAATGATTCATTTTTCAGGACATCAGGAATTACGGAGGGGCCACGTTTTATTGCGCGAACTTGATCACCTTTAGGCAACAATTGCTTTACTAGTTCTGAACCTAAAAAACCGGTGGCGCCGGTGACTAATACCATCCGAATGAATTTTCTTAAATGCTTTCAAAAGTAATTGAATAAAGTGATATTTGCTTTCAGTTGTAAGCCTTAATCGTAAGAGCTTCAGCTGAATTTTATTTAACGGGGAAATTAATAACGTGAAAATCTGGTATCAGAGCTAATTAATTATGTCATTATCCGATTTTTTATCCCCTGTTAACTATATCCCATCTTCAAAAGGCTTTTATACGAGTCATTTAGGCTCTAAGCTGGAGATTTACAACTCGGCTTTTCCGAATCTTGACGATAACAACTTCGATATAGCAGTTATCGGTGTCCTGGAAGATCGTAATGCAATCAATAACTCCGGAACGGCATTGTCCGCAGATCATTTTCGAGAAAAATTTTACGCCCTGAACGAGGGAAATTATCCGATCAGGATTGTTGACCTCGGAAATATCAAAGCAGGTCACCAGGTTTCTGATACCTACATAGCCCTAAAGCTGGTGGTTTCCGAATTGATCAAAAAGAATATAGTTCCTGTAATTATTGGCGGGGGACAGGACCTTACTTACGGACAGTTTATGGCTTATGAAGCACTCGAGCAAAAGGTGGATCTGCTGGTTGTCGATTCACACTTTGATCTGGACGATGATCCTGATGAAATTACCGGCACTACTTCGCAGTCATATCTTAACCGGATCTTTTTACATGAGCCTAACTATCTTTTTAATTACAGCAACATAGGTTATCAGACCTATTTCGTAAATCAGGAGAGCCTCAAGGTAATGGACAAGCTGTTTTTCGACGCAAGGCGCCTGGGAGATTTTTCTGATACGATGACCATCGCTGAGCCGATTATCCGAAATGCAAATATGATCAGCTTTGACCTGTCGGCTATTCGGTCAGCGGATGCAGAAGGTAACGCAAATGCAACTCCTAACGGCTTCTATGGTGAACAAGCCTGTCAGATCTGCCGCTATGCCGGTATGAATGATAAGTTATCTTCCATAGGATTTTATGAATTTAATCCGGCCTACGACCGCAACGGACAAACCGCCCTGCTGCTGGCCCAGATGGTCTGGTATTTTATTGACGGATTTTATAACCGTAAAAAAGAATACCCCTTGCTGCCTAAATCCCAGTATGTTACGTATCGTGCAAACCTGAAAGATGGTTCGCATGAGCTAGTGTTTGTCAAAAGTAAAAAATCTGACCGCTGGTGGATGCAGGTTCCCTATCCGACAGGAACATCCAGGAACGAGAGACATCACCTGGTGCCGTGCCGCTACGAAGATTATCAGCTGGCAAATTCGGGGGAGATGCCGGATTTGTGGTGGAGGACTTACCAGAAACTTAATTAGTTACGGATTATGGGTTACGAGTTGCGTGTTTTGGGCGCTTGGAGCTCATGACTCAAAATCCATTTCTTATAAAATTTATCTTTTGTCAGTTACAAGCTATGGGTTAAGCGATTAGAACTCATAACACGTAACTTGCAACAGGCAACATAGAAGGTAACATAGAACCCCTATTTTCATTCACACTCAGAAAACCACTCATGCTCCTACTCGGAATCGACCTCGGCACCTCATCCATTAAAGTATCTGTTGCAGATTCTACTACGCAGAAGTGTATTGCAAGTGCGCAGTATCCTGAGACGGAATCTGAAATTATAGCCTTAAATCCCGGCTGGGCTGAGCAATCACCGGAAATGTGGTGGGAGCATGTGCAGCAGGCGATCCTTTTGTGCAACTTGAAGGGATTGTATAACCCAAAAGATATAAAAGCCATCGGAATTGCATACCAAATGCATGGATTGGTATTGGTAGATAAGGACCAGCAAGTTTTAAGAAACTCGATTATCTGGTGTGACAGTCGCGCGGTGGAATTCGGAGATGCAGCTTTTGAAGCGCTGGGGGAGGAAAAATGCTTGAGTGAGATCCTGAATTCACCGGGCAATTTCACAGCATCAAAATTAGCCTGGGTTAAAGAGAACGAACCTGAGATCTATAAAAAGATAGATAAAATGATGCTTCCCGGTGATTTTATCGGGATGAAGCTCACGGGGGCCATCAGCACTTCTATCTCAGCGCTTTCGGAAGGCATTCTATGGAATTTTAAGAATGACGGGATTTCCGGGGAGCTTATGGAATATTACGGTTTCGGCAAAACAATGATTCCGCATATTTTGCCTGTATTTTCAGAACATGGAAAATTGAGCCTCGAAATGTCCGGCAAGCTTGGTATGAGCCCCGGAATACCCCTTACTTACAAAGCCGGAGACCAACCCAACAATGCCCTGTCACTCAATATTTTGAAGCCCGGTGAGGTCGGCGCAAACGGGGGGACTTCCGGAGTTATCTACGGGGTTTCAGATAAGTTAGCCTATGATAAGCAATCCAGAATTAACACATTCGCGCACGTTAATTATACAAAGGCGCAGAAGCGGCTCGGGGTTCTTTTATGCATTAATGGAGCAGGAATACTGAACCGCTGGGTAAAAAATGTTTTTTCTCCAGGAACCACGTATGAACAAATGAATTCGGAAGCGGCAAAAGTAGCCGTTGGAAGTAATGGATTACGGGTTATTCCGTTTGGGAATGGGGCCGAGCGTATGTTGAATAATAAAACTATCGGTACACATTTTCTTAATATAGATCTTAACTTACATCAGCCGGCGCATATTTACCGGGCTGTGCAGGAAGGGATAGCCTTTTCTTTCCGATACGGGTTGGACATTATGCGTGAGAATGGGATGGATCCCACGGTGATCCGGGCGGGAAAGACCAATATGTTTTCAAGTGATGTTTTCATTGATTGTTTTGCAAATGCATGCGGTGTCCCGGTAGAATTATATCAAAATGATGGAAGTATGGGAGCGGCTATCGGGGCTGCTATCGGAGTGGGAGAGCTCAGCCTGGAAAATGCATTTAGTAATGTTAAGGCGATAAAAGTTGTTGAACCGACGCAGCAAGGTGAATACGAGGCTATTTATCAGGAGTGGAAAGGTTTGTTACAAAACTATCTTTAGGGGGCCCTTAGTATACCCGTCATCGCGATAAGCTTATACGCCTTTAATTGAATTTCATAATAATTTTCTAATTTAGAAATCTAAAAAGTTTAATAATTCATTTATATTATGTCAAACATAACTACCGGAGATAAAGAATTCTTCCAAGGCATCTCCAAAATAAAATATGAAGGCCCAGAATCAGATAACCCTTTAGCTTTCAGATGGTACGACGAGGACAAAGTTGTAGCTGGCAAAACCATGAAGGAGACCCTTCGCTTTGCCTGTGCTTACTGGCATTCTTTTGTAGGAAATGGTGCTGATCCTTTTGGTGAGCCAACACAAGTGTTTCCATGGAATGAAAAATCTGATGCCGTTGAAAGAGCCAGAGATAAAATGGACGCAGCTTTTGAATTTATTACAAAAATGAATTTGCCTTTCTACTGTTTCCATGATGTGGATGTGGTAGATTATGGGAATGATATTGTTGAAAATGAAAGACGACTTCAAGCCCTTACGGATTATGCAAAACAAAAGCAAAAATCAAGCGGGGTGAAACTTTTATGGGGCACTGCCAATCTCTTTTCTCATAAGCGGTACATGAACGGAGCATCAACCAATCCTGATTTCCTTGTCCTGAGCCATGCGGGAGCCCAGGTTAAGGCTGCTCTTGATGCGACTATTGCACTTGGCGGTGAAAATTATGTCTTCTGGGGCGGCCGGGAAGGCTACATGAGCCTTCTGAACACCAATATGAAACGGGAGCAGGAACATTTGGCGCGTTTCCTCCACATGGCCAAAGATTATGCACGCGGTCAAGGGTTTAAAGGAACATTCTTTATAGAGCCTAAGCCATGTGAGCCGACAAAACACCAGTATGACTACGATGCGGCTACCGTGATTAGTTTCCTGCAGCAGTACGATCTGATGAATGATTTTAAGCTGAACATTGAGGTTAACCACGCTACACTGGCAGGACACACTTTTCAGCATGAATTACAGGTCTCTGCAGATGCGGGCTTATTAGGTTCCATCGATGCCAACCGCGGCGACATGCAAAACGGCTGGGATACCGATCAATTCCCGAATAATCTTAATGATCTTACAGAAGCCATGCTCGTTATCGTAGAGGCCGGCGGTTTCCAGGGCGGAGGAATTAACTTTGATGCTAAGATCCGCAGGAATTCCACTGATCCCGTCGATCTGTTCTACGCACATATTGGCGGTATGGATAACTTTGCGCGCGCCCTTATCACTGCCGACAATATCCTCAATAAATCCGATTACAAAAAGATCCGGGAGGAGCGTTATGCTTCATTTGGTTCTGGAAAGGGAAAAGATTTTGAAGATGCTAAGCTTTCCCTGGAAGATTTGCGGGCTTTTGCGATCGAAAAAGGAGAGCCGGAGGTGAAGAGCGGGAAGCAGGAGTATCTGGAGAATTTGGTTAACAGGTATATATGATTTTATTGTTGAGATTTGATTCAAATCTCAACAATACCTAAGAATTTTTATGACCGCTTAAATGATCATTCCCGTCCCATCCTCAACATCTACCTCATAAACCAGCATCTCAACCCCCGTCTCCTTTTTATACATCTCCGAAACTTTCGTAATCAGGCCACTAACCGCTTCATTTTTTATAAGGTTTATTGTACAGCCCCCAAAACCGCCTCCCATCATTCGTGAGCCTAAGACATTAGGATCAGCTTTAACCAGATCAACAAGAATGTCCAGTTCTTTGCAGCTTACTTCATAAAGTTTGCTGAGCCCGTCATGAGTTTCAAACATTTTCTTGCCAAAGGATTTGACATCATTATTATCAAGGTCTCTGCAGCCCGAAAGGAGCCTTTCAATTTCTGCAACAACAAAAGAGCATCGATGGTAAACAAGTTCGTTTACCGGTTTTACATAGTTTAAAAGCATTTCTTCAGTTGTGTCCCTCAGGCTTTCAACCTCCGGCCTCTGTGCCCGTACCAATCGAACCCCTTCCTCACACTGTTCCCTTCGTTCGTTATAAGCAGAGGATGCCAGTGAATGTTTAACCCGGGTATCAAACAGGACAACTGTAACACCTTCTAAACGAAACGGAATGTAGGTATACTCCAGGCTTTGGCAATCCAGCCGGATCAAATGGTCCTTTTTGCCAAACATGCTGGCAAACTGGTCCATAATGCCGCATTTCATGCCCACAAATTCATTCTCTGCAGCCTGGGATATTTTAACCATATCCATTTTTCCCATTTTAAGGCCAAAAATCTCATTCAGCGCATAAGCGGTTGCGCACTCCAGTGCCGCCGACGAAGAAAGCCCTGCACCCGGCGGAATATCCCCTCCAAAAACAATATTAAATCCTCCCAACGGTTCTCCACCCATTCCCCCCTTGGGATCAGTCCCATTCCCCTCTGCGTTATCCATGTTATTTCTCTTATGAATCCGGATCACCTGCTCCACCACTCCCAAGACATAATCCGGCCATAATTTCCCCGATCTTACAACCTGCCCGGTTGTAGTTTGATGATCCTCATTATAATCAAATGAGTGCAAATGGATCTCATGATCATCACGTCTCTGGATCCCAAGATAAATGGCTTTATTGATGGCTGCCGGTAGTACAAAACCTTTGTTATAATCGGTATGCTCGCCGATCAGGTTGATACGTCCGGGGGAGCGGATGATTAAAGGTTGCTGATTGAAGAGTTCTTGAAATTTTGTTTCAATTGCTTTTTGGTAATCTGAGATTGAGTTAGACATAGAATGACTTTATTTTTCCAAACATGGGATTTTATTAGGATTTATGAAAGAGGGATGTAAATTATTCCGATTTTTGCATCCTGTTATTAGTTTTTACGTATACATATTAATGAGGTATTATAAATTACTCTTGTGTGCTATCTGGTGTTTAAATACTGCATCTGTTTTTGCACAACCGGGTTCGTTTACGATCACAGGATCTTTAGATCCATCCCTGAAGATTAGCAACCTCTATTTTAGCCAGAGTTCATTCTATGACAATGCCGCGCCCAGGGCAGTGAAAGTTCCGGTTGTGAACGGAAAATTTACAATCAGCGGAACTATCCTGGAACCCGGACCTGCATTTTTATCCCTGGCAGAAGACTTTAAACCAAAAGACCCGGCTGATATCAAGCAGTTCGTACTGGACAAGGGCAGTATTGCGGTAAAAATAAGGGATAAATTATCTTCGGCATCAGTTGCTGGCTCAAACGCTAATGATGATGTACTGCGTTACACGGTTGGTCAGGCTGCCTATATGGCTAAGCTCAGCGCCTTGAATGAAGCGGCGCAGCGCCAGTCGGAGCTTGGAATACCCACCGATTCTATTATGAAAATGTATAACCCTCCATTAAGGGAGGCACATAAAGAGCTTTTGGATTACCAGCAAGATTTTGTTAGTAAGAATTCTGGAGCCTTTATTTCCTTATTACTGCTTACAGAAATTGCTCGTACTTCTCAGAATTTTATCATGGCGGATTCTATGCTCAATGGTTTAAGCATTAGCGTAAAAAACAGTGCTGCCGCAAAAACGGTTAAAAACTTTCTTCACGGCGAATTGAAGACTTCTATCGGAGCGTTGGCCCCTCAATTTGCTATGGCAGATACCTCCGGCAAATCAATTTCACTTTCGTCTTTAAAGGGAAAATATGTTCTTCTCGACTTTTGGGCCGCCTGGTGCGGGCCGTGCCGTCAGGAAAATCCAAACGTAGTGCAGGCTTATCACAAATTTAAAGATAAAGGCTTCACCGTATTTGGCGTATCACTAGACCGGGAGCGCAAGGATTGGCTGAAAGCCATTAAGGACGATCGCCTTCCCTGGGCACAGGTGTCCGATCTTAGCTTTTGGGATAACAAAGCAGCTGTGTTATATGGTGTTGGAAGCATTCCCCGGAATTTCCTGCTCGATCCCCAGGGCAAGATCATCGCGAGAGATCTCCGGGGAACGGATCTGGGGGACAAGTTGGAAGAAATATTTAAGTGAATTAAAAATTAAAAATTACGAATTGCAGGGGTCTTTATTCCTTGTTCCTAAATTGCTTTTACATAAGGTCTGCGCCGATATCCGCCCTGAAATACCTGCCGTCAAAATAAATTCTGCCCGCATCTGCTGTTGCTTTTTGAACCGCGTCAAACAAATTGTCCTGCAGGGAAGTGACAGCGATAACCCGGCCTCCATTTGATTTAAACAAGCCGTTTTCAAGCTCCGTTCCGGCATGAAAAGCAACAGAATGTCTAAGGTTATCTATACCTGTGATCGTTTTAGCTTTTAAATATTCGCCTGGATAGCCCCCCGCCACAAGCATGATGGTAGCAGCTGTTTTCGGAGAAATGATCAATTCCTTTTCTGCCAGGTTCTCATTGGCAACGCCATGAAAGAGTTCAATAAGATCACTTTCGATTCGCGGAATAACACTCTCCGTTTCCGGATCGCCCATTCTCACATTATACTCAATAACGTAAGGATCTTTGCTGGTTTCGCCTGAAGCAGCCATTAAGCCGATAAATATAAAACCTTTATACGGGATGTTATCCTGTCTCAAGCCTTCAATGGTAGGAATGATGATACGCTCTTCCACCTTTTTCATAAATCCTGCATCCGCAAAACATACCGGAGAAATAGAGCCCATACCACCTGTGTTTAATCCGGTATCGCCTTCACCAATCCTTTTGTAATCTTTAGCTTCCGGCAGGATTTTATATGATTGCCCGTCTGTAAGCACAAAAACAGAAAGCTCAATGCCCGTCAGAAATTCTTCAATAACCACCATGCTGCTCGCTTCACCAAATTTCGCATCAACAAGCATGGCAGTCAGCTCTGATTTCGCATCTTCCAGTGTTTCGCAGATCAGGACACCTTTTCCGGCTGCTAGTCCGTCAGCTTTCAGCACTATCGGAAGTTTTTGTGTTTCCAGGTAGACAAGCCCCTTTGTTAAAGTATCTTTTGTAAATGATCTGAAAGCAGCTGTTGGGATGCCATGCCTGATCATAAACTGTTTGGAGAAATCTTTGCTGCCCTCCAGTTGCGCACCATGCTGTTGCGGGCCGATAACCGGAATATGCTTCAGGTCCTCACGATTAAGGAAAAAATCGTGAATTCCTTTAACAAGGGGTTCTTCAGGACCTACTACCACCATCCCCACATTATTTTTCAGCACGAATCCCGCAATAGCTTCAAAATCTGTCGGCTTAAGATTTATATTCTTTCCGTAGGCGCAGGTTCCACCGTTACCCGGCGCGATATATAATTGTGACAAAAGCGGGCTTTGGGCCATTTTTGATGCGAAAGCGCTTTCTCGCCCGCCGGAGCCCAGGAGTAGGATATTCATGGCCAAAGATACAATTTGTCGAAATAAAATTTTAATGAGCAAATTAGTGAATGAGCAAATTGGGTTTTGAGTTGGAATTAAAAAGGGATAATATTGAAATTTTTAATCCTATCATCGACACTACCGCACGCGTGCCGCGTGTGGCAAGAGAGTCAGCACATCCTATAAATCATAATTAAATTGTAATTTTGCACTCCAATTATGCCAATGTGACTTCCATCGGGCGCTGGCTTAGTTGTTGTATTACCTTGATTTTAATAGTTCAAAATACATATGTTAGGAATTTTAAATAAACTTTTCGGAAGCAAATCCGATCGTGATATAAAATTAGTTCAGCCTCTTGTTGAAAAAACGAAAGAAGAATATGCGAAGTTGTCGTCTTTAAGCAATGATGAGTTAAGGCAAAAAACAACTGAGTTTAAAGCGCAGATCCAGGCTTTTCTTGCAGATATAGACAAAGAAATTGCAGATGTACGATCCAAAGCTGACGCTACAGATCTTCCGATCAATGAAAAAACAGCATTATATGATGAGCTGGATAAACTTCAGAAAGACCGCGATAAGGAACTGGAAAAAGTCCTTTTGGATATCCTTCCAGAAGCCTTTGCGGTGATGAAGGATACTGCACGCAGGTTTAACGAGAATAGAACGCTTGAAGTTACGGCATCCCAGGCAGATCGCGAACTGGCTGCACGTAAACAAAATGTAGTTATCCATGGCGACAAAGCAATTCACCATAATACCTGGCTTGCTGCCGGTACTGAGGTAACCTGGAACATGATCCATTATGACGTTCAGTTGATCGGTGGTATCGTTCTTCACCAGGGAAAGATCTCCGAAATGGCTACAGGTGAGGGTAAAACCCTCGTGGGTACCTTGCCGGCCTATTTAAATGCCCTTTCCGGCCAGGGGGTGCATATCGTAACGGTGAATGATTACCTGGCACGGCGTGACTCGGAATGGAACGGGCCTTTGTTTGAATTTCACGGGTTAACGGTTGACTGTATAGATAAACACCAGCCTAATTCTGAAGAACGCAGAAAAGCTTATCTGGCCGATATCACTTTCGGTACGAATAATGAGTTTGGGTTTGATTACCTGCGTGACAATATGACACTGAACCCGGAAAGTCTCGTCCAGCGGAAATTGCATTTCGCAATGGTCGATGAGGTGGATTCAGTATTAATTGATGATGCGCGTACTCCCTTAATTATTTCAGGGCCAATCCCAAGGGGCGATGAACATGAGTTTTATGAATTGAAGCCGCGGATTGAGAGACTGGTCACTGCACAGAAAAATTTTATTAACAGCGTCCTTAATGAAGCTAAAAAATCCATCAGCGCAGGCAAGGCCGGTCCGCAGGATGGAGGCTTGGCATTGCTGAGAGCATACCGTGGCTTACCAAAAAACAAAGCATTGATCAAGTTCCTTAGTGAGAATGGAATGAAACAGGTGCTGACCAAATCCGAGCATCATTACATGGAAAATCAGAACAAAGAGATGCCAACCGTAGATGCGGAGCTGTTCTTTGTGATCGATGAAAAAAATAACCAGGTGGAGCTTACGGAAAAAGGTATCGAGCTGATCACTACCTCGGGCGAAGACCCTCATTTCTTCGTGATGCCTGACGTGGGTACAGAGATCGCTGATCTTGAAAAGTCAAGTCTTTCAACTGAAGAAAAGATCGCTAAGAAAGATGAGCTGATGCGTGATTTTTCCATTAAATCTGAAAGGATCCATTCCGTAAATCAGTTACTTAAAGCCTACACCCTGTTTGAGATCGATGTTGAATATATCGTCGACGAAGGTAAGATCAAGCTGGTAGATGAGCAAACAGGCCGGATCATGGATGGCCGCCGGTATTCTGACGGGTTGCACCAGGCTATTGAAGCCAAAGAAAATGTGAAGGTCGAAGATGCCACCCAAACCTATGCCACCATAACCCTTCAGAACTTCTTCCGGATGTACCACAAATTATGTGGCATGACCGGTACTGCAACTACAGAGGCGGGCGAGCTTTGGCAGATCTACAAGCTGGATGTTGTTGAGATACCTACCAATGTTAGTGCGCAGCGTAAAGATCAGGAAGATATGGTTTACCGTACCGTCCGTGAAAAATACAACGCTGTTGCGGATGAAATAATGAAGCTGACCCAAGCTGGCAGACCCGTATTGGTTGGTACTACCTCTGTTGAGATCTCCGAGCTTCTGAGCCGCATGCTTAAACTAAGAGGGATTAAACATAATGTGCTGAACGCCAAACTTCACCAGAAGGAAGCGGACATCGTCGCTGAAGCAGGCCAGTCAGGAACTGTGACCATCGCCACCAACATGGCAGGACGTGGTACGGATATTAAGCTTGGAGGGGGAGTTAAGGATGCGGGGGGGTTAGCCATCGTAGGTACCGAGCGTCATGAATCACGTCGTGTGGACAGGCAGCTGAGAGGCCGTGCCGGTCGCCAGGGTGATCCGGGTTCTACACAGTTCTTCGTTTCTCTCGAAGATAACCTGATGCGTTTATTCGGATCTGAAAGGATCTCGAATATCATGGTGAGAATGGGAATTGAAGAAGGTGAAGTAATTCAGCATTCAATGATCACTAAATCAATCGAACGCGCACAGCGTAAAGTTGAAGAGAACAACTTCGGGGTTCGTAAGCGATTGCTGGAATATGATGATGTCATGAATTCGCAACGGTCTGTAATCTATTCAAAACGTAAGAACGCTTTGTTTGGAGAGCGCCTCGATGTGGATCTTAACAATACTATTTTTGATGTGGTTGAAGATATCGTCACCGAATACAAGGAAGATAGCAATTACGAAGGCTTCCGGATGGAGGTTATACGGATTTTCTCGGTAGATCCTGAAATAACAGAAAAGGAATTTTCGGAGCTTAACGCCCACAAGCTGACGGACGCGGTCTTCGCTAAGATCGAGGACTTTTACCACCGTAAGGTTCAGGGTGTTGCACAGCAAACCCTGCCCGTTTTGAAAGATGTACTGAGGGAAAGAGGGGATTATATTGAAAATATCGTAGTCCCATTTTCGGACGGCGTCCGTCAGGTGCAGGTTTCAACAAACTTAAAAAAAGCAGTGGAAACCAGCGGACAGGAGGTGTTTAAAGCATTCGAGAAAACGGTTGTTCTTGCACTCATCGATGATGCCTGGAAAGAACATCTTCGTGAAATGGATGAACTGAAGCAATCTGTACAAAATGCTGTTTATGAGCAGAAAGATCCGCTGATCGTCTATAAGATGGAAGCCTTCAATATGTTCAAGCAGATGCTGGCGACCGTAAATAAAGATGTAGTGAGCTTCCTTTTCAAGGGAAATATACCATCGCAGGATCCGCAACAGGTGCGCGAGGCACGCCCGCAGCCGCGTCAGGATATGAGCAAGCTAAAGGTTTCTAAACCTGAGCTTGCGGGGTCCCCTAACGGTATACCTGTTGATGACACCCGGGAATTACAGAAAATGCAGCCAATTCGCGTAGAGCAAAAGATCGGAAGAAACGATACTTGCCCTTGCGGCAGCGGCAAAAAGTTTAAGAATTGTCACGGAATAGGAGTAGATTAATAAATGCGCAGTAAGCTGACCATTGGATTTTTTTTAAGCTTCTTTTTTGTACAGTTCACTCTGGCCCAGGAAAAGGGTAGGGTGGTTGTAGTCAAAGATCCCCAAATTGATAGCCTTATTTCCCGGCGCCTGGAGTTAAGCAGGTCGGAAAACAGCGGGGGCTCTGTTTCTACCTCGGGATTTAGGGTGCAGATATTCTCCGGGCTTGAACGCGCGGATGTTTATGTTGAACAGACAAAGTTTAGATCTCTTTATCCCAGTATAACAAGCTATGTGAGTTATACCCAGCCAAATTATCGCTTAAGGGTTGGTGATTTTCGAACCCGCCTGGAAGCACAGAAATTCATCAATGAGATCCAAAAACATTATTCCTCCGTTTTCATTTTTGCCGAAAGGATAATTCCACGATAATGCTTAAAGATAAAATAGGTCGACTGGCGCAGGAGTTTCATCTTGAGGTTATTAGCAACCGCAGGCATCTGCACGCCAACCCCGAACTTTCATTTGAAGAATATGAAACCTCTGCTTTTGTAAAGGCGAAGCTTGATGAACTCGGGATCGGCTACCATAAAATGGCCGATACCGGAATTGTGGCCCTTATAAAGGGGGCAAAGCCATCGGTTAAGGTTGTGGCATTAAGGGCTGATATGGATGCCTTACCTATCCTGGAAGCCAATGATGTGCCGTACAGGTCTAAGAAGGATGGCGTTATGCATGCCTGCGGACATGATGTTCACACGTCATCGTTGTTAGGCACTGCTAAGATCCTGTCTGAGCTAAAAGAGGAATTCGCCGGAACTGTTAAGCTTATTTTTCAGCCTGCTGAAGAGCGCTTACCCGGAGGGGCCAGCTTGATGATTAAAGAGGGCGTGCTTGAAAATCCCAAGCCTCAGGCAGTCATTGGTCAGCATGTTATGCCTTTGATTGAAAGCGGCAAAGTGGGTTTCCGCTCGGGAAAGTATATGGCTTCAACCGATGAGATCTACGTTACTGTTAATGGTAAAGGCGGGCATGGCGCTCAGCCCCAGCAGAATATAGATCCCGTGCTCATCACATCGCATATCATCATTGCCCTACAGCAGATCGTTAGCCGTGTTGCTGACCCTAAAATACCTTCTGTTCTTTCTTTTGGTAAAGTTATCGCAAATGGCGCAACCAATGTGATCCCAAACGAAGTAAAATTGGAAGGGACTTTCAGAACGATGGATGAAGAGTGGAGGGCTAAGGCTCATAAGACCATGAAAAAAATGGCCGAGGGAATTGCTGAAGCGATGGGTGGAAGCTGCGACTTTAACATCATGAGAGGTTACCCTTTTCTGATAAACGAGGAGAAGCTTACCGCTGACGCCCGTGCGTTCGCAGAAGAATATTTAGGGAAGGAAAACGTTCTGGATCTGGATATCTGGATGGCGGCTGAAGATTTCGCATATTATTCCCAGGTTTCGGATGCCTGTTTTTACAGGCTGGGAACCGGAAATGAGAAACGTGGGATTACATCGTCTGTACACACTCCAACCTTTGATGTGGATGAGGACTCGCTCAAGTTGAGTACGGGTTTGATGACCTACATTGCCCTCAGGCAACTGGGCAATTAACAAAATCGCAGCCGGCTGTGTTGAAAATACTATGAAGAAGCTAATTTTAATCATTACCCTGATATTTACCGTGGCTTTGGGCTTCGCGCAAGACATCTCTCGCTTTAATCCCGATACGGTATGGACAATTAACATTGACTCCGCTATCACTGTTCAATCAACCCGCCTAACAGCTGAATCATTCATTAATGAAGTGATCAACGATACCAGTTTCTATAAGGCTTTCAGGAATATGAAAAAATATTCTTTCACTGCAGAGAATAATATTTACACCTACGACAAAAAGAATAAAGTCGAAGGCAGTATTTACCGCCGGATCTTTCATAATAATAACGGTCCTTATAAAATGCAAATCCTCGAGAAGCGTGATAAGGGGAATATCTATAAAAAGGATGGGAAATACTCCCTCTACACCGTTGAGATGTTTGATTATATCTTCATGAATGCTTATAATTCTGATTTTTCACAATCGGAAGATCCCGGAATTATAAAGGGAGGGAACGAATCTTATAAAGACAAACTTAAAACCTTAATATTTAGTCCCGGCAAGCCTGTGAAAGGTATTCCCCTGATCAGCAATAAAACAGCAATTTTTACTCCAAGCATGCGCCAGTATTATGATTATACGTTTTACCGGGGCACCTACCTGGATTCAATTCCTGTGTACATTTTTAAAGTGAAGATGAAACCTGGTCTGTCCAACTGGACAAAGGATGGCATCATGATCAAGGAACTTGTCACGACTTTTGACATGCGGAATTTTCAGATCCTGGGACGTTCGGTCGATATGAAATATGATAATCTCGCATTTGATTTTGATGTCAAGATGAATATAGAGCTCGGGTATTTTGGGGATGATCAAACGC
Organism: Daejeonella sp.; assembly: GCA_037719315.1. Lineage (GTDB taxonomy): Bacteria > Bacteroidota > Bacteroidia > Sphingobacteriales > Sphingobacteriaceae > Daejeonella. Next base: position 99,608 of record JBBJNR010000001.1, read on the forward strand.
TGCTTCCTACCAAAGTTACTTACCAGGGAAATTGGGATATTCCATTAAAAAAAGAAGAAAGGGCGAGTTTTTTGATCCTGCACAAGGGGTATAAGCTGGGAAAGTAATTCGCTACCGCACGCGTGCCGCGTGTGGTAAATTTGCTAACACAAGCGGCACGCGTGTGGTAAAATTATTTCATAAAATAATCCTTAATTTTAAATCTCAGGTAGAAAGCTTTGATCCCTAAAGAGACCGTCGATAAAATCATTGAAACGTCCCGCATTGAAGAGGTGGTAGGCGATTTTGTGTCTCTGAAAAGGCGAGGTACCAGTCTGATCGGACTATGTCCTTTTCACAATGAAAAAACCCCCTCATTCCACGTTTCTGTTGGTAAAGGTATTTACAAATGCTTCGGTTGCGGCAAGGGTGGTGATTCAGTCAGGTTTATCATGGATCATGATAAAGCAAGCTATCCGGAAGCTTTGCGCTACCTGGCGAATAAGTATAGTATTGAGATCGCGGAGGTTGAAAATACTCCGGAAGAACAAGCTAATAACGACCGGCGTGAAAGCCTGTACATTGTTTCTGCCTGGGCGGCGAAGTTTTTTCAGCGGCAGATGTTTGAATCTGAAGAAGGAAAGAGCATCGGACTAAGCTATTTCAAAGAGCGCGGCTTCCGCGATGATATTATCAAAAAATTCGAGCTTGGTTATTCACCTGATGTTTGGGATGCGATGACCCAAGGCGCTATTTCGGAGGGATATAATGTTCAATTCCTTGAAGAAACCGGATTAACCATCCGCAAGGATAGCGACAAGTTTTATGATCGTTTCCGCGGCCGGGTTATGTTCCCAATTCACAGTTTTACGGGCCGGATTATTGGCTTTGGAGGGCGAACCTTAAAGACGGATAAAGCTGTCCCTAAGTATGTCAATTCTCCGGAAAGCGAAATTTATCATAAATCCAATGTTTTATATGGATTATCATTTGCAAAGAAAGCCATACGGGATGAGGACAATTGCTACCTGGTAGAAGGTTATGCGGATGTCCTGTCGGTGCACCAGGCAGGAATTGAGAATGTGGTTGCATCATCCGGCACTTCACTCACTGTGGATCAGATCAGGCTTATCAAAAGGTTTACGGAAAACATCACGATACTTTATGATGGGGATGAAGCCGGCATCAAAGCATCCCTGAGAGGGTTGGATATGATCCTGGAGGAGGGATTGAATGTAAAAGTTGTTCTTTTCCCGGACGGTGACGATCCTGATTCATATGTGCAAAAGTTCGGAAGCGCTGCGTTCAAGACGCATATCGAACAGAGTAAAAAGGACTTTATTCTATTCAAAACCAGCATCCTTCTTAAAGATGCGGGCAAGGATCCGATAAAACGGGCAGGAATTATTCGTGAGGTGGTGGAAAGTATTGCAAAGATCCCGGATGGAATTAAAGCATCCGTTTTCGTCAGGGAATGCAGTTCGCTCCTGCAGATCGAAGAACGTGTTCTGATCTCTGAGTTAAATAAAATAAGGCTCGGAAAGAACAGGAAGGAGAATTCTTTTCAGCCGCAGCCTAATACGGAAAACCCACCTGAGCCAGATTTTGCAGAGCTTCCCGGTATTTCAACCGTTACAGACGAAGCCCAGGAGAAGGAAATTGTGCGTTTGCTTCTAAACTATGGGCATGAGCTCGTGCATTGGGATGGGATTACAGATACCTACATCGCTCCATACGTGATCGGAAACCTTACCGATGTTACATTCGAAAATCCCCTTTGCATCCGGGTGATAGATGAATATAAAAAGCAGCTTGAAGACGGTCAGCTTCCCTCTGAACAAGATTTTATTAAACATGCCGATCACCAGATCGCAGACCTCGCTATTTCTATGGTCTCCTCACCCTATATTTTGAGTGAAAACTGGTACGCAAAGCGTAAAATATACGTCAGGAATGAAACCGAAGACCTCAGATCGACTATATTGGGGGGGATATTTCATCTGAAGAAACGTAAGGTCGACAGGATCCTTAAAAAGATCCGCGATGAGATCCAAGCTGAGGAGGACAGTGATAACCAGGCTATATTAATGAAAAAATATATGCAGGTGAAAGAGGTCGAAAAGGGGATCTCAGCGTTTCTGGGATCTGTCATCGTAAAATAATGGCCCGTCATAATATTTTCGGCGCCGGGGGTGAATTAATTGCCAGGGATTTCCTGGAAAACAAAGGTTATGAAATACTCGATGAAAACTGGACATTTGGAAAATCGGAGATAGATCTTATCGCATACAAGGATTCAACGATCATATTTGCTGAGGTTAAAACAAGAAGCGGTAATTATTTTGGCGAGCCTGAAGACTTTGTTAATCCTGAAAAACAAAAGCTGCTGACTTTAGCTGCTGATGAATATATCTACCTGATGGATCATAAACATGAGGTGAGATTTGATATCATATCCGTCTTGTTTGATAAATTTGGAAATCATACTATAAATCACATTGAAGATGCATTCTGGCCGGAAGGATAAGCCTGTGTCTGTTAAAATAAATAATATGCGATTAAATGTACTATTCCTTTCATTAGGTGCTGTGTTGCTCTTTTCTTATTGTTCCCCTGATAAAAAAGATCCTGAGAATACATCCATTTGGGTAAGCCCGGAACCGGGGCGATCTGTAAATCTTGGAGATACTGTTAATCTGCAAGTAAAACTTTCAGAAAAAGCCGATTCGGTCGTATATTTTGCCGAGGGCTACCGGCTGTTAAATTCCCCGGGGGGAAAACCGGTCAGTATTGATACGGATAAACTATTGCTGGGTATGAAGGCGATCACGGCAAAAATCTATCGTAAAGGAGCTAAACCTGAAGAAATAAGCACCAATATTGTCGTAAGGTCCACATTGGTGCCTCAGAAATTTTCCTACACCGTTCAGCAGGAGTTTAAGCATGACACCAGCTCCTATACCCAGGGACTTGAATTTCACAATGGATTCTTCTATGAGAGTGATGGCTTGCAAAATGAATCTTCCATCCGAAAGGTCGAACCGGCTACGGGCAAAGTACTTCAAATGACACCGGTGGATAAGATATTCGCAGAAGGAATAACCATCGCCGGGGACAAAATCCTGATGCTTACTTATACGGAGAATTTGCTTATGGAATATGACCTGAAGACGCTGAAATTGCTTAGGCAATGGACGCCTTCATATGCCCGTCAGGGCTGGGGATTATGCAATGATGGACGCAAAATTTATAATTCTGACGGCACTAACACTATCTATATCCTCAATATGGATAGCTATATGCAGGAAAGTTATATTGAAGTTTATGATAGCAACGGACCTGTGGATTCCCTTAACGAACTGGAGTTTATTGACGGTAACATCTATGCAAATATTTACGGATCTAACCGGATCGTCATCATTGATCCACTGAACGGGCAGGTGACAGGCGAGATTGATCTTACAGATCTTTACCCGGATCCAGCAAGGTCTACTGATTTTGTTTTGAACGGAATTGCCTGGGATGCAGCAGGAAAGCGCCTGTTTGTTACCGGGAAAAAGTGGGATAAGCTATTTCAGATCAAATTAAGTCCTCAAAACCCCCTTTAAAATGCATAGGAAATCTCCCTTACGATTCGTTAGGAAACTGTCATTCCTGCTTCAGAATTGCCCCGGTTTTTAAACTCAAAATGACGTTTAACTTTCAACTCTCTTTCTCCCTCCACTCCTTGTACTGATTGATCAACCCATTCGTGGAAGAGTCATGTCCTGAGACCTTTTCATCATCTCTCAGCTCAGGCAGGATCCTTCCGGCAAGCTGTTTGCCAAGTTCAACTCCCCATTGGTCAAAACTGAATATATTCCAGATTATTCCCTGTACAAATATTTTATGTTCGTATATCGCGATGAGCGAACCGAGCGTACGTGGGCTTATCTTTTTGATCAGGATGGAGTTGGTAGGCCGGTTGCCCTGGAAAACTTTAAAGGGGGCCAGCTTTTCAATCTCTTTTGAATTCTTCCCTGCCGCTGCTAGTTCTTTCTCAACTTCTTCACGGGTCTTTCCGTTCATCAAAGCTTCAGTTTGGGCGAAAAAATTGGAGAGTAACAGTTGATGATGGTCACCGATAGGATTATGGCTTTGCGCGGGAGCAATAAAGTCACATGGGATTAATTTGGTCCCCTGATGTATGAGCTGGTAAAAAGCATGCTGTCCGTTTGTTCCCGGTTCTCCCCATATAACGGGCCCGGTTTGATAATCAACAGCTTCGCCGTTCCGGTCGGTGGATTTACCATTGCTTTCCATATCTCCCTGCTGGAAGTACGCTGCGAAGCGATGCATATACTGATCGTACGGCAAAATTGCATGGCTTTCAGCTTCAAAAAAATTCGTGTACCATATGCCAAGCAATGCCAGGACCACGGGAATATTTTCCTTGAATTCTGTATTTCTGAAATGCTTATCAGCTTCGTGGGCGCCTGCAAGAAGTAAGCGAAAGTTTTCAAAGCCAATTCCGCAGGATATGCTTAAACCGATGGCGCTCCAGAGTGAGTATCTTCCACCCACCCAGTCCCAGAACCCGAACATGTTTGCCGTGTCGATCCCAAATTCAGCGACACCTTTTTCGTTGGTGGATATAGCCACGAAATGCTTTGCCACATCATCCTGCGAACCGCCATTGTTCAGGAACCAGTCGCGCGCAGAGTACGCATTGGCCATTGTCTCCTGAGTAGTGAAGGTTTTGGAGGCTATCATAAACAGGGTAGTTTCAGGATCTACCTTTTTTAGGGTTTCAGCGATATGCGATCCATCGACATTAGAAACGAAATGAAGCTCAATATGGTTGCTGTAGGGTTTTAGTGCTTCTGTAACCATCACGGGGCCTAAGTCTGAGCCGCCTATTCCAATGTTTACAATATGAGCGATTGACTTGCCGCTATATCCCAGCCATTCCCCATTTATAATCTTTTCCGAGAATGATTTCATCTTATCGAGAACGCGGTGGACGCCAGGCAATATATCTGTATCATCAATCACAAAGCCGTTTTTCCGGGGATCTCTTAAAGCGGTATGCAGTACCGCCCTTCCCTCAGTTTCATTAATCTTTTCTCCGGAAAACATACTTTCAATAGCATCCTTCAAACCCGACTCCTCCGCAAGGTCGGTCAGCAAGCGCATTGTTTCGTCTGTTATCCTGTTTTTTGAATAATCCAGCAGAATATCTTCAAATCTTATAGAGAATTTTTCAAATCGGCGGGCATCATCGAACAAATCTTTTAACTGGTCGTTTTCAAGCCTGTTAAAGTGTGTTTTTAACGATTTAAAGGCAGCTGTAGCAGTAAAATTTTGACGTGGAAGCATGAAATATGATTTGCTATAATGAAAATCCTGTTTAATAAGTTGTAAATCTAGATATATATCTATTAATTTGAACAAAATCCCAATTAAACCAATTATATATCGATGAAGAGATTACTAACTATCCTCTTGTTAGGCTTCTATGTGCCCGTATGTGCTCAAACTAAAGCCGACGATGTGAAAACCTTCACGCTGAAGAACGGTATGAAATTCCTGGTACTTGAAGATACCTCTATCCCGAACGCTAACATGTACCTGTTTTATAAGGTCGGGTCAAGAAACGAATACCCCGGAATTACCGGCCTGTCACATTTTTTTGAGCACATGATGTTTAACGGCGCAAAAAAATACGGCCCGAAAATGTTCGATCAGGTCATGGAGTTTAATGGCGGGGCAAACAATGCCTACACAACCCAAAATGTCACGGTATATACCAACTGGTTCCCGGTAAGTGCTATGGAAACCATTTTTGACCTGGAGGCAGACCGTATTTCAAGCCTGAGTATCGACCCAAAAATGGTTGAAAGCGAGCGCGGCGTGGTACTTTCTGAAAGAAGCACCTCTCTTGAAAACTCGCCCTGGAGCCTGCTCGGAGATGCGGTAAATGCTTCTGCATTCCAGGAACATCCTTATCACTGGACGGTAATTGGCTACGAAAACGACATTAAAAACTGGACTAAAGATGACCTGGAAAAATATTTTAAAACTTATTATGCTCCCAACAATTGTGTAGTAGTTGTTTCCGGAAATGTAAAGGTGGACGAAGTAAAGCGGCTGGCAGAAAAGTATATCGCACCGATCCCATCAGGTCCGCAGCCAAGGCCTGTTCATTTGGTGGAGCCGCCACAAACGGGTGAGCGAAGGGTTATGGTCCAGAAGGAGGTCCCCACTCCTTATATGATGATAGGATATCACACACCGGAGGCTAAACATAAGGACTATTATTCATTGAGCATACTTAGCTCTATTCTTTCGTCTGGAAATTCATCACGTCTTTATTCATCAATGGTTGATCAAAAGCAGCTCGCAACAATGGTTAGTACAGATTTCAGTGAAAGCTTTGATCCAAACCTATTCCAGTTCTATATACAAGCGGCAGCAGGCTCTAAAGAGAGCGATATCGAAGAAGCAGTTTACGATGAGATCAAGAAAATAATGAACGATGGCATAACAGCCCAGGAACTGCAAAAGGTTAAAAATCAGAAGGTCATGGAATTTTATTCTCAATTAGAAACGATCAATGGCAAGTCAAATAATATCGGAACTTACGAGGTCTTTTTCGGAGATTATCGTAAGATGTTCGATGCTCCGGCTGAATATTCTAAGGTGACTTCTGATGATGTTAAACGCGTAGCTAATGAATACTTTAAAAAATCTAACCGGACGGTGGGTATTTTAAAAACTAATGCAGAGGATTAATTGCCATCAAAATCAAAGTGTATACAATGAAAACAGCTATTAAATATATTTATTCTGCGCTGACGATCGTTTTTATCTCCGCCGCCGCCGTCGCGCAAACCAAGCCAGCGGCTTTTAAGGTCCCGGTTTATCAGAAGTTTTCGCTTTCTAACGGCTTAACGGTTTACCTGATGGAACAGCATGAAGTTCCGGTGATCAGCGTCTCTGCAATAATTCCCGCGGGTGCGATCTATGACGGTTCGAAATCCGGCCTGGCCACTTTAACTGCAGCCGGCCTGCAGTACGGTACAAAGAGTTACTCAAAATCCAAAATCGAGCAAGACCTGGATTTTATAGGGGCAAGCCTGAATACCTATGCTTCCAAGGAGTCTTCGGGCCTATCTTCCAAGTTTGCATCTAAAGATGCAGGAAAGGTTTTGCCTATTCTGAAGGAGGTACTTGCAGACCCGGTTTTCGATAAAGATGAATTTGAAAAGGAAAGAAAAAGGGTACTTACAAGCCTGCAGCAGGCAAAGCAAAGCCCCAGGAACGTGATCAATGCCTATTGGGATAAGTTTATTTTTGGAAGCCATGTATATGGTAATTCATTAACGGGAAGCCCGGAAACTGTCGGGAAATTCAGTATAGATGACCTTAAAAGCTTTTACACGGCAAATTATTCACCGCAGGGCTCAGCTATTGCCGTGGTCGGAGATTTTAACGCCAAGGAGATGAAAACCCGCCTGGAAGGCTTGTTTGGCTCGTGGAAGGCAACTGCACAGGCCCGTAAGAATGAGGCGGCAGTGGCTATAACGCCTGTTAATGGCAACCGTATCCTGCTGGTAAATAAAGAAGATGCCAGGGAAACCACATTTTTGATAGGGGGCATAGGTATTCGTCGTGATAACCCGGACTTTGTAGCTATTGAAGTGGTTAATACTGTTTTTGGGGGAAGGTTTACTTCCTGGCTGAATGATGAGCTGCGCGTGAATTCGGGGTTAACCTATGGCGCTAACAGCCGCTTCACGCCGCTTAAGAATTCCGGAACCTTCGCCATATCCACATTTACGGCAAATAAAACAACCGAAGCTACGATAGACAAGGCACTCCAGGTTCTGGACAGCCTTCATAAACAGGGCTTTAATGATAAAACCCTTGCTTCGGCAAAGAATTACGTAAAAGGACAGTTTCCGCCGAGATATGAAACTGCAGGTCAGCTTGCCGGGCTGTTAACCCAAATGTTCTGGTATGGTTTTGATGAATCCTACATCAATAACTTCCAAAGCAATGTCGACGGACTGACAGCTGCAAAATCGAAGGAAATAATTAACAAGTATTTTCCTAAAGATAAATTGCAGTTTGTGCTGGTTGGAAAATCTGAAGAGATCAGGAAGGTTGCGCAGAAGTATGGGCCGGTAACTGAGAAGGAGATAAAAGCGGATGGGTTTTAACACACGCGACACGCGTGCGGTAGCGGCTGGTGCGCGCGTGTCGCGCGTACCTATTAAATTTCATATTTAATTTTTAAGAATAAGAAAAACTCCAGCAATTAGTAAAAATGCTCCCACCAGACGCATCAGGTTAAAAGAGTGCTGAATAAAGCCCAGGTAGCCAAAATGATCTAAGAAAAGTGCGAAAAGTATCTGGCCGGCTACGATCAGGCCAGTAGTATTTGCGGCTCCAATGCGGGGAGCAATAATAATTACCCCACTCACATATAGCGCACCGATTAATCCTCCGGTCCATTTATGCCATGAGATATCGCTCAAATTAGATAGCCCTCCCAGACTTTCCCTTTGGAAAAATAAGATATATATTAAAAGAGCAAAACTTCCAACTAAAAAAGAAACCAGGGCGGCAATTACAGGGTTCCCCACAACAGTTCTCAACTGGGCGTTCACGCCGGTTTGTGTGGCGATGGCAAGTCCCGCCAGAACTGCCAGTATGTAATAGATGGAATTATTCATGTTGTCAAACTATTCAGTAAACTTATCACCTTTCTTAATCGCACAGCCCTTATATATTCTTCCATTCACAGTCACCTCAGCTGAATAGTTATACTTCCGGTCTGACATTCCATCACTGCATTTTTCCTCGCGTATAACCACAACCAGTTTATCTTTTGCAGGATTGACTGCTTCGTAACGGTACACTCCGCCTCCGGTATTTGTCGGAGAATATATAAACTCATAAACCTTTTCCTCACCAACCTCTTTTAATACCATTCTCTTTTCTTCGGGGATGATATCCAGCGACCAGAACGGTTCGTTACCCAGGGCTATAAATTCGTAATTGTAGCAATCCGTCTTAAAATTTTTCGCTTCTATTTTAATGATTTCATTTACAACTAGTACATTTTCATATTCTGAAGCATAACCAAGGCCAGACTTCCCGGATAAATAACCTTTAACTTCTGAGTAAACACTTTCATAAGGATATGAAGGAAATCTATTAGTTTTTTCATATTGATCGCGAAGACTGGCAAGACTGTCATTTACCCAGTATACTTTTTTGCTGCTGCAGTCCTGAAAGGTGTTTACCTCGTTTCCGAAGGTATATAAGCCTTTGAATACTCTTACCGGTTTTTCAGAGGCGGCACTGTCTGAAACCAGGACCCTAACTGAATCTGTTTTACTTACCCGGCTTGCCGGACTGTTGCAGGAGATAATAAATAGTGCGGCGAGCACCGTGATGTAAAGTTTCATAGTATAATTGATCAGTACCTCACTCAAAGATGCGAATTTTTATATTTTTGCATCATGACCAAAGAAAACATTACGGATTTAAGGGACAGAATAACGTCGCTGAGGAGGCATCTTTGACATCGACAAGAAGTTAGATGATCTCAAAAACGAACAGGATATAGCGCTGAGACCTGATTTCTGGGACGACCCGAAAGAGGCTGAAAAAGCGTTACATTCTATCAATATTAAAAAGAAGTGGACTGACGAGTTTCGCGAGGCTGAGACTTCCGTGGAAGATTCTGTGGTAATGCTCGACTTTTTTCAGTCGGGAGACGCCAGCGAATCAGAGCTTAAAGAACAATACGAAATAACCTTAGAAAAGGTTGAAGACCTCGAGTTCAAGAATATGCTGAGTTCAGAAGAGGATCAGCTGAATGCTGTCATGCAGATCACCGCAGGCGCAGGGGGAACGGAAAGCTGCGACTGGGCTGCTATGCTTTTGCGTATGTATGTGATGTGGGGTGAAAAACGCGGCTTTAAAGTATCTGAACAGGATTACCAGGAAGGGGAGGTCGCAGGAATAAAAACAGTAACGATCCAGCTTGAAGGAAACTTCGCTTATGGCTATTTGAAAGGTGAAAATGGTGTTCACAGGCTTGTAAGGATCTCGCCCTTCGATTCAAATGCGAAGCGGCATACCTCATTTGCTTCCGTGTATGTTTACCCCTTGGTTGATGATACCATTGAGATAGATGTAAACCCCTCTGACATAGAATTTGAAACCTTCCGTTCGGGAGGCGCTGGCGGACAGAATGTGAATAAGGTTGAGACGGCGGTGAGATTGTATCACAAACCGTCTGGTATTATTATTAAGAACCAGGAATCGCGCTCGCAGCTTCAGAATAAAGAGAACGCCATTCGCTTACTAAAATCCCAGTTATATGAGGCCGAAATGCGTAAGCGTATGGAAGCGTCGGCGGCGGTTGAGGGAAATAAGAAAAAAATAGAGTGGGGCTCGCAGATCCGTAATTATGTTTTACACCCCTATAAACTGGTAAAGGATCTTCGTACAAACCATGAAACGTCTAATGCGCAGGCAGTGCTTGACGGCGACCTGGATGATTTTTTAAAGGCGTATTTAATGGAATTTTAGGGTGATCAAAGATCAAGGAATAAAGAAAATTTCCGGCTTACTTAGTCTTGTTCTTTAATCGTTGTTCCTTGATCTATTTTGGTTCCGGAAACAGCATTAGCAGCTCCTCCAGCTCTCTTACCTTTTCAAGTGCTGAGAGCTTCTCATAAGCGCTGATCAGGTTTCTGAGCACCCGTTGAACAATATCCACGTTGGTGCAGGGCTCATAAAAATGTTCGTTGGGTTTGAGGTCAAGCTGCTTAAGGAATGCATCAACATCTTTCCGGCCGAAAATGAAGCCTTTATTGAAGGCATTGATGTAAAACAGGATCCGGTCCTCATAATCCTCTCCCGAAACGGTAATACTATCTGCTGGGGTTTCATCCACATAGGCAAGAATAAAGTGCTGGGGCAGGTTCACTCCATAGATCGGGATATCCAGCTTTTGGGCGATGATAGAATAAATTACTGCCAGCAGGATCTGGTTTCCCTTCTTGCTTTCCAAAACCTGGCTTAAATATGAATTCTGGGGATCCTGATGGTTGCTGGTATTACCAGAGAATCCGTGTATGCCATAAAGTATATGATTGATGAGTTTAACTTTCTCAACAGCGCTCATATCGTACAGCATCTGCATCCAGATATCGCGTTTGAGCTCTTCTATCTGGTTGATTATCTTTTGTTCATCGATATCAGGATACTGATACTTATTAATGATCAGTATGCCTTGTAACAGATCGAACGAGCCGCTAACGTACCAGAGCTCAAGTTCTCTTTTAATATTGTGGAACTGTATCTTGTGAACGAGGTTTTCGATCCGTTCATGGAGGATCGTATCCAAAGATTGGGCCCACGCATTTTCAAGGTGTCCGATCACTTCATTGCCGTAGGCCAGCAGCTTTTCCTCTACATGACTGGCAATTTCCGTGTCCGGATCATCCAGTAATTTAATAAGCGATTCTACTTCCTTTTCATTCATTTCTTAATACAAAAATACGAAAATGTTCAATGCTTTGAGCTGCGGCAATCAGGTATGAGCTAACCGTAAAATTTTAAGTTTCTTGTATCTCATATCTCACGTCTCCTTTCTCATTCCTATATTTGCCCTATGATAAACCTGCAGCTAGCAGCCGACTACCTGAAGCATCAGTTCAAAGCTAAAAACCGGCACGGGGTCCATTCGCCTTTTGCTTATCGTTTAATTGACAAAGTTATTTACGATTTTCATGCCAGATCTGTTTACAGCAAGATCGAAAACCTACGCCATGACTTACTGGATGATACCCGCAGCATTACAATTACAGATCTGGGGGCTGGATCGCATGTCAATAATAGCAAGCGAAAGCAGGTTAAGACCCTGGCAAAAAATGCGTTGAAGCCTGCAAAGCTCGCCCAGCTTATTCACCGCCTTGCGGCAGATGTTAAGCCAGCGAACATTATTGAACTTGGAACCTGTTTAGGATTGACAACTGCATATCTTGCAAGCGCTGCGCCGGAGGCAACAGTTATAAGCATTGAAGGCTGTCCGGAAACTGCTTCAGTTGCGCGTGAAAACCTCGACAAGCTCGACATAAAGAACGCCAGTTTACTGGTAGGAAATTTCGATGAGCTCTTACCGGATGTTATTGCGGGTCTTGATGAGATCGATTTTATATTTATTGATGGAAATCACCGGAAAGACGCCACACTAAATTATTTTAAAATGTGTTTGCCAAAACTCAGTGAAAATTCAATCATGATCTTTGATGACATCTACTGGAGTGCCGGAATGAAGGAGGCATGGGAGGAAATCAAATTACATCCCCGAGTTACAGTGACCCTGGACCTGTTCTGGATAGGGCTGGTGTTTGTAAGGAAGGGACAGGTGAAGGAGGATTTTAAGATACGCTACTAAGTCTTTCAACTTTCAACTCTCCACTACTTTACATAGGCCTGCCCATACAATGCCTTCCCGCTCTTAGTACCCAAATGTTTTTCATTTTCCACTAACAGTTGTCCGTTGACAATAACATGTTTAAATCCTTTTGAATAGGCATGAGGTTGCTGAAATGTAGAGACATCTCTTACTTCCGCTTCGCTGAATATGACAATATCCGCAGCATAGTTGGGAAGCAGGTAGCCGCGATCATTCAAGCCAAATTTTTGAGCGGCCAATGATGTCATTCTGCGAATGGCATCTTCCATTGAAATAACCTTTTCATCCCGCACATATTTTCCTAAAACCCGGGCATTAGTGCCATAGCCGCGCGGATGCGGCATGCCCTGGCCAAAAACCCTTATTCCCGCATCAGCGGCAAACATGCTGAAAGGATATTTCATGATATATTTTACATCCTCTTCATTCATGCTATTGTACACCATCTGAGCACCTCCTTTTTCGATCATGTCCATGATCGTCTCTGCTTCAAAGCGCGCTTTCCCTTTCCTTCCCATCAATTTATTTATCTCAGAAATATTTTTTCCGTTGTAGGATGTATCCGGCGGATAATTAGCAACTACCGCATACGAATAATTAGGGAATTTATAATCAGCAAGTTGCTGAAGCATTTCTTTTTTGATCTTTGAGCGGGTAGCAGGATCTTTTAAACGGACACGCATCGAATCATCTCCTCCTGCAAATGTCCAGTCGGGTAAGCGAACGCCCAGGTTAGTGCTGCTGGCAGTATAAGGATATTGGTCGATCGTTACTTCCCAGCCATCATCACGGGCTTGCTTAACCAGGCCAAGGGTCATATTGGATTTCCCCCAGTTGGATCGTCCCCCAACCTTGAAATGTGAAATCTGAACCGGCATATTAGCTTCCTTCCCGATATTGATAGCTTCATTAATGGCATCCATTGCATTATTTTCTTCATCTCTAATGTGGGAGGCATAAACCCCTCTGTATTTTGCTGCGGCTTTTGCCAGCTCAACAACCTCTTCTGTTTTTGCGAATGTTCCAGGAATGTAGATCAATCCTGTTGATAAGCCAACCGCTCCGCCTTTCATTGCCTGTTCTACCAGTTCATTCATTCGTTTTTGCTCATCGCTAGTCGGGGTGCGATTAGCACGCTGCATAATTTGGGCACGAACGGTATTGTGGCCAACAAGCGTAGCAATATTTATGGAAGGAGCGATACTGTCCACCCTCCGGAGATATCCCCTGATATCTTCTTCGGAACCGCCGCAGTTACCAGTGATAACAGATGTTACACCATCAAATATATAATTGTCGGCAGTTGGGGTTTTAAATACCCCGTCTTCAATATGTCCGTGCACATCGATAAATCCAGGTGCAACGATCAGGCCCTTAGCATCGATTGTTTTGATTGCTGTTACATCATTGAGATATCCCACTTTCATAATCTTACCGTCCTTAACGGCAACATCACCATAAAACCATGAATTTCCGGTGCCATCAAAGATCTTTCCATTACGTATGATCATGTCGGCCTGGGTTTGTGCCTGGAGGGAAACGCTGTAAATAAGAACAGAAAAAAATAGCGAAAGTAATCTCATGGTTAAAAAAATTAAATATGAAGATATTTTTTATTATTCAGTGATAGCCTGATAGGTCAATGCCCGGAACTTTTCTACCACTTCATTATGGGTTCGTACCTGTAATTGCCTGTAGAAAAGCATGACCATTTTTTCTTTTGGGTCAACCCAATAAGACGTTTGCAAATGCTCCGCCCCAGCTAAATGTGCCTTCCTGCGCAGGAGTCCTGCCGCTTCCTTTTTCCGATACGATCTGGAAACCCAGTCCGAATTTGTCGTCACCGAGACTCAGATCGCCAATTTGGTTCATCGTCATCATCCGGACAGTATTACGCCCAAGAAGTCTTTTTCCGTTATACTCCCCATTGTTAAGCAGCATTTGAAGGAAAATGGCATAGTCGTACAGGGTTGAACTTAAGCCTGCTCCGCCGGAGAAGTACGAGCTTGTTCCAAGAGGGTAATTCGCCAGCACAGGTCCGTTAAGCATATTACTTCCGGCCTTGACCAGTGACCCGTCAGGTTTTTCGGTGTACAGGTTTACCAGCCGGCCTGCTTTAGCCTGTGGCACGTTAAAGTAAGTATCTTTCATGCCCAGCGGTTCGAATATTCTTGTTCTGAAGAATTCATCGAGGCTTTGGCCGGATATTATCTCCACGATCGAGCCTAGTAAATCATTATTAAGCCCATAGGTCCATTTTTCTCCGGGCTGGTGCATAAGCGGAAGGGTGCCAAGACGCGTCATCGCAGTAAGCAGGCTTTCATCGCTGATTCCTATACCTGCGGTGAGTTTGCTTTTAGCATATATGGCGTTCGCTTCTTTTGAGCCGATCTGGGCATATCCCAATCCGGAAGTATGTGTGAGCAGATCTTTAATGGTGATCTCCCGTTTTGCAGGAACGGTTGAGTAAGTCGTATCCGGGTTTAACGTAACTAACACGGTTTGGTTCTTAAATGATGGGATATATTGGGAAACCGGATCACTCAGCAATAACTTTCCCTCGTCAAAGAGCATCATGATCGCTACGCTGGTTATGGCTTTGGTTTGCGATGCAATCCTGAAAATACCATCTTTCTGCAAGGGGGCTTTTGTATCCAGATCGTTATAGCCTGATGCTTTATAATACGCCACCTTTCCATTGCGGATGATCAGCGCTGCACCCCCATTCATATAACCTTTTTTGACCCAATCGTCCATAGCCGCATCCATTCTTTTTAAGCGTTCGGAAGAAAAACCGGCTGCCTCCGGGGTTCCGGTTGTGATAGACTGGCCAAATGCACCGAAAATTGTTGAAAATAACAGGGCGCCTAATAAGAAGTGTTTGTTCATATTATATTTTTATTGAAGATAGAAAATTTACCAACCCGCTGTGAGCTTTTATGACTTAAATGTCGGTACTTTAGACATTCGGCTTCAGATGCCAGACTACAGACCTCATTTCCCTCTCACAAACTCCGTAACCGGATCCCCGAAAGGTCGCGTACTTATCCTATCTATATCCCCTTTAGCATTCGTGATAAAACTTATTCTCATATCCGGGTGACCATTGCCCTTATCCATGGTAATGAACTGATCATAATGCCAGTGATTAAGGATTGCGCCCAGGTCACGGTACTTAATATTTAAGGTGTTATTTTGAATGTCAATTTTAATATCTCCGTAAACGGGATGATTAAATGTGCCGGTATAAGCTTTTAAAGGATGTGAAGGAGCTGTGTTTTTAACTTGCGACGCATTTAAGGAATCAATATCTTTTTTGTTACTCTCCCGGGCCTCAAGATAATCTTTACGGTAACGGCTACTCCAATCTGTCGCCTCTCTGCCAAGAAGGATATCAATCAAAGGAAGGTTCATTACCGATCGAAGTGAGCCCGCCGCAGTAGAGTTATGAATTATAAATACAGCCAGGCTATCTTTTGGCAAATAGGTCAGGTTAGAATAAAAACCATCGATCGATCCGGTGTGACTCACTATTTTAGTTCCTTTATAGGTCTGGATGATCCTGCCCATTGCATAAATAGAATTTGATAATTCGTCGTATCTGCCTCGTTTATCTGACAAATTATTCGGGATCATAGTTTCGGCAACTGCTTTCGACTGGATAACTTGTTTGCCATTGAATTTTCCGCCGTTGATCAACGCGATCATCCAGTTTCCCATATCTTGCATGTTGGAATAAATGGTTCCGGCAGGACCCAGCGTTTCAGACTGTGAACTGAATGTACGAGCGATAAGTTTTCCTTGGTCATTGTCGAAATAGGATTGTGAATGGCCGGCAGGCCTGGACCCTATTCCTGCAAAACCGCTTGCATTCATAGCAAGAGGTTTGAATATTCTTTCCCGCACATTTTCTTCCCAGGATTTCCCGGTAACACGCTCAATCGCTAACCCAGACACCATATACATCATGTTATTATAGATATATCCTTCGCGAAATCCGAGGGATGGTTTCATATAAGCGATCTTACCCAGGGCTTCCGTTCGCTTATACGGCGCGTTGACCCAGATGCCATCGTAGCTTGGCAAGCCTGTCCTGTGACTTAACATATCCCGGAGGGTTACGCGAGACGTCAGCTCTTCATTATAAAAAGTAATTTCGGGAAGGTAAGTCTTAACTGGTTTATCGAGACTTAATATAAATATCTGGGGGAAAATCCCTCGCCTTTAGGCGAAGACTTTAGTT
>JBBJNR010000044.1:0-30690 GCA_037719315.1 Daejeonella sp.
GAGGATGGTATCTTCTCCGCCACTTGTTTAATTGCCCGCCAGGATAAGTTTTACCTCTGTAAGTGACAGCACCTTCACTGCCAGGCCACATATAGCCATATTCTATATTGTCATTTTTTTCTTGCACGCCCAATGATCCAAATTTAAAGCGTTCATCTATCATATCTTTTACCTGCAAATCCCTTGAATCTTCTTTCGTAGTATTTCCGTCTGGTTTTGAATTTAGAATAGAAACTGAGGTTCCGTCTTTATATTGGATACCAAATAATGGCGCCGGTAAACGATCCTCACGTATCCAGGTAATTAAACCTGCTTGTTCACCACCAATAGCTACTTTTGTAATATTGTCTGTACTTCCGTAGATCATTCCGGGAGCAAAATAATTCACATCTTTTCTGCTTTGCTTTTGCTGGTTATTAAATGTTATTGCTGATAGAAATCCTGATCCCGGATTACTACCTGAAACTTCTACCCTACGGGATAAAGTTGCTACATCTCCTTTAATTACCCAGCTATCAGAAACTTCAAATGAAACTGAACTTGATTTAATTGTGGCTTTCCCTATAAAACCTGTCTTGTTTTTGCTTACCTGATTATATCCGGAACTAATTCGTGTAATATTAAGAGAATCTTTATAAACTTCTATTTGTACTGGTTTAGGTTGTGATACAGAAGAAAGCCCTGCTTCATTTATAAAAATCCCCCACTTACCATCATTTGCTTTTTTTAAGGCAACTGTGGTTTCTTCGGAGATTTTTCCAACAATTAAGTCGTTAGAGTTTGCTGTAGACTGTGCATAAACAAACATGCAGCTTGAGACTGAAATCAATAAAAGAAAAAGTATTCTCATTATATATTCACAATTATTATATATTTTTTATAATGGGTAATCATCTTCAATACTATGGGAATATTACGGGCTGCCCTACCAAAATATATTCAGATTGTAATACTTTTTTGATCATTTTAATTATCCTGTTTAAGATAAATTGTACATTTAAGCAAACAAACCTAAAAATATTCTTATGAAGGCTTTCTTAGAACAGGTTCCTGTATGTGCTGATTCTTCTTTTTTGGTGCGAGAATTTAATGTTCCTTATTTTGAAGCTCCACTGCACTTCCATCCTGTTTTTGAACTTACATTAATTACTGAAGGCAGGGGCAAAAGGTTTATTGGTGACCATATTGATGATTTTGATATTGGAGATCTTGTACTTATAGGGCCAGATTTGCCTCACTTCTATCGTTGTGCAGATAAATATTATTTAAACAATCCCGATCTAAGGTCAAGAGCTATTATTATACAATTTAATGAAGATTTTTTAGGTTCGGGTTTTTTTTTCATTCCGGAAATGAAACAAATAACGCTTCTTCTTAAGCATGCTAAAAGAGGAATTGCTTTTTATGGAGAAACCAACAGAACAATTATCCAGAAAATGCTTGAAATTAGAGAAGCTGAGGGATTTGAAAAACTCACTCATTTACTTTCTATTCTTCATATTCTTTCTTCCTCTGATGAATTTGAACTCTTATCCAGGCAAAGTATGATAGGATATAATCCTAAAGACAATGAACGGATGAACAAGATTTATGAATATGTAATCACTAATTTTACCAAAACCATAAATCTTAAAGAGGTTGCAGAAAGATCTAACATGAGCGAGGCTGCTTTTTGCCGATACTTTAAGAAAAAAACCCGCAAGACTTTTACCACTTTTCTAAATGAAATAAGAATTGCCCACGCCTGCAAATTACTGCTTGAAGATGAATTAAATGTTGCACAAATCTGTTTTAAAAGCGGGTTTGAGAATGTGTCTAACTTTAACAGGCAATTTAAATCGATCACCAACTTAAATCCTTTACATTACAAGGAACAGTTTAAAATTCAACCGCCAAATTCAACCGAATACTTAACTATATAACTGATGATTATTCCTGTTCAATAAATTCAATCAGTTAATGGAATCCGCCTGATACGATAAACCCATTGCCTGTGCAGAAGATATTTTCAAGGGCTCCACAAATCCTGACTTAACAATTGCCAATTGTTCCGCAAATGAATAAAACGGTTACTTATTTTTTATATACTTCCTTCACATTTCCTTTAGGAAGAACATGATGAGAATTAGCCCATTTATTCCAGTGCTCATCAAGATCTTTAACAATACCCGGGTGCTTATCTGCTATATTGAAACGCTCTGTTCTATCAGCTTCCAGATCATATAACTCCCAATATTTTGAATCTAACTTTTTAGTGCCTTTCCACTTACCGTATCTTATAGCACAATTGTCCTGGTGTTCCCAATACATATAGTCATGTCCTTTGGCTGTTCCGGTCAGGAATAAAGATTTCATACTCTTCCCCTCTGTAGGATAAATTTTATTACCATTATATGTATCGGGATATTTTGCGCCGGCAATATCCAGTATGGTAGGCATAATATCTATTAAATAATATGGTGTATTGTTCCATTTACCCGCCTGGCTTTTAATATTTTTTGGCCAGTAAGCAATAAATGGTGTGGCCATTCCTCCTTCATAGGTTTCTACTTTAAACCTTCTGAATGGTGTATTGGAAACATTTGCCCAGCCTACTCCATAAGAAACAGCCCAAAATTTATCAGGGTTATTTACCTCACTTTGCGGCCTTCCACCCAATTCTCTGCCTGGCTCTGCTGCTCCACCATTATCAGATAGAAACATGATGAAAGTGTTATCTAACTTACCATTTTCTTCCAGGCTTTTTACAAGCTTCCCAACATTATAATCCAAACAATAAACCTGTGCTGCATAAACAGACATCCGGTAAGAAACATCTTTTTTCTCCTGAGCTGTTAATTTATTCCACGGACGCATCTCCTGTTTAGATAAACCCCATTCTTTTTTCACAAGCCCCATTTCAATTTGCTTTCTCCAACGCTCGTGACGAATAGAATCCCAGCCAATATCATATTTATTTATAAACTGATCTATATCCTCTTTTTTAGCTTGTAAAGGCCAGTGAGGAGCTGTATGAGCAAGGTATAAAAAGAAAGGCTTGGTATCTTTTTGCTCATTAATGAATTTTATGGCATGATCTGTATAAAAATCTGTATCATAATAGCCTTCAGGATAATCATAAGTAGGTTTATTATTATCGTAAACTATCCCTCTTAAAGGGAATGGTTTTAAATGGCTCGAACCTCCTGGTAAAATACCTGTAAAACGTTCAAAACCACGTTGTAAAGGCCATCTGTCTTTAGTTGCCATTCCAATATGCCATTTACCTGTCATATACGTATGATACCCGGATTGCTTTAGCACTTCTGCAATAGTTACACAATTCTTATTAAGATAGCCTTTATACCCGTCTATTTCCCAATCACTGGCACCAGGATTTTCAAGTTCTTCTGCCATATGGCCAACACCTGTTTCATGAGGATGCAATCCAGTGAGCAAGCTTGCCCTTGATGGACAGCAACGGGAAGTATTATAGAACTGGGAAAGTTTAATTCCTTCGGTACCAAGTTTATCGATATTTGGGGTTGGAATTTCTCCTCCATAACTCCCTAAATCTGAGTAACCCAGATCATCTGCAAGAATTACAATAATATTTGGTTTTTGTGCAGTTTGCTGAGCAAAGGAATTAAAATTTGATATACAGCAAATTAGGATGAAAAGGTTAAAGAAACGCAGCATTTTTAAACGAATTAAGTTATTCATATTAGTTTTTCTTAGGATAGATTCGGGTCAAATTTTAGCGCCAACATCTTCGGGGCCTATGCCCACAATTCTATCTCCTTTTAAATGCTGATGATCTAAATGAATTTCCACACAATCATTAAGTCAGGCATATTCCTGATCGAAATTAGAAAGTTTATCATCCTTTACATGGATTAAAAAAAATAATTTTCCATCTTGGTGTGCTCCTTTCCATTCAAAACTTAAGTCTTGTTCGCCTTTCCATTCACCTTCCGGAAGTCCTTCGCCAATCCATATATTATTTAACGTTAACCTGAATCGAATTTATCTTTTCCCACTCATCAATATTTCCATCTACGGTAATAGCACGGTTCTTCATGATATAATCAGGCTCATATCCTGAACTTTCAATCGCTTGTTTTTGATTCTGTGAACAACCCCATAAAAACAAACATCCAAAATTATTTGATTTAAACAGGTTGATTAACTTCTCAAAGGCTATATTCATTATTCTAGTTGATTTTATTCCACATTCCACCCCTTTTTGAGCTACCTTAAATTACTGGAAGTAAAGCAAGCGTTTTATAGGCAATCATATTGGCAGTTTGATATAATGGGAGATCTTGTTTTTATAGTCCCAAACCTGCCCCTTTCCCGCAGTATTATGCATTGTCCTGCATCATTCCTATAAGCATAACCTTTACCGATTTGCTACAGGCAAACATTTTCTCACCAGTATCTTTGGTTTTATAAATTAAAAACCTGTCAGCAATAAATTATCTCAGTTCTATACACTATAATATTCAAAAGGCTTCCATTGCGAATTTCCAGGTGAGGGCTCCTGATCTTTCTTCAGCTTACCAGTAACCCAGTTTTTAGAATGACTTCTTAACTCAACCCATATCTTTTCGACTGCTCCGTAAAGCATTAATTGTCGGTTAACTTTTAATTTATCACCGAAGCTGTTTTTATCCAGAATTTTGTTGACTCCTATCAAGCAGTCTTCGAGGATCTGCCTGCCATATTCTTTTGTAGCTTCATTAGCATCAGGGCCTTGTGCAAAACGTGTTTCGGGCAGATCGCTGTTCCAGAAGTTTAAACGCTCCAGCTTGACGTATTCCGATTTTAAATACATCAACTGTGATATCTCATATTTGCCGGCATGGTCACCTGTATATTTACCGTTGGTAAGTTCAGGATCAGAAAAAACTTCAATCATCATATCCGTCTTCTGCATAAATAATTGTGCTGCAAGTCTGAAATCCTCCTGGTTACCGCCCGCGTGGCCAGTTATAACTACAGCCAGTTTAAAACCTGCGTTATGAAATGCCCGCAACTGGTACAGAAAAAAATAAAGCATTGGCGCCGGGGGCATGGATGTCATGTATGTATTTACATTCCCCGCAACTTCAGTTAGCCAGGGAGCATGATATCCGGTTTCGTGAATTTGATATCCTTGCGAAGGCGCTACAATACCTCCCCAGCGGGAGGCGGCTTCTTCACATAAATATTCTGCTTTTAGCGTATCCAGCCCCAAAACAGCAATATGGCCATGCGGCTCGCAAATTCCCATTGGCAGGTAAACAACAGGTTGAGCCATTATGCGTTCTTCGAACTCTTTTTTAAAGAGTTCTGCCCATTTAACATTTTTGTAAAGACTCATTTTTTGTTTCCTTTTCATTGGCTTTATCCAGATCATTTTCTCCAGACCAATATTTGGAATGATAAAGATTATTCACCCAGCGATATTTGGTGTAAATCTCGTTAAATGCTTCATCTGAAAGTGGCTCTTCATTGGCTACAGAAATATTTTCAGCAGCAAATTTTTCTATATGCATAGACGAAACTGCTGTTGTTACTCCCGGATGCTTTAATACATACTTTAATGCGAGTTTTGCCAGTGATGAAGCCTCTTGGGATATAAATTTTCGGAGCGAATCTACATGGGCAATATATTGATAACGCGGAACTTCTTCGAAATAAGTTTTCCGGTAATCAGATTCGTCAAACTGTGTTTGAGGTGTTAGAAATCCAGACAAACCGCCTTCATCCAATACACATCTGGCAATTACAGCAACATTATTTTCGGCACAAATGGGTACCATTGCATCCAGCGCAAGCGGATCAAAAATATTAATTATAGTTTGTACGGCATCTATTTGCCCGGTCATTACAAGTGGAAGAACCGTATCATGCCTGTGATCTGGATTTGAAACCCCTATTGACCTGATCTTTCCCTCTTCTTTTAATTTGATTAATTCATCCAACCAATAACCTTCTGTCCCCCAATTTGGCCAGTAAAGATGCAGTTGCATCAGATCAATTACATCCACACCCAAACGCTTTAATGAGTCTTCGGTATTTTGCCTGATAAGATGTTTCGGAAAAGTTTCATCAACCGAAGGCGGAATAGCCCATCGGGTATTATTTTTTCCATACGATTGAATTTTTGTGGCTATAAAAGGTTTTTCGCCTTGCCATTGTTTTAGCGCTTTTCTTAAAATTTCTTCTGAATTACCATAATGCCTGGCGGTATCAAAAAAATTTACGCCTTTTTCTAAGGATAATAAAACAGATCTTATGGCTTCCTTTTCATCAAAACATCCAAAAGCTCCTCCCAATCCCATTGCTCCGTAACCTATAACAGATACTTGATCACCTGTTTTATAAAAATTTCTGTATTGCATTTAAGAAGCTTTATTGGTAAGCGCTTTTTCTATTTCTTCCAGAGATTTACCTTTTGTCTCCGGAACTTTTGACCTTACAAACACAAAGTATATTAAACAAATACCGGCATGGATAGCAAAAGTTGCGGGCAAACCGAAATTAGCTTTCATTAATGGAAAAGATGCTGTAGTAAAGAAATTTGCGATCCATAACGATAATGTTGCTAAAGACATTGCGTTTCCGCGAATTCTGTTTGGAAATATTTCTGATAAGGCCACCCAGGTCACAGGGCCTATTGTTGCTGCATAGATTGCGATAAATCCTAATACAAATGTTAAGATCCAAACTCCGGGAAGCTGTGCATAAAAGGAATAAGACAAAGCAAGAGCATCAATAACTAACAATGCTGAACCAAACATCAACAATTTTTTTCTTCCAATTTTATCTATTGTAGCTATTGCGATAAATGTGAACAGGAAGTTTATCAAACCAAGTATAACAGACTGCAGAAATGCCGTATCTTCCGACATCCCGGCCTGTTTGAAAATTTCTGGCGCATAAGAAAATAAAGAATTCTGGCCGCCTGCCTGAGAGAAAATGGCAATCATGACCCCAAGAAATAAGATGAAGGAAACATCTTTTTTGAAAAGGTCTGTAATATTCTCTTTTACTTCGTGGGCAAAGCTTTTTGTAATTGCAGCACTTTCTTTATCAGCGTAAATATCTCCACCAATTTTTGCCAGAACACGTTTTGCATCGACAGTTTTTTCTTTTCTGATTAACCATCTGGGGCTTTCAAATACCAGAAATAATCCAAAGAAAAATAGCAGTGAAGGTACTGCCTGCGATGAGAACATCCATCTCCAGTTATTCTCTCCGCTTCCTAACAACAAGTAATTTGAAAAATAAGCCAATAAAATACCAGCTGTTATTGCTAACTGATAAAATGCAACCAGCCTCCCTCTTAAAGGTGCAGGTGAGATCTCTGCGATATACATAGGGCAAACCATGGCTGCCACACCTACGGCAACTCCACTAAGCATCCTGAAAAAAATAAATACACTAAAACTTTCTGCCCAGCCTGTTCCTATGCCCGTTACGGCAAACAGAAATGCACAAATTAAAAGTGATTTCTTTCTGCCAAGGCTATCACTAAGTTTCCCTGCTATTAATGCCCCGATTGCCGAACCAAGATTTATACAACCTACCGCCCAGCCTGTACCATATTCGTCTAATTTAAAATATTCACTAAAGAAGCGAACAGTACCGGATATTATCGAGAGGTCAAATCCGAACAATAACCCTCCAAGTGCTGCTATAGAACTTACCAGATATATGTACCCGCGGTTATATGTAAAATTGGTGTTTTCAGTATCCGTAGCCTGCGGAATTACAATTGCCATTATTTTGGTTGATTTAAGTTGCTTGTTTAGTTAAATTTTTAAACTTACGTCTGTTTCCTTATTTAAGAAATCTGCTCCTTCTGCTATTCCTGTCGTATCCCATTTTAACAGGGCTTCGTTAGGCACAATATGTAGAGGACTTGTACTTGAAGTAGATTTTTCGTTATAAGGTACATTTGACTGGCGGTTATAGCAAGAAATTATAGACCATCTTGCGTTGTCTGATAAATTTGCTTCTGATCTATGAATTAAGTTGCTGTGAAAGAATAAGGCATCACCTGGTTGAAGTTCAACATAAACCAATTCCATTGTTTTTAAAGAAAGATCAACGTAGCGCTGCGATGCACCAACCTGCTCGCCTGCAATGCCATGTTCTACGCGGCCCATTTTATGAGAACCTTTTATAACCTGTAAACATCCGTTTTCTTTATTGGCTGCGGTTATAGCTATCATTACAGACATCATTTGATCAGGTAATAAAAATTCATTTTTATACCAATACCCATAGTCCTGATGCCACTCCCATGCGCCGCCTACTTTGGGTTCCTTTTGCATGAGCTTAGAATGAAAATGGCAAACACTTGCATCGCCATCTAAAAGCTGGTTAACACCGTTAACCATACGTTCGCTTCTGGTAAGCAATCCGTAAACGTCATTGCCGGGAGTAAACCACAGGGCAAGTTTTGTTTTTTTCCCGGTCTGGTCATTGAGATCGTATGAATTTTTGTTTATTGCGGCATCTTCTGTAGCAACCCTATACAATTTATCTGTTTCTTCTTTTAAAAAAAATCCAGAAAAAATTAAATAGCCATCGCTATGGTAAGCAGTAATCTGCTCCTTTGTTAATGAATGTTCCATAGTTAATGTTTTTTTTAAGCTAATCTCGTAATTCTATAATCTCATTTCTACCTTTAATTCGACTTATATTGATACTAATTTGCCCTATTTAAAAGATCTGAAAACTTGTAAATAACAGAATTCACAGTATCAATTAAAATATAGCCAGAAAGTCTTTAAATACTCTTTCTTATGCTAAAATTTCAGCAATAAATATGATAAACCATGAGATAAAACCTGATACTCATAAAAAGGGTTCAGTAAATATTCAGGAAGAATTTTTTTAATAAGTGAATGCAGAAATTATAAATAAAAAGCCGCTGGATCTCTAAAGTATCGTCCATGCGCGAGCATACTTTTACCGGGTTACGCAACGGCTTAAAGGTACATGCACGGATTACCGTTATTGGCAGAAAGGACAGAAGGTGTATTCGAATACCCTAACCCGGATAGTACAGTAATGATCTGACTTCTTTTTTCAAATAGTTATCGACTCTCGAAAATGGAGAAGGTCCGCCTTTTTTTGTTATTATTCAATTCGCCGGTATTTCGGGTGCAAAGCAAAATAAAGAGGGAGTAAAAGCAAAGATGGGCTTTGGGAAGTCTTTATTCTTTGTTCCTTGCTCTAAAAAAGGATCTTGCTGCTAACCTCTTTATTTATAGTAATATATCCGGGGTACTTAACTAGCTTGCCACCCACTTCTATGGTCGGCTTAATCTTGATGGTTACAACACCTTTTCTTTCGGCTGCACCGCTTTCGCCTCCCCGCACAAAATCAAGGATCTCTTCCATGGTTTTTCCATTTGAAATGAAAGAATAAATATTGGAGTTCACGCGCACGGGCACAGTAGCTGATCCTCCGGGTTCGACGCTTATCTTCTGATTTACAAATCCGTTGGCAATTTCCTGGTTCTTTATGAGAACAAGATATTCAAACTGATTTATAGCAGCCGCGTTTGCCGTAGGGTTGGTAATAGTGAGATTTACCCGGGCTTTTAATGGGATATTTTTTCTGAACAAGGCCAGCGCCAGCTCCGGCATATTACTAAGTTCAAAAGACCTGCGCTTTATAAGTTTACTGACATCCCTTCCGGCCAGGTAAATGCTGTCAGCCGAACTAATCTCATAGGTGCATTTTTCAAGGGCCTCGATCTGGCGGGCTTGTTTGTTTAGTCCGCAGCCGGCGAAGAATATCGCAACAAGCAATATGATAGCTAATTTTTTCATGTATTCTTTAACGCTGAATTCGTGCCAAACTTGTTATTAAGAATCTTTGTTTTTAGTAATTGCCCGTTAGGATGAAATTATGGTTAATTTTAACCATTTATATAATAAGAACCGGTTGCAAGTCCAGGCGTTTTTTGCCGGCAAAGGTAACCCGCAACAGGCAAAGATTAACACAACGCTGACCATCTATGAAATCCATAACACTGTTTAGTTTCATCATTGTACTAACGATTAGTCCTTCCTTCGCTCAAAAGATGTCCATCCTTTTAAGTAATCATACCTTTTCTGTTGAGAAACCTGAGATTGGGACGTTAACCACGAATTCTGGTGATCAGGTATCGTTCAGGCTTCGCGGTAAGAATTCAAAGGTGTTTAGAATCGAGGATAACAGGCTGTTCATCAGGTCGCAGTATATAAAACCTGAGGTAAGGTCATATAACATTGAAGTTCAGGTAAAAGGCCCCTATGGAACTACGAGAAAACCTTTCCGCATTGTAAACGATCAATTTATACGGAACAAGGTGATTGCACACCGGGGAGCATGGAAAAATACAGGTGCCGCTGAGAATTCCATCTCTGCGCTTGATCATGCGGTTCGTTTGGGCTGCCAGGGCAGCGAATTTGATGTGCACATGACGGCAGATTCTGTCCTGGTAATCAATCACGATCCAACTATCCAGGGAAAAACAATTGCCACAAGCAGCTCAAATGAACTTGCCCGATTAAAATTATCAAGCGGAGAGTTTATGCCAACTCTCGAGGCATATTTAAAAGCAGGACTAAAACAGAATAGTACGAAGCTGGTCCTGGAAATTAAACCGACTACCAGCAGGGAAAGGGCCTTACAGCTATCAAAAAAGGTAGTGGAGCTGGTGCAAAGCCTTAAAGCCCAGGCCTGGATAGATTATATTAGTTTTGACTACAATATTTGTCTTGAAGTTCAGCGCTTAGATCCTTATGCCCGGGTAGCCTATCTCAACGGAGATAAATCACCGGACGTTCTTGCAGCAGATAAATTGTGGGGATTTGATTATCATTTCAGCGTTTTCAAGAAAAATGAAGGCTGGATTGAAGAAGCAAAACAGAAAGGCCTTACGATTAACGCGTGGACGGTCAATGATCAGGAGACAATGAAATGGTTTCTTGACAGGAAGATTGATTTTATCACGACTAATGAGCCTGAACTGTTGCTTAAAATGATAAAGACAAATTGACTTTTTGAACCGAAAGCCGGGGCAGACAGCTGTGGGGGCAGACCTGATTAAAGATTTTGTATCTTTGTACCTTGCTAAAAAAAGTAGAAAGAGGTCAGAATATACAAGAGAAACTGTTGGCGTTAGGCTCACTGATGAAGCGCTCGTTATCAGTTCTGAAAGCAAATGATCCTTTGCGAATGGCTGCCGCGACGGCTTTTTTCACCACGTTTGCGCTGCCACCCATCCTGATCATTTTCACCCAGTTTTTCCGCATCTTTGTTGATCCTAACAAGCTCAGCTCTGAGCTGATCGAACGCCTGTCTCATATTTTAGGGACAAAAAGCGCCGAACAGGTCAAAACCACCCTGGAGGCCGTGAGTGGTTTAAGCCAGGAATGGTATGTCACCGTTTTCGGGTTTATATTTTTGATGTTCGTTGCTACAACACTGTTCGATGTTATAAAAAACTCATTGGGCCAGATCTGGGAGATCAGGATAAGGCCTCATTCAGGCTTTATTTTCCGGTTAAAATATAGAATAAGATCATTAATTATCATTTTCCTTGCAGGCATCCTGTTCTTTGCAGGCCTTTTCCTGGAGGGTATTCAGGCAGTTCTTGGAAATTATATAGACGAGGTGTGGGGAAGCGGCGGAAATATACTTAACAGGGTTGTGAATGAGCTTGTTTTTGTGATTTTCGTATGCATCTGGTTTGCTTGCCTCTTCAGATTCCTGACAGTTGGAAGGCCTAAATGGAAAATTGCATTATTCAGTGGATTTTTCACCTCGATACTTTTTACGATCGGTAAATGGATCCTGGGATTATTACTCATCAACAGTAATATCAGCATCGTGTATGGAGCCTCGGGATCTACCATACTCATTATGTTGTTTGTATTTTATTCAGCCCTTATCTTTTATTATGGAGGATGTTTTGTAAAAGTTCTAAGTGAAGCCTACGATAAGCCCATTCGTCCGGTCAAAGAAGCATTTATGGTGGAAACACTGGAGATAAAAAATTAAATTTTTCGAATTTATTACAATTCCGCTCTATCCTGCTTAGTATCAGGGCAGCGGTAAGAAGACCCAGAATGCAGTTCTGCTCCGTGTGGAACTAAATGGGGTGATCATCCACGATAATTTAGAATTAACCGGACCAACCAGGGGAGCGATGTCGAATGATGAAAAGGCGGCCGGGCCTCTTCGTATCCAGGGAGATCATGGTGCCGTTATGCTGCCTATGCCGCAGGTGAAGATGCCCTGAAGATAGCTGCTTATATAAATTCTCTGAGATAATTAGTCCGTAAAGATAGAGAAGTCTATATGACCTAAACATTCCTGATTCTTATGCTGTAGTACGCGTTGAGTCAGTACCTTCTATTTTTATGACCTGGAGAGTTATGATCCTGATACCGCCTGTTATTTCCATCAGTTTTTCCAGTCTTTTCAAAGAAAAACCAAAAAATTCACATTTCCTTCATGTCCGGGCACGAGCTTTACCTGAAGTTCTCGTATATGTATTAAGAAGTCACGGGACTTTATTAAAATATTATGAAAACTCAGCTGAATAATATGATTTCAACGGATCAAAACGTTTCGTTGCCAATGTATTCGTTAGCTTCTATCATATATATTATCTAAAAATACCTTTATGAAGGTTTGGCTATTTTGAGACAAACTTTCTTTATTTTTGTATGGAATGAAATTTTTACTTTTTAATCGCAAACTTTTAATCGCAGTTTTAACGGCAATTTTTCCGCTGGCACTTTTTGCAGGGGAAAACGGTTTTGATAAGCCTGTAAGAAATAAAATGGCAGAGTCCTTACGGCCTTTGTTCCAGGATTCAGTTCCTGCCAAAAAGAAGCCGGCGGCTAAACCTCAAAAGCCCGCAGAGAAGCAGCCACAGGATATCAACGAAAGGCTTAAAGAAACCGTAGGAAGTGCAATTAAGCAGGTCCCCCGTTCAGTACCAAAACTAAAACCTCAGCCTGTTACTGATCGTATAAAGATCAAGAGGCAATAGAATTCTCACGAACGGAAATAATATAACCAGTCTGTGATTTGAAAGTCCTATTGATAGAAGATGAAAAGACCCTCGCTTACGAGGTGGAAGCGTTCCTGAAAAAGGCGTTTTATATCTGTGATCTTGCCCATACAGCACACAAAGGACTTGAGCTGCTGGATATGAACCCTTATGATTTCGTACTTCTTGACCTTGGATTGCCCGATCTGGATGGATTAAAAGTTCTGCAGCAGGCCAAGAAATTAAATCCTGATGCGGCCTACATTATCCTTACAGCCCGGGGTAATATTGAGGACAGGATCATAGGGCTGGACCTGGGAGCCGACGACTATCTGCCGAAGCCGTTTTCACTTCTTGAGCTTCAATCGCGAATGCAGGCTATTTCGCGGAGAAAATTTAATATTAACAGCCAGGAGATCATACTGGGCGAATTTTCTATCGACCTTCAAAAGCGGATCGTTAGTCATAACCAAAAAGAAGCCGAGCTTACACGGAAAGAATTCGATCTTCTCAGTTATCTGCTTTTGCATAAAAATCGTGTTCTAACCCGTATGCAGCTGAGCGAGCATATCTGGGGAACTTTTGCTGACGATGATTATGATTCCAATTACATCGATGTACATATAAAAAACATCCGGAAAAAATTGAGCGCATTCAGTACGGTAGAATGGCTGGAAACAGTCAGAGGGGTTGGATATAAAATCAGGAAACAATAGTGAAACTCATCAGCAAGCTTACACTCTTTATAACCCTGTCAAAGCTCGCTATTGTATTGCTTTTCGTACTTACCCTGCCTTATCTCATCGGCGATATTGCTAAGCGGTATACCGATGATTACCTCCGTCAGCAAAAGCAAAAGGTACTTGACGTTGTTACCCGGAATGGTGTTAATTCCTATCTGCAGGGTAAAGAAAGTTATGGAAGCTATACGATGCTGATGGAGGAATATATCTCTTTGGAGCCTGTACATAAAGATTTCCAAATCGATACCATTTATACCGCCAGGCGTATCATTGAACAGGATACGTTAAGCTACAGAGTTTTAACACATTCCTTTTTTGCGGGCGATAAAAAATATATGATGGAAGTTGGTAAAACAACCGCTACCATTGATCAGTATAATCGTCCGCTTCAGAAAATTGCAACCTATGTGCTGTTAGCTCTCATTCTGATCACCCTCATCGCCGACCTTTTTTTTACAAGATTTCTCCTGAGGCCTTTAAAAAAGATTATACGCACCAAGATCAGCAACAGGAAGTTTCCATTTAATGAGAATTCAGAACCTATCCGCACTTCTACCACTGATTTTAGTTACCTGGATACTTCACTTATTAACCTGATGCAGCAGATACATGAGGCGTTTGCAAAAGAAAGGGAGTTTACTGCAAATGCTTCCCATGAACTCATGACACCTATCGGCATTCTTCAGAATAAGATCGAAAACCTAATGGGCGAACCGGAAGTAACTGAAATGGTTCAGGAGCGCCTTATCGGGATGCAGCGAACTCTGAACAGGTTGAAGCGCATCGTTCATTCCCTCCTGCTGATCTCCAGGATCGAGAACGACCAGTTTAGTAAAAATGAATCCGTGGGGCTGCATGAATTGTTTATGGATATCCACGAAGAAATTAGTCACCGGCTTAACGAAAAACAGATAAGCATGGACCTGCAGATCTCAAAAAAGATTATTCTTGTCCATGTAAACCGCGATTTGATCTTCCAGATGATGTATAACCTGATAAATAATGCGATTCGATACAATAAACAGAATGGCAGTATTCGCATTACAGATAAAATGAATGAGCTTGGATCCTGTGAGATAAGCATTATAGATACCGGGATTGGTATCCCTGAAGATGACCTTGGAACTATTTTTAACCGTTTCAAGAAAGCGAACCAGTCTGAAGAATCCGGAGGATACGGGCTTGGACTTTCTATAGTTAAAAGTATTGCAGATTATCACCAGATAGATATCGGGCTTAAATCTGAAGTTAACTCAGGAACTCAGTTCACTATTAATTTCCCTTGTGAACTGATAAAATAGTCGTTGGTCCTCGCTACTTTGTCGTCTTTAAGAATTTTTGTATTAAATTCTTTTTTCTTGTAACGATTTAAAAAATTCATTGTCTTATATAAAATAACGGACCGGTTTCCGGGCTATTGCGTTGTGGAGGATGATGTTAAAGAAGGAGTTAATCTAGTATAGTTGATTGGTTAGAAGGTCCCGGGTGATTACGGGGCCTTTTTTATTTCGAACTATAATACACCTTTCAATACTGCCCAGACATTTTCAGCAAGTATTTTGTGTCCTTCCGCTGTGGGATGTATCCCATCTGACTGATTCAGATCGGGTACGCCTCCGACCTTATCAAGCAGAAATGGCACTAAAACCATGTTATTCTCCTCCGCAATTTGCCGGAAAATAACCCTGAATTCTGATGCATACTTACCGCCCATGTTAGGAGGTACTTCCATTCCAGTCATCACCAGTTTAACCCCGGGGTATTTTGCTCTAACCTGATCAATAATATCCTGCAGATTTTTTGACGTTTCAGTAACAGGAATTCCCCGCAAGCCATCATTTGCTCCAAGCTCTAATACAAAAACATCAACCTTTTGCTTCAACAGCCAATTTATCCGGGCCTTTCCGGCAGCAGTGGTCTCACCACTCAAGCCCGCGTTAATTACAGTGTATGGAAGTTTAAGCGAGTCAATCTTGTTTTCTATAAGAGCAGGGAATGCCTCCGCTGGTTCTACACCAAGCCCGGCAGTGAGACTGTTCCCAAAGAAAAGTATGGTTTTTGAAATTGTATCGGTTTCCGCAAGGCTATCGGTGGTATCAGCAGTAGAGGTTTTGTTATCTCCACTACTGCAAGCACTTAGCATGAGGAAGGATATGAGAATGAAACAGGGGATATTTTTGATCATAAAGGATAATCTTTGAAGGGCTAAATTACGATTTTGAGGGCATTTGGTTGAAATGATATATATAACTTGAACTTTTCCCAAATCCCGGTTTTTGGACATTTGACTGATCCTCCTACCCCGGTCTGTGGCTCACAGACCGAAATTCACTTCAACTTCTCATTATTCTTATGCCTGTCTGTGTCTCTAATACTTTTCTTTTCCATGTTCTTGGCCAGCGCATCTGTCAGATCAACACCGGTTTGATTAGCAATACAGATCAGTACGAATAATACATCTGCCAGTTCATCGCCAAGATCCTTTCCTTCATCAGACTTTTTAAATGATTGCTCGCCATACTGCCTTGCCATGATGCGGGCAACTTCTCCAACCTCTTCCATCAATATGGCTGTGTTGGTGAGCTCATTGAAATAGCGGATACCCGTAGTATTTATCCATTTGTCAACTGTTTTTTGGGCTTCATTGATGGTCATGGCGGGGAGTTTAATTATTCTTTCGACTTGGAGTCTATAATGATCGTAACAGGACCATCGTTTACAAGGCTGATTTTCATGTCTGCCCCGAAAATTCCTGTCCGGGTTGTCTTGAAGGTAAGGCGGTTTAATTCTGTAATCATTTTCTCATAAAGAGGTATCGCAGTTTCAGGCCTTGCAGACCGGGTAAAACCAGGGCGGTTTCCCTTTTTTGTCGATGCAAACAGTGTAAACTGGCTGATCAGCAAAATATCCCCGTCAGCTTCGGCAAGCGATTTATTCATGGCGCCATTCTCATCTGAGAAGATCCTCATGTTTGCTATCTTTTGTGCCAGCCAGGTCAGATCATCATCATTGTCTGACTCTTCAATACCAAGCAATACCATGAAGCCCTTCTCAATGCTGCCTGTAAGTTCTCCATTCACAGTACAGGATGCATGGCTTACGCGCTGTATTACCGCTCTCATATCAGGCGCGTGTATCGTAGTTATGATAAATGCTTAGGTAGCTATCGTAGCGCGAAGGCTCAATCTCATCACTATCCAGGGCGTTTAACACGGCACACCCGGGTTCATTTATATGCCTGCAATTGTGAAATTTACAGCTGCTCATAAGCTTCCGGATCTCGGGAAAGAGTCTGCCGAGTTCTTGCTTTTCAATGTCAAAGACTCCGAGTTCGCGAATCCCGGGAGTATCGATCAAATATCCGCCGAAAGGCAATTCGAACATCTCTGCAAAGGTGGTGGTATGTTTTCCTTTGTCGCTCCAGTCGGAAATATTCCCTGTTTTCAGTTCCGAACCAGGCAGGAGGGCATTTATAAGTGTCGATTTGCCCACCCCTGAATGTCCGCTTACCAATGTTACCTGGTCTCTCAACAAGTCTTTCACCTGATCCAAATTAGTTTCCTTCGTGGCAGAAACGCTGTAACATGGATATCCTGCTTTTTCATACATCTGCTGGTATTGTTTAAGGATCTCCAATCCTTCCTCGCTGAAGAGGTCAAGCTTATTGAAGATGAGCTTTGCAGGAATATCATATGCCTCGGCCGTAACAAGAAAGCGGTCGATGAATCCCAGGGAAGTTCTGGGCGATGCAAGGGTAACTATTAAAAATGCCTGATCCAGATTTGCCGCAATGATCTGCGCCTGTTTGGAAAGGTTAACCGACTTACGGATGATATAATTTTTCCGCGGATAAAGCAAGGTAATAACTCCCGTTTCCTGGTCGGGTTCGGGTTCCAGATTAACCCGGTCGCCAACTGCAATCGGATTAGTAGTTTTAATGTCCAGCGTACGAAATTTACCTTTAATGCGGCAATTAACAGCCTTTCCACTGTCCGTGAGCACCTCATACCAGCTTCCCGTTGATTTTATAACTAATCCCTGCATAGAACTGTAAAGATAAAACCTTGAGCAGGTAATCAATAATTATTGCTTTATTTCTCGTGTTTTTAATGAGAATAGCTTCATACTAGGGAGGTTCTGTTATTTGGCCTTGAGCACGGATTTGTAAAATATTTAACAAGAATCATGTAATAAAGTATCATTATTTAGCGATCGTACCTGATAGATTTGTTATCATGCCGTCGATTTATTCACTTTAATCAATTAAAATTCGAAATCTCATTAATCCTTTTTTATGATGAAAGTTTTACTTAAACAATTATTCGGACAGGCGATATGGGATTTTACCAGGCCGGCTCCCTGGCTGGCTGGTCAGCCAGCATATCCTAATGAAGGAATGCTTTCAACGAAGAAGTATAATTAAATGTGAATATGCAGAGGGTAATTGTAATTTTATAGAGCACTGGAAATTTAGTGTAAAGACATTCAGCAATCTTAATTGCTTTACTTATACTTAACAAAAACTAACAACTTAATTATATGAACTTTATTCTCTTAAGATTAACAAGGACTTATTCCCTTCTCTTTGCAGGATTGTTCTTAGCATCAAATACCCTGGCTGATGATCTAAAGATCGGGGCAGCATCAGTAAAGATCACACCGCCGGTAGGTGCCTCAATGGCGGGATATTTTTATAACAGAGGGGTGGAAAAGGTCCATGATGATCTTTACTCAAAAGCTATAGTTATAGAAAAAGATGGGTCTAAAATAGCTATTGTGTCATGCGATCTCATCGGGATCTCTGCCAGCATCGTAACCCAGGTTAGGAAATTAGTTGAAAAATCGATTGGTATAGATGCCGCGCACGTAATGGTTGGAGCAACACATTCGCATACAGGGCCGGTAATTCCCTCATTTCGAGAAACCTACGTTACAAAAAATCGAAACGGCGAGATCCTGGATAATTATATTGCATTGCTTCCCGGCCTTATCGCCGAAAGTATCCAGCAGGCCAATGCTGCACTCAAGCCTGCAAAGTTATCTTATGGATTAGGACAGGAACATTCGATCAGCTTTAACCGCCGGTACTTTATGACCGATGGCACGGTGGGCTGGAATCCGGGGAAGCTAAACCCCAAAATTGTTAAGCCGGCCGGCCCCATAGATCCGGATGTTGCTGTGCTGTATGCTGAGACATCTGAAGGTAAAGCTATTTCAACATACGTCAATCTTGCCCTGCATTTAGACAATGTGAGCGGTACTGAAGTATCTGCGGATCTTCCCTACACCTTATCAACTATTCTGGGGAAGCTAAAAGGGGCTGAAATGGTTACGCTGTTTTCCCAGGGATGTTCCGGCAACATTAATCATGTTAATGTGAAAACAAATACACCACAAAGCGGCCATTTCGAAGCTGAAAGAATAGGTACGGTGCTCGCCGGCGAAGTTATTAAAACCTATACGCGCCTATCGCCCCTGGACATAAATAAAATAACGGTCGCAAGTGAAATAGTAGACCTTCCGCTTGCCGCGATCTCCAGAGATGAATTACCATGGGCGCGGGAAACTGCTTCCAGGTTTGGGAAGCAGGATGCCGCTCCTTTTCTGGATTTTGTAAAGGCATTTAAAATGCTTGAAATCGATTCACGAAAAGGCAAACCGATCGAAGCAGAGATCCAGGTATTTGCTATAGGCGACCAATGTGCAGTTGTAAGTTTGCCGGCCGAAGTATTTACCGAGATTGGCCTGTACATTAAGAGCCGTTCACCTTATCCGTATACTATAATTACTGAGCTGACCAATGGCGCTCTTGGATATACGCCTGACCGGAAAGCGTATGTGGAGGGAAACTATGAAGTTATAACTTCAAGAGTTGCACCAGGTTCTGGCGAAATCCTGGCTGAAAATGCACTTAAAATGTTACATCAATTAAAAGATAAATAGTTTGAAACAATTACTCATTATCCTTCTGTTGATCACATTTTCCGCAAATGCAAAAGATCACAATCCGGTCCTTCCTCAACCTCAGCGTGTTACTTATGGTGAGGGCCAATTATTGGTAAAGAATTTAACCATCGGTTTCGCATCTGCACCCAGTGCAGAGGACAGATTTGCGGCAAAGGAGCTTGCCGGTATTTTATCCGCGACCAGTTCTGGAAAAATTGCAGTGAAAGAATCGGCCATCACAGGTCCATCAATCATTTTCAAAAGAACCGGTGGTATTAACCCACTGGCAATTGCCGGAGAAAAACCCGGGCCTGAATCCAGAGAATCGTATAAAATAAAGGTAACCGCTAAAAACATTACTGTTACGGCAGTATCCTCGGCAGGACTGTATTATGCGGTTCAAACATTAAAGCAGCTGGTGGAAGGCTCAGGAGACAGGGCTGCAATTCCTGAAGTGGAAATCCACGACTGGCCTTCGCTTGCGTACAGGGGTTTTATGATGGATATGAGCCACATGCAATTCCCAAGGGTTGAAGAAATAAAAAAGCAAATAGATTTTCTGGCCCGATGGAAGACCAACCAGTATTTTTTTTATTCAGAAGCCAGCATCGAACTTGATGGTTATCCCCTGCTAATGTCAAATGCCCGGTATACCAAAGAACAGATCAGGGATATTATTGCTTATGCGAAAGCCCGCCATATAGATGTGATTCCGAATATGGAATTATACGGTCATTTACACGACCTGTTTAAGTTAGAGCATTATTCCGATCTTTCTGTAACACCGTACGGGGGGAGTTTAAGCCGAAAGATCCACGCGTAAAACTCCTGCTTAACGATTGGATCACACAGATCTCAGAACTTTTCCCAAGTCCCTTCTTTCATATCGGTTTTGATGAAACCTGGGTAATTGAACTGGAAGCTAAAAAATTAAATCAGACTCCGGATGAGCTTTATCTTGATATGCTTACTCAAACCACTAACATGGTCGAAAAGCAGGGAAAGCAGCCATTGGTATGGGCAGACATGCTTCAAAAATATCACAATATTATTCCCAAAGTGTCATCAAAAATTATTGCTGTCCCATGGCATTATTTTCCATTAAAAGACGCCGAATATGACACCTTGTTAAGCCCTTTTTCAAAAGCGAATATTCCCATGATAGTCCAGTCAGCCAGCATAAACTGGCATTGGTTCTACCCCGCATTCGAAATATCTTTTCAGAATAACGATCTTCTGATCAATGCAGGCCGCAAATATAATGCAATAGGGTATATCAATTCGGGCTGGACAGACGATCCCCAAACATTGATGCGGCTATCCTGGCCGGATATGGCTTATGGTTCCATCGCTTCCTGGCAAAGCCAGCCCATTGATCAGAGTACTTTTTTCCAAAAGTATACACAGGTGATTTATCCTTCAGCGCTGGCTACAACTGTAGAAAAAGCCCATTTGGCTTTAATGAAATCAGAATCTTTGATCAGAAAGGCTGCGGGTCAAACCGATGTTGCTCTTTGGGAAGATCCGTTTTCTGCGAAGTCTTTACAGATGTATGAAAACAATAAAGAACGTTTACATCAGGGGAGGTTTGAAGCTGAAGAGGCCCAGATCTATTTAAGAGAGGCTTTAAAGTCAGGAGTTGACACCATGTCTTTATTTGCCATGCTGGTAGGAGCTAAAGAGCTTGATCTTCTTGCCTTAAAATATTTATATGCAGGAGACATTGCTGAGATGCATAAGAAGTACCGCAAGAGTCGTGATTCAAAAGAGTTCAGAATGATAATGGGTGAAGTAACAGCATATTATCATTCGAAAACTGTTGATATGTTTGATGCAATTGTCGAAACGAAAGAGATGTTCCGGAAAGCCTGGCTGAATGAATATACATCCTTCCGTTTAGGTATTCCGATGGCAAAATTTGACATGGAGCTTCAATATTGGTTTAAGGTTCAGAAGCGCCTGGATACCCTGAAATGGAATTACAAGGACGATGAAGAATTACCCTCACTGCAATCTTTGCTTAAAATCGAATAAACGTTCTCTGGTGTTTGCTTTTACGGCACTGCTGTTTTATATGAGATAAAGAAAGAGCTTGCCTGTACTCAAATAGTGATGGTACGATCCCGGGCAATTACCTTCCATTTCTTAGTGTACACGTTGTTTTCGATAACATGTACATCATTGTACATGGCCACAGTCGGACAGATATGGTAAGGAACTCCATACCATACATCTCCGATCTTATGAACACTCGAATCTGGTACATTTACAACCAGATGTTCCTCGCTATACCCGAGTTCTTTTGCACCCTTGACATTTAAGAATTTAACGCGCGGTAAAGGATTTTCAGAAGAAATTGCTTTGTGCCCTAAATCCAGACATAAAGTGTTTTCATCAATGATGGAGATCACTCTAACAAGGAGGACAGCAGCCAGTTTGAAATTCAGATCAGGCAACAGCGTGCGGTAACCCTCATCCCAAAAAACAAAGGTACCCGGACTTGTCTCAATAGTTTCTTTTCCTGAATATAGATGGAAGGTTGGGGAGCCGCCTAAAACTAATTTTAAGTGTTTACGTGATGTCTCCCGGACAGAATCTCGAATTGCATTGATGATCTTTAGAACGTCATGACAACGTTTTTTACGGACAGACACTTCGGTGTCACATATATGGCCATCATAAGCATGCAATCCAACTATCTCAACATTTGTCAAATTTTTGCAGTTTTGGAACAAAGCCAAAACCAGGTGGGGTTTTATTCCTGTTCTGTTCATGCCGATATTTATGTCTATGAACACCGATATTTTTTGATTTTCAAATACCTGTGATAGATTTCGGGCGGATCCTTCATTATCTATCAGGCAGGAAAAAATGGTTCCGGGAAATTTAAGAACTAGCTCCAGCAATCTCTTTGCCTTAATTTTTGTAGGCTGGTAGGATAATAGAATATCTTTTACGTTACTCATTGCCAGCATTTCTGCTTCAGCAATTGTTGCACATTTAAACCTGTCTATTCCTTCCTGAGCACACATCCGGACCACCTCAGCCATTTTATGGGTTTTTACATGCGGGCGTAAAACCGAGTGACCTGTCACCAGGTCCCAGGCAAGAGAGATATTTTCTTTCACAATTTCCGGGTAAACCAGCATGGCTGGTGAATCTACCTCGTTCTCATTTTTAATGAAATACCATGGGTACATATATTGTGGTTTGCAGGTTCCTGGTTAAATAATTAACTTTTTGCGGTATTCACTTGGAGTCATGCATTTCGATTTTTTAAACTGTTTATTAAAATTAGCCAGGTTATTGTATCCGCATTTGTAAGCTATTTCCACAATGTTAAAGTCTTCTTCAGAAAGCAATTTGCATACATGTCCAATTTTTACTTTGTTTAAGTAATCAACGAACGTCACCCTGTAATGCTCCTTAAAGAAATTGCAGAAGGTAGTAACAGCCATGTTAGCTACGCCGGCGATTTCAGGTAATGAGATATCCTCATGGAAATTTCTCAATATGTATTCATTGATCTTACTAAAATGACCAGAGACTTTAGGATTACTGTTCTGCACGGATCTCGGACTGGCCAGGATCTCAAATTCGGAATCGCTCATCCGAGACAGGATATCAAATATAATCAGCAGGTGCGAAAGTCTCTGTAGTCCATTCATTGGCAGCATTTTTATCATTATTGAGTTGATCTCGTCTCTTACTTTGCCTTTGATTGCCATACCCCGGTTTGACAATTTGAGAAAATTTTTAAATAGATCCATTTCGGGGATCTGTGTAAATGTTTCGCCTAAAAAATTATCAACAAACTGGATCACGATCGCTTCAGCCAGATAATCAACCTTTCCATTTGCGAAATCAGGGTCGTTAACCCATACATGTGGTAACAGTGAACCCATAAACACCAGATCACCCTCTTCAAAGTTTCCAATATGATCCCCAACCATTCTGCCGCCGGTGCTTCTCAAGATCATAACCAATTCATATTCAGGATGATAATGCCATGGATATGGAAAATACTGACCCACCTCATTAAATACTATAAATGATTTATCAATCTCCTGAGGTAAGCGTCTCTCTATAGATTTCATCTGTTCATTTTTTGTTTTCTTTGTCAGATGGAGCCTTTGATGATTAAAATAATCATTACCCTGTGTGTTTACTAATTATTTTAATCATGTCGGGTTCATTTTATAATAATTTAAGATTGAATAAAAATATTTTCTATCAGATCTGTCGTTTCAGCTCCAGGCGTCGGTTAAGAATCTTAGCCAATTACCATGAAAAATATTATCGATATCGGTCTGTTTATATCCGCGATTTATTAAAATATTTTGAAATTGCTTCAGATCCGCAATAGAGTTCATATCCCAGGGAGATTGCTCTGTGCCGAAAATCCCATCCAAATCACTTCCTATGGCAATATGGTTGGAATTCCCGGCGATCTGGCAGATATGATCCCAATGGTCAACCAGGTTCTCTAAACGAATATTCAGTTGCCAGGGGTCTGAAACCGTATCAATAAAACGGATATCCATTGCCCAGCAATCCAACATACCTCCAATTACGGAATTTCTGTCGATCAGTTGTCTGATCTGGTTGTCCGTAAGTTGCCGTTGATTGGGAACAATTTTTCTTACATTATGATGGCTGGCCCAAACAGGTCCCTGATACAAGCTCATTGCCTGGTCAAAGCCTTCATCTGTTAAATGTGTCACATCCAGGATCAGGTTTAACCTGGCCATTTCCTTTAATAATTCCAGGCCGGAAGGCGTGATAGGCCCCTCCATTTTTGTGCCTGGCGCATATCTTCCGGGGCCAAAATGAGATAAGCCGATGGCACGAAGTCCATATTCGTAAGCCCGGTTTAAATAGGATATATCAACCAATGAATCCGCTCCTTCTAAGCTCAAAATATAACCAACTGGCTTTTTTTCATCAGAAATTTCCTGATTGTCCCACAGCGCTAAATGAATGTTAAGCTCTTGCTTATTTCTTACCTGGATCATTTCTCCCAGGGCTTCCATCTCCCTGTACCAGGATAGTTGAGCCTGCGTCATGGCCCATGCCTGCTGGGGCGAATTCCATCCCGGTAATGAACTTTCTGGAGGCGCATATCTTGATAGTTGAGTTGCAACTACCAGCCCGATCCTTGCTTTTCGCAACTCGGGAAGACAAACCGTGCCCTTTCCACGGCCGGGCTTATCTTTCATGTGCAATTCACGCTGCCTTATTTCGTCGAGTGGCCGGGAAAGATCCCTGTTCCATTCAATGGCGTTCATTGACAAATCCAGGTGCGCATCTATAATAAACGGGTTTATCATGTTCAATCTATTTTATCCTCAGCAAGGTTCCCGGTGTCATGTCCAAAAGGATATTTGCTCATAATATCCTGGATCTCGTAACTGAATTTACGAAAAGTAGTATCCCAATTTTCCGCGTCGCCTACTTTGTAGTTGTAGAAACCTTCGCTATTCTGCATCCCCAAACCACCTTTTTCAAATACTTCTTTCAGGCAGTCCGGCACAGATGAATCTTTAGCTAATTCAGGATTAAGGTTCTTCATTACTGTGCCATAGGCACTGGTACCCATCAGATCCATGTATCTGAAATTTCCTGCAAAAGGCAGGTAATACCCCGCATCATTACGGCAAGCTCTGTCAATATCTTCTATTGTGGCGTAACCGTGTTGTATCAGATGCCCTGCTTCTCTGAAGAGAGCTCCCATCAGCCTTGCACGAATACCGGAATTAGCTACTAAATAGGGATCTTTTCGTAATCTGGTTCTGGATAAATCACAAAATTTATCTGCATAAGCTTTATTGATATCTCCGCTATAAATAATTTCGAGGAATGAAGTAGCATGCGCCGGTTCTACCCAGTTCGCTCCGATTATTCGGTTCGGATTTATAGCGCCAGCCTGTAAATCGCTTATATCAATGCTTTCTGTATTGATTGCGATGACTATATCATTGCCCAGCTTCTGCTCTAGTTCCATTACTGCAGATCTTTTTTCTGCACTGTTTTCTGATGTCTGCACTATTGCCAGGCTGTAATCAGAACCGCTATCTAATTGATCGACAATAGTAAGATTGTTCAGGTTTAAATTGTCTGAAAAGGTGCTTTGCAGGTCTTCTTTATGTATTTTAAGGCGATCAACTGCATTCTGCTTAACTTCGGTAAATAAAGTTACGCTATATCCTCCCAGCAATAAACAGGCTGTTACACTAAATGCTAACTTATCAGATCCTTTTACTAAAATGGATTCCTTTCCTGGTACTATTATCATATAATAAGTTTTAAACTGGCCATTAAAGGCCTGCTAATACTACTTTCGATAGTGCAATAGCCCGGTCTATATCTTTTTCTGTGTGAGCTGCGCTTATATACCACAACCCACGACCGATAACCCTGACGCCTCCGTTATGCAAACCTGCAATAAACTTACCCAATTTAGCTTTATCGTAACTAAAGGTATCTCTGTAATTGTCTACGCGTTTAAGATCTGTAAATCCGGTGTGTAGCATGGGACCTAAACCTTGTACCAGTAAGTTCTGGTTAGTTTCAGCCGCAGCTTGTTTCTAGCCTATTGCCTAAGCTATAGATACGCTGATATGGCTGTTCTTTTTCTAACACTTCAATAGTGGCTAAGGCCGCGGCAACAGAAGCATTGCCAGCGTTCATAGTGCCGGCATGAATAACTTTTGATTCTG
Organism: Daejeonella sp.; assembly: GCA_037719315.1. Classification (GTDB taxonomy): domain Bacteria; phylum Bacteroidota; class Bacteroidia; order Sphingobacteriales; family Sphingobacteriaceae; genus Daejeonella. Next base: position 26,443 of record JBBJNR010000044.1, read on the forward strand.
TGATAACATTCATCCAATCTTTCTTACCAACGATAGCACTTATGGGATAGCCACTTGCTAACGCTTTGGCGAAAATAGATAGGTCCGGAGTAATGTTGTATGACTGTTGTGCACCGCCGAGGCCAACCCTGAAGCCAGTGATCACTTCATCAAAAATCAGAGCAATTCCGTATTGATCGCAAATGTCTCTTAAGCCCTGAAGATAACCTTTTTTAGCCTGAATGCAGCTGCTATTACACATGATTGGTTCTGTGATGATCGCTGCAATTTCTTCGTGTCTCTCTGCAACGGTTTTCTTTACCAAATCAAGATCATTCCAGGGAATGGAAATAAATTCTTCTTTTGCAGTTTCAGGTAAACCTTCGCTCCAAGGAAAAATATTCGGATGCTTTTCTGATCCTAACGCCTCCGCGGAAGGAGCTGAATACCCCCAACTCACGTTGTCTAACCACCCATGATAGTGACCTTCAAAACGAAGGAATTTCTTTTTGCCTGTTTTTGCTCTGGCTACTCTGAAAGCAGTATGTACTGCTTCTGATCCGTCAAGGCAAAATCTCATGATCTCGGCAGACGGAATAAGCCTGTTTAACTTTTCTGCCAGTTCGATTTCGCGGATGTGCTGACCTGCAAAAAGCTGACCAGCTTCAGAATATTCCTTAACAGCTTTTAAAACACACGGATGGGAGTGCCCTAAAATCAAAGGACCCTGACTCAGCGTAAAATCTAAGTATTCGTTACCATCCACATCATATATTCTGCTTCCCATGCCATGAGTGTAAAACAGAGCGTGAGGATGATTGTATTTTATGAATTCTGATGAAACTCCTCCGGCTAAGACCTTCTTTGATCTTTCCAGCAGTTCGGCAGATTTTGAATAGGATATATTTTCCATTTATTGAAGATGATAAAAAACTATTTCACCGCCAGATTACCGGCAGGTACTAAAGTCCAGTTCTTAATTTTATACCCCCAGACCGCATAAAAAAGCAGATATAAAAAACAAGGAATCAGCATTAAAATAGATGTCTGTGAATATTCAGGATTCAAGTCAATTAACCATCCGTAAATCGGCGTGAATATGCCGCCTCCAACAACAGACATCAAAAGCAATGCAGCTCCCATTTTGGTATGGATGCCCAGATCGCGGATAGCTAATCCCCAAATGGTTCCCCAAAGCCAGGCTGCACCAAACCCCATCAGGATCAAACAGTAGATCGAAGTCATGCCCTCAGTAAAATAAACACCGAATGTGAGCATTAATCCTAACAAAGCGCAGGTCAGTAATGCTCCTTGTTGTGAGAGGTATTTTGGTATAAGGACGATGCTTGCCAGGTATCCTACTAGCATCGCGTACAGGGTATATTCAGAAAAATGTCTTGCTTCCTCTAACGGGATGCCTAAAGAACGGCTGTAAACAATAATTCCGTCAATTGGAATTACCTCGCAGGCCCCGGATACAAAAAGAGCGATCACACCAAGCACCAAATATGGATATTGAACGACACTTTGCTTCACAGGCCTTTTCGCGGCCTTGCCCTCATCGGAAGAATCCGGGCTTTCGTTTATTTCGGGCAGTTTAGAAAAAAATATCATCACTCCAAGTAATAAAAGTATTCCTGTTATTACGAGGTAAGGATTAACTACTTTTAAAACGTACTCATCCAAAATACGTGCTCTTTCTTCCGCAGTGGCAGTGGTAAGACTCGTAATAATACTATCTGCATTCAGCAGGAATATACCTCCAAGGATGCGCTGGCTCATGATGCCGGCAATTTTATTGGACAGGCCCATAAAGCCAATGCGCTGGGCAGTGCTTTCTACAGGCCCAACTATAGCAACGTAGGGATTGGCCGCTGTCTGGAGCAATGCCAGGCCGGTTCCGGTAATGAAAAGTCCGGCTAAAAAGACCAGGTAAGTCCGGGTAAAAGCTGCGGGGATAAATGTGAGGGTACCTATCGCCATCACGACCAGGCCAATTACCATACCCTTCTTATAACCGGTATATTTCAGTACCCAGGCCGAAGGGATTGCCATAAAAAAATATGCAGCATAAGAAGCAGAGGCAACCATAAACGCTTCGGCATTATTAAGTTCCAGGCATATTTGGAAATAGGGGATCAAAATACCGTTTATCCAGGTGATGAACCCAAATACAAAAAATAGTATCCCAAGGATGATCATCGGATACAAATAAGGGTTAGATCTGGTCATGTTTTAAAAATTAACTTTCTGTCAGATAATTGGAGGGATATTTTGCTGCTAACTTGAATATATCTTCATTAAACTGAGCAAAGGCGGTTTCCCATTGCCGACCCTCCTGAGGAGTATATTTAAAAAGCCCCCTAAGGTTATGAACACCCCGGGCCCGTTGATCAACCATTTCCTGCATTAGTGGAGGAACAGTTTCATCATTGTTCAATTTTGGATAGATAGTATTTAAAATTTCCAGACCATTCTGAAGCCCGAGAAAATCCATACGCCTGAAAATGCCCATTAATGTTATCCAGGAGCCGGCGTCGTAGCGAAACGCCTTGTCGACATCTTCCATGTTTGTATGGTCTGTTTGAATTAAAGCGAGTGCTTCCCTGTATACAGCATACATCAGCCGGTTAGTAATAAAACCTACGGTATCTTTTTTAAGAAGGGTCGGTTCTTTACTCCATAAACCCGAGATTTTTATAATCCATTCCGCATTCCGCATATCAGTCTGTTCACCGCAGGTAACTTCAAGGAAACGGGTCATGTACGCAGGCTCAGCCCAATGAATGCCCAGAAAGCGTTGAGGATTTGAAACCAGCTTTTGTAATAGACTTATAGGAATAGCAGAGGTATTACTGGCAATAATAGTTTCGCTGCTGACAACAGTAACTATTTTCTGATATACCATTTCCTTAATTTCAACAATTTCTACGACACATTCCATAACTAAGCTACAATTTTTTAAAGACGAATAGTCTTCGGAAATCGTCAGCTTATTCATGTATGTATCAATAGGCGCTGAGAGCAGGCCGGATCGTTCACTGCGCGACATGTGCCCGCGTATACGTTCAAAAGCGCCGATTGCATCCCGCGAAAGCGGCGCCAATGCAATCACTTTATGGCCCGCAATTAAGAATGAGCAAATGATGCTGCTGCCCATAAGGCCAAGCCCGACAACACCAACAATCAAATCTTCGGGATTATCTGTATTTTGCATTTAGTAATATTACGGGAGGACTATAGTTTTACAATACAATCTATCTCTACCTTCAGCTTCTCCGCTAAAACCGATTGTACAGTAGTTCTGGCTGGTTTTATTCCCGGAAAATATTCTGTGTAAACGGTATTGTAGCGATCAAATTCATTAATATCACTCAGATGAACGGTGCATTTAACAACCCGATCCATAGTTGCACCTGCAGCTTCTACGATGGCTTTTATATTTCTCAAGGTTAGATGAGTTTCTTCTTCAATAGTACCCAAAACAAACTTCGACGATTTAAAATCAACCGCAGCCTGACCACTTGAGAAGAGCAATCCGTCAACAATGATCCCATCAGAATATGCGCCCGTGACAAAATCAGGATCGCGATCAGGATGTTTAACTTGTAATTTGTCCATATTATTGAATTGAAGTAGATTTCAAAATTGATATTTCTTTTTGAAAAAGCAGGTATTTTTTATTCCATTGCTGCGAGGGAAATCTGAATTCAGCCGCACATTACGGACAAAAATATCTCTTACCCACTTTAATTCCTGTAACTTTCATTTACATTTATAATACAATCTTTCACAATATCGAAATTCAAATTGACTCCACTAATCTATCCAGGTTTGACCATTAAATCATATTTTCTGAAATAAATTACTGTTTGTCCAGTTAAAACAGTGAATAGCAAATCACCCTGGTTTTTATTTTGTAAAACCAGATTATTATCAACACACCAAAAGAAGCCCCTCTATATCCGAGGGCACTGAAAAAGTCAGCTGTATCAGCTAGAGAAAAGGGACTGTATCATAAAATCATGAACAGTCCCTTTTTCTTTAAGTTATACGGGTTTTAGTTTTTTCAAATTCCGTGTAGCCAACTCTAAGGACGTCAATATGAATTATAATGGACATCTTTTTTGTCTTTTATTTCTAAAGGACTTTTTCAGTGCCCTCCTATATCCTTGCCTCCCTCTGTTGCCGGAAAAGGCAAATTGTTATTCACTTTTTTTGTTGTTTTCAGCGGTGTTCATGCTTTCGCCGCGAAATGCGGCTCAGGTT
>JBBJNR010000117.1:0-6835 GCA_037719315.1 Daejeonella sp.
GAAAAAATTTGGAAAACTGGAGGTGCATGATGTTTCACATTAAGAAAATTTTATTGTTGCTCATTTTAATAAACTCCGGGCAGTCTTATGCCCAGCAGGTGCTTAGCCTGAACCAGATCCTACAGGAAATTGATAAAAATAATCCGGCTCTAAACGCCTATGAAAACCGGATTAAGAGCCAGGATGCTAAAGTGGAAGGTGCCCGTTCGTGGATGGCTCCTATGATCGGAGCAGGAACCTTTATGAAGCCTTACCCGGGACAAAAAATAGAAGATGAAAGCGACCGTGGGGCATTTATGATTTCTGCAGAGCAGGACATTCCAAACCCGGCCAAAACAAAGTCGAAGGCTGAATATTTAGCAGCCCAATCGTCCATTACAAGATCTGAGCAAAGCTCATTAGCTAACCAGCTCCGTGCCCGTGCCAAGGAACTTTATTATGAACTGATCATAGCCAATAAGAAGATTGTATATCAGCGGGAAAACCTAGCTATCATGCAGACGATGAGAAAACTGGGTGAAATACGTTATCAATTCAACCAGGGACCTCTCGGACAGGTATTTAAAGCGGAAGGGCGTTATCATGAGGCGGAGAATATGACCTTGATGACTCAGAGCACTATCCGCGCAAATAAAATAGCTTTGAATGCCCTGATGTACCGTCCTGCAAGCGTAGATTTTAGCATTGATACTAATTCTGCGGTTGCATTTAAGCCATTACCGATATTAGATATTGCTTATCTGTCGGCAAACAGGAGCGATATTGTACAGATGGATAGGTCGATCACCGCTATGGGATTAAATATCAATCAAATCAGGATGGAAGCAAAACCTGATTTCCAGATCAGGTTTGATCATATGTCGAATTATGATGCCATGATGCCCCGTCAGTTCAACATAATGGGAATGGTGTCTATACCGATTGCTCCATGGTCGTCCAAAATGTATAAATCGGATATAAAATCTATGAATTTCGAGCAGGAAGCTATGCGTCAGCAGAAGGAAGCGATGCTGGTCGAAATGCTGGGTATGACCAAATCAATAGAAAGTGAGCTGATCAGCATGGAGAAACAGTTAAGTAATTACGAGGATAAAATACTTCCGGCATTAAGCAAGAATCTGAAAGTTACTATGATTTCTTATCAGGAAAATAAGGCAGATTTAAATACAGTCATAGATGCCTGGGAAGCAGTAAATTTGTCTCAAATGAATTACCTCGAGCAGTTACAAAAGTTCTATAAAATGATAGTGGAATATGAAAAGAATATTGAACGGTAGTTTTGCTGTCATCCTGCTGTCAGCCATTCTTTTACTGCTTAGCTGTAACAGCAAGGACAAGAAACTTGTTAGCGGAAGTGAGACAACAAAATATACCTGCTCTATGCATCCGCAGATCATCAGAAATGAACCGGGTTTATGCCCGATATGTTCGATGAATTTAGTGCCTCTGAATAATCATTCAGGTCACGAAGCTGTAAATGACAGCCTGGCTTTGCTGGTGAAGCCGACCAATGCCAGTGTAATATCAAGCATAAAAACCATTACCCCGCAGAGTCGGGAACAGGCTCATGAGATCAGTTTAAATGGTATTATTAATTATGATACAAATAACTGGAAATCAATTTCAGCCAGAGTGAGCGGGAGAATAGAACGTCTGTATATAAAGTACAACTATGAAGCGGTAAGTAAGGGGCAAAAGATAATGGATATATACAGTCCGGATTTGGTTAATGCCCAACAGGAGTTACTTTTTCTAAAAAATAATGCTGAGCCTGAGTTAGTGGAAACAGCAAAAAGAAAGCTGCGTTTGCTTGGGGCAACAGATCAACAAATCAGTAATGTATTAAAAACGGGGAAAATTAGTTATTCTGTAGGTATTTACAGCCCTTATTCCGGGTATGTTGCAGAACAACGAACTGCAGGGCAGGCAGAAGGTATTCCTAACGCTGCCGGAGGAACAATGATTACTTCGTCTTCCCCGGGAGCATCATCTATGGGTTCAACGGGTAAATCTGAAAGTTCATCATCAGCTATCCCCGCGCTTCCTGATATATCTACCAGCTCTCCAATACAGTTAAGGGAGGGTCAATATATTTCTGCGGGGCAAAAACTCTTTAGTCTGATTAACGCCAGCCAGGTTTGGGCAGAGTTTTACGCTGCACCGGATCAATTGAATGAATTTAAAAAAGGCACAACGGTGCAAGTTCAATCTGTTGATATTTTAAACCAAAGGACAAGTGTACCAGTAAGCCTGATTCAGCCTTATTATAATCAGGGTGTGAACTATTCCCTCGTGAGGGCGACAATTCCTAATGCGGATAAAAGGTGGAAAGTCGGTCAGTTAATAACTGTAACCCGGGAAGGAAAAAGCAATTACGGAACCTGGCTGCCCCGGACAGCCGTACTTCAATTAGGAACCCGCTATGTATCTTTTGTTCATCGTAAGGGGGCTTTTGTTCCTGTATATGTGCAAGTAGAGAATTTATCCGGTGATTGGGTAGATATCGGAAACAGTTTAAATAGCCATGAGCCGGTCGCTGTTAATGCCTGGTTCCTGGTGGATAGCGAAAGTTTTATTAAAGTGGAGCGTTTATGATGAAGAATAGAAGTTTCTATATATTAATAGCTGCAACTCTGTTTGTTTGTGCTATTATGCTACAGGCATGTAATGATCCGAAGCCAAAGAAAACAGCCTCGATGCAAAAGCATACCTGTCCGATGCATCCACAGATTGTTAAGGATGGGCCAGGTTTATGCCCCATTTGTGGTATGGACCTGGTCCCTGTTAACGCTGTCGTAGAAAATAATGGATTTATGCTGAGTGAAAGTCAAATCCAGCTGGCTAACATTAAAACATTGAAAGTAGGAGCCAGTGACTTCAATACTTCTGAGGTATTAAATGCGCGCCTCCTATCTAATCCTGAACTGACTGAAGTAATTTCAAGCAGATATCCCGGCAGGATTGAAAAATTGTTTGTAAAAGAAACCGGCATGTCAGTCAATAAAGGTCAGGCACTGTTTCAGATATACAGTGAAGAGCTACAAATAATACAGCAGGATTATTTACTTCAGCTAAGGCAGGCGGTTGCTTTTCCAAATGAAAAGATATACCAGACCCTGCGCGAATCTGCGAAAAATAAACTGAGGCTTTTTGGCTATTCTAATGCCCAGGTTGCAGCATTAGCTAAAAGCAGTAAAGTGCCTCCAATAGTGACGGTTTACGCCAAAATTTCAGGAGTGGTGAATGAAGTCAGCGTTTCGGAAGGGCAGTATGTGGCTGAGGGGACACCTGTAATAAGATTAGAAAATTTTAGCCAGCTTTGGGTTGAGGCGGATGTATACCCGGGCGAGGCATCTCGAATCCGGACAGGCACGATGATAAAAGTATCTGTGCATGGTAGTGGAAATCCGGAGCAAGCAGCCATAATCGATTTCATCTCCCCGCAGATCGATCCATCAAGCCAGCTATTAAAAGTAAGGGCAACAATCAAGAACAACGGTAACTTACAGCCTGGAATGCAGGCAACTGTATTGCTACCTGGTTCCCAAATAAAGGAGGCTATTAGTTTACCTATTGATGCAGTAATCAGAGATGAGAAAGGGGCGCATGTTTGGGTGAAGATAGGCAAGAATACATTTGAGCCCAGGATGGTAGTCACAGGTAAAGAAGATGCGAATCAAATAATTATCTTGTCGGGTTTAGAAAATACCGGAGAAGTAGTTGTCAGTGGCGCTTATTTGTTATCCAGTGAGTTTATCCTGAAGAAAGGGATAAATCCTATGGCCGGGCATGATATGAGTAAAATGTAGTGTTATGTTAGACATTTATATAAAAAACATGGTATGCGACAGGTGTATCATGGTAGTGCGTGAGGAGCTGGTTAAATTAGGCCTTACTCCCGTGAAGATCACACTTGGAGTAGCAACCATTAACCAGGAAAGTTTGCAGGATGGTCTCCGGAGTGCGCTCGCGGAACGGTTAAAGATTGCCGGTTTTGAACTTCTGGATTCCGCAAGGTCGCAGCTTGTCGAGAAGATGAAAGTTTTTATCATTAACAGAATTCATTACACAGATAACATTGATCTGACATCCAATTGGTCGGATCTTCTGGCTGATGAAATGAACCATGATTATAATCATTTAAGCACTTTGTTCTCGTCTGTAGAAGGAATTACAGTAGAGCAATATATTATTCGCCAAAAAATTGAAAGGGCCAAAGAACTCTTGTTCTATGACGAAAAGAATCTGAGTGAAATTGCCTTCTTCCTGGGATATAGTAGTGTGCAACATCTTTCTGCCCAGTTTAAAAAGGTTACCGGTCATACCCCGTCGCAATATAAAAAGGAACGTGAATTTCTTAGAACACGGAAGCCATTGGATTCAATTCAATAAAAAATTAGATAGTCTTATATAAGTTGGGACTAAATTATACAAATAAAAAAGGAGCCTAATTTAAGCTCCTGTTTTCTTGTTATCCTTTTTAGGTTTCAGGACTATCTTTATGGCTTCTTCAAAAGAAGTATTTATTTTGAGGGACTCCATATACTTATTAGGCTTCCCTGCTTTTAGTTGCAAGGTTCGCATATTAAGCGGAAATATTAAGGGTCTGATCAAGTTTGCTATCCAGTTTAGCAACTCTTTCTTCTAATTTATAAAGTCTATTATTTATAGCCTCTACATGCGTTTTTATAGCTGAAAGATCAGTCCTTATCGCAGAAACATCATTTTTTAAGGGTTCTAACTTCTGATCAAGTAATTTTTCTATATCTTTAATATCCATAATAACTCATATTTAAAAATTCTTGATACAAATATAAATATTTTGTAAATATTTATAACAATATTTAAGCCACTAATTTTTTGTAAGTTATTCTTCCACGGTCTATACATGCTACAGCTTCTTCAAATCGCATTACGTCCGGTGTTGTACCTGAACATAAATTCATTACAATACAACTGGAGATGTTTCCTAGAGACTTTATAATGTGTTCCTATAATAGTTTTTTTAAATATGGACCAACCACCCTCTAAAGCATTAGAAGTATACCCGCCTTCATTACATATTGTTTTTTAGAATGATCAACAACGTAGTGCCAGTATGTATCATTCAGGCCGCGATAAGCGTGCCATTCGTCAGATACTACATTAGCTCCCGGTTTAATTTTAGATCTTAAAATAGGCTGAATACTTTCTGCTTTAGTGTCAGGAACAGTATAACAAAGCAACCTAGCCGGTTCTTTTATTATTTTTTCTCTGCCGGTTTTTCCTACTATCAGTTTATGTGGTCTTTCTGAAAACTCTACTTTCTCTTGCTGCAACATGCCCATTACTGGAGTTTTATCTTTAAAGCTTCGACCTTGGCTATTCTTAACTTTCTTATCTCTGTGCCTGTTTTTATTTTTACCTCCTACAAAAGTCTCATCCAATTGTACAGTACCTTCCAGTAATCCAAGAGTATCTTCTGCAAACATGAGCCTGATCCGCTGATGAAGGAACCAGGCAGTCTTACCAGTAATATTTAGATGTCGCTAAGCTCGGCAGTAGATATACCGTTTTTAGCTGAAGTGGCTAAATATATTGCGCATAACCAATACCTGAGAGGTAGTTTTGTGTTTTCAAGAACCGTCCCGGTAATCAGCGTAAATTTTTTCTTACAAGCTGCGCATTTATAGCCCCTGTTAGTTTTATACACCTTCTGAAATACACTTGGTACACTTTACAGTTTCGCCCCAACGCTAGTTTATAATGAAATTAGCTCAGTTTTCCGGATTTTTAAAATAGTCCATTACTTGGATAAAACTGTTTAGTTTAGGTTGCATATACTTGATTATCAATTATATAATGATAATAAATTACTTTTAAAAAACCGTATAAAAAAGTGATTATATTTGAGTGAAAATATTTTGTACTAAGTAAGTATTGCTGCCCAAATTACGACGATCAGCAGCCAAACAATACGAAGCTAATAGTACGCCGTCATGGTGTGGCTGTTTCTTTATGCTTGGTAGGGTGTCGTAACGCTGGGTGGAATCAAGATTATACAGTTCAGCCATATTTTTTAACCTGAATTACGACAATGAAAACTTTAAAAATCCTGCTTGCCAGTATACTGCTGGCACCACTGAGTTACGCTCAATCTCCTTGTAAGTATGTTAAAAAGACCGTTAAAGAGTTGGAAGAGACTACGCTCTATTCTACTTTTCATGCAGGTATGGGGTACATTGATGTCTTTCGGTCAATATCCAAGGAAGGGGATCAGTTGGGGTTATACATAACTACATTTGCAAGCCACTCTAACTATAGCGCTAAAGGCATTTATATTAAACTCTTAAATGGCGCTATCCTTAAAAACGAAGAAAAAGAGGTGGATTGCTCCTATAGTTCTGAGGATTCTTACCGTTATACTTCGATATACAATATTACTGAATCAGACTTAGATGCTCTTTTAAACAATCCTATCATTTTATTTAGCGTAGGCGGGGTAGAAAAGAAGCAAGACAAAAAGAACGCTGAAAAAGTGATGTCTGTAATAAGATGTCTCTCATCTGTCTCTACTACAGAAGATTTTAAGTAACTCCTGCTTTGCGGGATCTTAAAAAACCCCTCAGCTCTTATAGTAAATTTGAGCGCAGGGAAATGCTTGGTGGTAGAAAATCTTTAAAGGCAGACAAACCCCTAACAGCTAAACAAGCTAAAATAATAGCAAGAATAGTAGTTTTTGCTGTATATTTTCTATTGAAATAGGCGTTTAATTGATAATCATTTTATAGGTGCAGGGCTTATTTTCAACCATTCTTTGGATAAGGTTTTCGAAAATGCCCTCTTTCATCTTATG
>JBBJNR010000118.1:0-3651 GCA_037719315.1 Daejeonella sp.
GTCTCCCTTTGGTCGGCATGCCTAATTCCAGCTGAAGGGAATTAGGTGCCCTCCCACGGCGTCAGCGGGCAGAGCTAAATAACATCATATATTTTATTTTAACCGCACAACAGTGAAAATAAATTCACAATCATTTGCTATTTAAAAAATTAACAGCGTTATTTACGCCACAGAAAAAATGAATTCTAACTTTTATACCACCACAACAACATCTATCACCACGCTCAGGCGGGGAAGGTAAGTTGTATGGTGTAATTACAAATATAAAAACATCAAAAGCGCCTTCCCCCGATAAAGGGGAAGGCGCTTTTTTTATAATTACCAGACGCTAAAAAAATGAAGATTTTAAAATTCGGAGGCACATCAGTTGGATCAGTTGAATCGATCAGCAAGCTATTACAGATCATTGAAAGAGAAGATCAAAATTCCGGTAACCCGGTAATTGTTCTTTCAGCAATGAGCGGAGTAACGAACCTACTCTCGGCTATGGCAGATAAAGCCTCGAAGGGTGGGGCTTTCAGGGATGACTTAAAGGAACTGGAGGAACGGCATTTTGAAGTCATTAAAGAATTGCTGGCTGTTTCGAAGCAAAACCCGGTTTTTACGAAGCTTAGAATATTGTTTAATGAGATTGAAGACCTTCTCCAGGGTGTGTCTATGTTACAAGAGCTAACTCCAAGAACCCGCGACCTCGTATTAAGTTATGGAGAACGCTGTTCAACATTGATGATCAGTAAGATTGCCGGACAGGATTCTGATCATACGATCTTCGTCAACGCGGCAGATCTTATAAAGACCGACAGCAGCTTCGGTCAGGCAAAAGTAAATATGGAACTTACTGAAATGCTGATCCGTAATTTTTATGAACAAAATAAAGAAAAAATGCTTTTTGTGACCGGCTTTATTGCCAGTAATGATGAAGGCAGGATAACCACTTTAGGACGAGGGGGAAGTGATTATACGGCTGCAATATTTGGCTCTGCACTGAATGCAAGTGAGATTGAAATTTGGACGGATGTAAACGGCATGATGACCGCTGATCCGAGAATGGTAAAAAAGGCTTTTTCATTACCTGAATTGTCGTACACAGAAGCGATGGAACTGTCATTCTTTGGGGCCAAGGTAATTTATCCGCCAACGATGAGTCCGGCCTTCATGAAAAAGATCCCTATCGTGATACGGAACACTTTTGAACCGGAATTTACCGGGTCTGTCATCAGGCATAACTGTGAGAACTCTGAGCTGGCAATAAAGGGAATATCTTCTATCAACGACATCAGTATTATTAATATTGAAGGCAGCGGTATGGTTGGGAGGGCAGGATTCAGCGGGCGCTTGTTTTCACTCCTCGCCCGTGAGCAGATCAATGTGATCCTGATCACTCAATCCTCTTCAGAACACAGCATCACCTTTGCCATTCATCCAACAGATGCCTTAAGAGCCCAGCAGATCATCGGCCATGAATTTGAACTGGAGCTGCTTGCTAAAAAGATTGAGGCGCCCGTTTTTGAACGGGGACTATCCATTCTTGCTATTGTGGGGGAGAACATGAAACAAACACCGGGTATTTCAGGAAAGCTGTTTCACGCTTTGGGACGAAATGGTATTAATGTCCGGGCTATTGCGCAAGGCTCTTCGGAGTACAATATCTCTGTTATAATATCCAAAGAAGATCTGAACAAGGGACTTAATGCGGTTCACGATGCCTTTTTTGTTGATCTCAACAAGACCCTGAATTTGTTTTGCTTAGGTACCGGGAATATTGGAAAGACCCTGTTCAGGCAGTTACAGGAGCATCGCCAGTTTCTCCAGGAACATAATGGCATTCAGATCCGGGTTGTTGGCATGAGCAATACCCGTAAAATGTATTTCGATCCGGAAGGGATAGCTCTGGCAAACTGGGAAGAAACCTTAGAAAAAGCAGGAAAGCCTGCCAACCTTTCTGAGTTTGTGAATAAGATGAAATCCATGAACCTTCCGAACTGCGTTTTTGCAGATAATACAGCAAGCTTAAAGCCCATCGAGTTTTACTATGAGATATTCAGCTCTAACATTTCAATAGTTACCTGCAATAAGATTGGAAATTCATCTGCTTACGCGCAGTATAAGTTGTTTAAGGACACCGCAAGAGTTCACGGGGTGGATTATTTCTATGAGACAAATGTAGGTGCGGGCCTGCCGATAGTACGTACCTTAAAAGACCTGATGATCAGTGGAGACCGCGTTCTGAGCATCGAGGCGATACTTTCAGGAACGATATCTTATATATTTAATAATTATAAGGGAGATGTTTCTTTCCATGATATTGTAAAACAGGCCCAGGAGAAAGGTTATACAGAACCTGATCCGCGCGACGACCTAAAGGGCACAGATTTTATGCGGAAGATGCTTATCCTTGCCAGAGACGCGGGATACCCCCTGGAGGCTGAGGATGTTCACATTGAGAGTATGCTTCCGCAATCGTGTATTGATGCGCAGTCGGTGGAGGAGTTCTATAATGAGCTGAAAAAGGAAGGGGCTTTCTTTGAAAATTTGAAAAATCAGGCTGCAGAAAGCGGGAAAGTTCTGAGATATATCGCAAAGCTAGAGGATGGCAAGGCAACGATTAATCTTCAGATGGTAGACGATTCGCATCCTTTTTATGCCTTATCCGGAAGTGATAACATTATTTCATTTACCACAGACCGCTACAAAGAACGGCCGATGGTGGTCAAAGGACCGGGTGCAGGCGCAGATGTTACGGCGGCTGGGGTTTTCGCGGACATCGTAAACGTTGGCGCACAATAATTTCTTGAAAATGAACCAGTCAATTAAAGTTTTTGCCCCGGCCACCGTAGCAAATGTTGTATGTGGCTACGATGTTCTCGGTTTTGCGGTAGATCAGCCGGGGGATGAAGTGATCATGCGATTGAAGGACGAACCGGGCGTGATCATCACAAATATTAGCGGTGATGACGGCAGGCTGCCCTATGATCCCGCAAAAAATACGGTTAGCTTAAGTGTGCAGCACTACCTGGAGCATATTGGCCGCCCTGAGGTGGGTGTTGAAATTGAATTATTTAAGAAGATGCCCATTGGCAGCGGACTCGGCTCCAGCTCTGCAAGCACCGTTGCAGGCCTGTTTGCGATAAACACCCTGATGGGGGAACCGCTTTCCAGGATGGAACTCGTTCCTTTCGCCATGAAAGGTGAGGAAATGGCATGCGGTACCGGACATGCAGATAATGTTGCACCAGCCCTGCTTGGAGGTTTTGTTCTGATCAGGAGCTATCAACCACTGGATATTATTCAGCTTCCATATCCTGAAGAACTGTATTGCTCTATTGTATTCCCTCATGTGGATGTTCCTACAAGGGATGCACGAAAAATTATCCGCAGTAATGTGTCGCTTAAAGATGCAGTAACTCAATGGGGAAATGTGGCCGGACTGGTAAGCGGCTTGTTTATGAAAGATATAGATCTGATATCCCGGAGTATGAAGGATGTTATAGTCGAGCCTGTAAGATCTATCCTGATACCTGATTTTTATAGGCTGAGGGAGATTGCTATGGAACATGGAGCACTGAGCTTTGGTATCTCAGGTTCAGGCCCTTCAGTTTTTACCTTCACCAGGAATGCCGATGATGCCCGTTTGATCAATGAAAAATTGCA
>JBBJNR010000118.1:3675-6831 GCA_037719315.1 Daejeonella sp.
TAGATACGGAAAGTATTGCTTATCAGTCCCCCATCAACTCTAAAGGCCCTATAATACTAGATTAATGGATTTATACAGTACCAATAATAAAGATTTGCGCGTTTCTTTCAAGGAGGCCGTTTTCAACAGCTTGCCTCCGGATAAAGGATTGTATATGCCGGAATCAATTCCGCTTATGGATCCTGAATTTATCCGCAGCCTGCATTCATACAGTTTGCGGGAAATTGCATTCCAGGTAGCTAAAAATATCTTAAACGGCGATATTCCTGATCAGGATCTTCAGAACATCGTCGATGCTGCACTAAATTTCGACGCGCCTGTGGTCGGGCTGGAGAAAAACGTTTTCGTCCTGGAGCTATTTCATGGCCCTTCCCTGGCCTTTAAAGATTTCGGCGCCCGTTTTATGAGCCGCGTTATGGCTTATTTTCTCGAAGCCGGCGAAAAGGAACTGAACGTTCTCGTCGCCACTTCCGGGGATACCGGGGGAGCAGTTGCACTAGGTTTTTTAGGAGTGCTGAACACCAGGGTAACCATATTGTATCCTAAAGGCAAGGTCAGTCCGATCCAGGAATTACAACTGACCACTAACGGCCAGAATATTCGTGCAATAGAGATCGACGGTACGTTTGACGATTGCCAGGCATTGGTGAAGCAGGCATTCAACGACCCGGAATTGAAAGCCAAATTCAGGCTAACGTCTGCTAATTCGATCAACATCTCAAGATTGATCCCTCAAACCTTCTATTATTTTTACGCTTATGCCCGGTTGCAGAAAATGGGCAAAACAGAAGTTATTTTCTCAGTGCCAAGCGGCAATTTCGGAAACATAGGAGCAGGTTTGCTTGCTTGGAAGATGGGATTGCCTGTGAAACAATTCCTGGCAGCAACGAATAGTAATGATACTGTACCTTCATTTTTAGAAAGCGGGGTCTATCAGCCGAAACCCTCGGTACAAACCTGGTCAAACGCCATGGATGTTGGAGATCCGAGTAACTGGGTCAGGATCATGGACCTGTTTAAAGGAGATCGTGCAGAGTTAAAGAAGATCCTGACAGGCTATACTTTCAGTGATTCTGAAACACTCAGTGCAATAAAGAAGGTTTACGAGGATCATCAATATATCATGTGCCCTCATACAGCAATTGCCTGGCTGGCCCTGCAGCAGTGGATAGCAGACCATCCGGGCGAAGAAGCGAAAGGCGTATTTCTATCAACCGCGCATCCCTGTAAGTTTCCGGATATTTTCCCTGAAGAGATATCAGGAAAGATAGATGTACCTTCTCAAGTGATCGAACTTAAGCATAAAGAAAAGCTTGCGCTTGCTTCGGGTAAGGATTTTCAAGATTTTAAAGAATATTTATTAGAAGGATAGAACCTGTGCGATTGCCGGGATAAGAACTGCAGGTAGTGTTTAATCTCTAAAACAATCCGAAAAAATCGTACTTTACTGTATATGAGCAAATTTCAAATTCCTGAGAACGCTATTTATATATGCCAGGGCAGTAAATGCTCAAAAAAGGGTAGCAGGGAATTGTATAAGAATCTGAAGCATTACCTCAAGAGCAGTGGAATGAAGGATGATATTGAGCTGATCATCACGGAGTGTAAAGACCGCTGTAAATTTGCGCCTGTTCTGTCCGCACAACCTGCAAATATTTGGTTGAAGGAATATACTTCCAAAGATGTTATGAAGCTACTTGAGGATATTGGAAAGAAATAGGGAGTATTTCATTAACATTAACGCTGACAGGGTTTTAAACCCTGTCAGCGTTAAAAAGGGATACTCCACCCGAAGTTACATGATTTTAAAAAACGTTAGAAAGTATTTATTGAACGGTAGATTTTGCTAATTGAATGGTAGTTGAAATTTCGGGGTTGATATTTTTTTAAATAGAAAAGGCTGCCACGTTTGGACAGCCTCTGTTTTTACTCAGCGGAATATTTAATATTCCCGATATTCTTATCAATATCCCAGTATCCTGTTCCCTGTTCTCCGATAACTTCGAACAGCTCGAGGGCCCTGCGGGCAACGTATTCTTCTTCACGCTGCTCTTTCAGGAACCAGTTCAGGAATTCCATGGTTACAAAATCCTGCTCCTTATGACAGCGGGCGGCAATGTTTTTGAACGACTGGGTAATCGCAATTTCCTGCTCCAAAGCATCTTCGAAGACTTCTCGGAACGATCCGAATTCAATTTTGACGTTATTTATCTCGGGGGAGATCGCAGTTCCACCCATATTCAGGATGTATTTATATAATTTTAGCTGGTGATGTCTTTCTTCGTCAGATTGCTTAAAAAAGAAATCCGCCGAACCGTCAAAACCATTACGGTCACACCATGATGCCATTGATAGATATATCGCGGAAGAATGGGCTTCTTTTTTTATTTGCTGATTCAAAAGGGATTCTATCTCTGTTGACAGCAGGCTTTTAATTCGCATCAAATCTTTCATATCCTTACATTTTAATACTGTTTAAACAATATTAAGGATAATTAGTTGCAGGAAAATATTTATAAATAATATGGAGTTAATCTAAATTAACATACGACCAGGCGGTCCAGGCAATCTTTGATCATATGGTTAAGCCTGAACATGGTAAAGGCGCCATGAAGGATTTCTTTAAGATAGACAACCTGCAGACCAGACAGAACAAAACAATTATCTTTCAGTAAGATTATCTCGATATCTGCATGCTCTATAAGCGTGCACATATGGCCAAGATCTACCTTGTCTATTATTTTTTTCAGGTCATTTAGCGACTGAATACTGAGTTTGAATGTTTTCCCGGAAAAATGAAGGTAAAGGCAATTTTCTTTGTCACACTGATAGATACCACCTTTTAAAGTAATAAATACTTCGATCAGTTCAGCTGGGGTGATGGGGTTTGTTTGTGACATTGATTACAAAGATCGGATTATTTAGAAGTAATCCAAATAAAAATATGTAATTTTTTAGGGGAGGGTCAAGGGCCAGGAGCCACTGGTGTCCGGTTAAATCATGGAATAGCAAAAAACTCTGGTTTTTATTTTGTAAAACCAGATTATTATCAGCACGCTAAAACAAAGCCCCCACTATAACCTTGCTCTATTGCCGGGAAGGGCAAATTGTTATTCACTGTTTTTTGTTGTTTTCAGCGGTGTTCATGCTTTCGCC
>JBBJNR010000045.1:0-8043 GCA_037719315.1 Daejeonella sp.
AAAATTGCGGCAGCTTTTATTTATTTAATCTTTTAACCCTTGATTCGCATTATTACGTTTGATGAAGTTATTCTGACATCAATGAGCCGTGTTGTGGCATCGAATAATCTAAAGGCTGCTGCTGAAAACGAGGGACAGGCCTTATTAATCACTAAAACAAAAGCAGCTGAAGCGGATGGTAATGCGATCAAGATCGCTGCAAATGCAGAACGTGAGGCAGCACAGCTGCGCGGCCAGGGTATTGCC
This sequence comes from Daejeonella sp., assembly GCA_037719315.1. Taxonomy (GTDB): domain Bacteria; phylum Bacteroidota; class Bacteroidia; order Sphingobacteriales; family Sphingobacteriaceae; genus Daejeonella. The sequence continues at coordinate 247 of JBBJNR010000045.1, forward strand.
TTATTCCGGGAAGAAGTGGCAAAAGGTATGACGCATGCTGCTAAAGAAATGCAAACGGCCGATCTTGATACTTCAGTGATACTGTTTACCATGTGGACAGAAGCCCTTAAGCATTTCTCTGAAAATGGCCAGGGCAATGTGATTTTCCTGGATGGCTCTCCCGATGGCATGAAACGCACGATGGAGCAGATGATGAGCATCAATATCATGGATACTGAAAACGCGAAGAAAAAGAAACCTTAAGATTTTTGATATATCAGGGTCATCTTCGCAACCCGTTCTTCCAATGTTTCCGTGATCAGTTTTTCGCGCCCTAAACCATCCACGAGGATCGGGAATGCAAAAGGCGTAGGCCGTTCGCTGTTAGTCACCACCACCTTCAGGCTCTGGATTCGCTGTAAGGCAGCGCGAAGCCTGAACTCTTCGAGCTGAAACTGCATGGCTTCATGATAGGCTTGCCTCACCAACACATTATCGCTTTCATACTCACTAAAAACTTCAAACAATAAAGACGTTGAAGCCTGAAGATGTTTGCTTTTCATAGCCTTGCCCGGAAAGCCTGTAAATACAAGTCCGGCAATATGAGCAATATCCCTGAACCTTCGCCTTGCCATTTCATTCGCATTCAGGCTTTGCTGAATATCTTCAAGTAAATTTTCAATTGAAAAAAGGCCGTTGGACAATGCCTCTTCCAGTGAAATCGGATCATCAGTAAGCAGTTCAAAGCCATAATCGTTCATTGCAATAGAGAAATTTGCCCGTTTGATCTTAGAGATCCGGTAAGCAAAAAGCGACGCCATCCCTTCATGGACAAGCCTGCCTTCAAAGGGGTAAAAAAATAGATGATGTCCATCTCTTGAAGTAAATTTCTCAATCAGAAATTCAGACTTTAAGGGAATATGTGATAGCTTTTCCTGGAGTTCAAAAAGAGGTTTCAGGGCTGCAATTTCGACATCAAGGTTCTTCGTCAGCGTAATTTTATCGCGTGAAGGACTTTGCTCCATCAGGGTTGCAACCTGATCAAGCTTATCCCTCAATTTAGCCGACAATTGGGATGATAAAGGCATGCGCCCCCCCATCCAACTAGGGATGATGCCTTTCTTGCTGGAAGACTTCCTGACGTAAGCAGTCATATCTTTGATCTTGACAATCTCGAGGTTGCGGCCTGCAAACCAAAAAGTATTGCCAATCTTCAGTTTGGAAATAAAATATTCTTCGACAGATCCCAGATAGCCCCCGGTTAAAAACTTAATCCGGATGTTTACATCGCCCACGATAGTACCCATGCTCAGGCGGTGGTGCATGGCAACCCTGCGGCTATTTACTTTGTAGAGCCCATTTTCTATTTCAACCTTCAGGAATTCATCGTACTGCGATAAAGTTTTGCCGCCTTTGGTGATAAACTCCAGCATCTGGTTAAAATCTTTCCGTTCGAGGTCCGCATATGAATAACTTGTTTTAACTTCCCTGTAGACCTCTTCCGGGCGAAATCCATCTGAAACAGCCAGGGTGACCAAGTATTGCATCAGCACATCCATGGCCAAAAGAACAGGGTCCCTGCTTTCAAAGATCTCATCTGTGATAGCCTGCTTAAGAGCCGCACCTTCAAGTAATTCTAGGGAATGCGTAGGTACGAACCATGCCTTGGATACTGCTCCCGGATGGTGGCCGCTTCTTCCGGCGCGCTGCATAAAGCGGGCAACACCTTTGGGGCTGCCGATCTGAACTACGGAATCAACAGGACGAAAATCAACACCGAGATCAAGACTGGATGTACATACCACTAAGCGGAGCATTTCATTGTGAAGGGCTTCCTCCACCCAATTGCGTAATTCATTATCCAGCGAGCCATGGTGCATCGCCATTACACCCGCATATTCCGGATACTTGTCCAGAATTGCCATATACCAGATCTCTGACTGTGAGCGCGTATTTGTAAAGATCAAAGTGGTCTTGCTTTTTGCAACGATCTCCATCACCTGTGGCAGAAGCTTAATTCCAAGATGGCCTGCCCATGAAAATTCTTCAATGTTTTCAGGGATGACCGACTCGATTATGATCTTTTTATTTTGTTTTGCGCGGATAAGCTTAATATTTGCAGGATCAAATTCATTTCCCAGAAGCACTTCAGCAGCCTGATCCAGGTTCCCGATGGTGGCCGAGATACCCCAGATCATGAGCCCGGATCTCTCCGGATAAGTCAGATTTTTAAGCCGCGACAGGGCAAGTTCCATCTGAACCCCGCGTTTACTTCCCAGAAGCTCATGCCATTCATCGACTACTACGGCCTGCAGATGGGTGAATAGTTTAGGATAGTCTTTCTGGGCAAGCATCAGGTGCAGGCTTTCCGGGGTTGTCAGCAATACTTCCGGCTGCCTGCGCCGCAATTCCTGCTTTTCTTTAGCAGAAGTATCTCCCGTGCGGCTCGCTACCCTCCAGGGCAGATCGAGATCGTCTACAACAGATTGCATAGCTTTACGGATATCGTTCGTTAAAGCCCTTAATGGAGTGATCCATAACAGGTGCAGCCCGTTATTACTCCGGCTTTGGTAATCTTTTGGATATTTATCAATGTAATCAGCAATGAAAGGCAGAAACATAGCAAATGTTTTGCCGCTCCCGGTAGGCGCATTCAACAAGCCCGAATATCCTTTTAAAAAGGCTTTTTCCATCTCCTTTTGAAAAGGAAACTGTTCCCATTGCTTCGCGGCGAACCATTCGGAAATTATCTGCTGGCCTTTGGTCATGCGGATTAAACCTGAACAGGTAAAATAGTTTAAAAAAGAAACCCCGCACGTGCGGGGTTCTTTATCTATTTGATGTTGATGTAGTCTGCCATGATCTGCAGGCTCTCATCGCGTATAAAATCGTTTTCTTCTTTTTTAGGTTCCGCCGTGACAGCAACACCCTCTTTAGCAGCAGTATCTGTCTTTTTAAATAAAGGCGGCAAGCCCTTCGCTATACGGCGCTGGTTTTCGCGGGCAGCAGATTTTACCTCCTGTGCATCGCGCTCCTTTTTAAGCTGAGCCTCGTTTAAAGTGATCGAAGTTTCCGCATCGCGTATCGCATACTCTTTAATATCCTCCTGTAGGTTTTTAAACTCCTGCGAAGTTTTCATACGGTCATTGTGAAGACCCAATAACTTTGATCGGGTAGCACCAAGGTTTGCTACCGGGGTAAAATTGCTTGGGGCAATGGTATCCCAGGGAAGAGCCCTCGGTTCAGAGCTTTCACCAAACTTGTCTGTTGGAAATACGGTTGGAAATTCAATATCCGGCATTACTCCCCTGTGCTGGGTGCTGCTACCGTTTACACGATAAAACTTAGCCATAGTAAGGTTGATTTGACCAAACTCAGGCACAGTACCCTTAACCGGGGCACCCGCAGATGATATAGACCCGCCACGCCCATTACCAGCTGCAGTTTGAGCCGCTTTAAGCAATAGCATATCCGCGGTTCCTATCACCCTTTTCATATCGATACCCTGCTGAACGGTTCCCTTTCCATAAGTCTGGTTACCGATGATTATTCCGCGGCCATAATCCTGAATAGCTCCCGCAAAAATTTCTGATGCAGAGGCGCTGAAGCGGTCAACCATTACACCCAAAGGCCCAGACCAGGCTACAGATGGATCTTCATCCTCATCCACTTCAATTTTATTTCTTCTGTCACGAACCTGAACCACCGGCCCCTTGTTTATGAACAAACCAGTAAGACTGATCGCTTCAGGAAGCGAACCGCCACCGTTACTTCTCAGGTCAAGGATAACCGCATCAACATTTTCGCGTTTAAGAGTATCCAAAAGCAGTCTAACGTCGCGGGTTGTACTCTTGTAATTTTTATCACCGGCTTGCATCGCTCTGAAATCTGCGTAGAATGCCGGCAATTGTATTATTCCTACTTTGTATGATTTTCCATCTGAGGTAACCGTTTTTATCACGCGTTTTGCGGACTGATCTTCAAGTATCACCTTATCACGCACAAGTGTTACAATCCTGGGAGTGGATGCCATTTCCTTGCCAGCAGGTATGATCTTCAATCGTACGATAGTTCCCTTCGGGCCTTTAATTTTAGTGACTGTAACATCCAGTCTCCAGCCGATAACATCTATAAATTCACCATCTTTCCCTTGCGCTACCGCAATGATACGGTCGCCAACTTCAAGCGTTTTAGCCTTAAAAGCCGGTCCGCCGGGAATTACTTCTGCAATTTTCACTATTTCATTTTCCAATTGCAGCCTTGCCCCAATACCTTCAAAAGTCCGTGACAGCTCTTCATTAAACTCCTGGGCCTTGTTGGGCACGAAATAACTAGTATGCGTTTCAACGGAACCGGTAAAGGAATTCATAAATATCTGAAACACATCCTGGTTGTTGAATTTTGTGGATTGTGAAACGAGGTTTTCGTACCGCTTCTTTAATGTCTCGCGGATCTTCGCCTCATCAGTTCCGGTAACTTTAAGATTGAGTGCTTCGTATTTTAAACGCTTAGCCCACAGATCGTCGGATTCTGCCTGCGACTTAAACCAGGGCATTTTTTCACGATCATACGTGTAAGTTTCGTTGCTGGCAAAATTGAATTTTTTGTCAATCTCCTTCAGTGCATAGTTTACCCGGTCGGTATAGCGTTTTTGGTAAACATTAAAAATGTAGAAAGCAACACTTAGATCGCCTTCGCGGACGTCATCATCAAGCGTATTACGATATTTCTCAAATTCGGCAATATCGCTCTGAAGGAAATAACTTTTTCCAGCATCCAGCGCTTTCAAATACTCATCAAACATCAATGAAGACAGTGCATCATCAACAAGCACTTTTTTGTAATGAAAGTTTTCTATCAGCTCAACCAATGATTTGGCCTCTACCGATTGTTGTACATCGGGTTTCAGGTCGTTTTTCGAAACTACAGCAGTTATACGCGGATCGGCCTGGCAAGCCAGTGCAGCTACAAGTAAAAACGCAAGTGATATTCTTTTTAGCATCTCTTTAAATATTTTAAACTTCATTGCAGAATAGGAGGCATCTAATTTGGGACCAAATTTTTAAATATAACCACGGCGTATAAAGATTTGATATAGGAACCATGTAACATGTTTGTGTGCTGAAATGTAAAATCCGGAAAAGAGCGTGCTGTTAAACCACCAAATCCCAAAATGAAATTAACGTTTAGTATTGAGCAGGGCATTTTTTAAAACCGTAAATTCAGATAATGCTGAGCTTGAAGCACTTTTATTTCCCATCATAGCGTAAACCCTCGACAGATCATTCTTAATTTCAACCAATTTATAACTGTATTTGTTTGAGATAGATAATTGTTCTGCCTCCCGAATATCTTTTAAGGCAAGCTTATGGTCGCCTATTGACATTTTGACATGTGCCAGACTCACAAGGGAGTTTACAATGCCGCTTGTGTTATTTATTTTACGGGCCAGCAAGTTGGATTGAATGTAAAACCATTTAGCCTCTGAAAACCTCCGCTGTTGCTGATAGATCTGTGCCAATTGAGAATAACACTGAATTGTTGCAACGTAATCCTTGAGCTTGTAATAAGTTAACGCTAATAATTTGCCCATGATGAGAGCCTCGGCTTCTTTAAATTTTTTCTGTGAAGACCATAGATTAGCCAGATTCATATAGGCTTCTGCCAGATTCCGGTTATTGTTGCCCTGTATGGCGAACTGAACAATAGCCTGGTTATACTTTACGGCCTCCAAAAGATTCCCTCTATACTGGTGTATCCTTGCGAGGCTGAAATAATTTTTTGTCATAGCGGATTGATCATTCACTAAGGTGTTTAATTTTAAGGCACTATTAAAAAAAGTAAGCGCCTTCTCCATATCACCTTTGATCGCGGCTTTAGTTCCCAAAGAGCTTAAAATTGCCGCCTCAGATCTACGGTCGCCCAGGTTGCGATACAGCAGTAAAAGCTGATCATCAGCGCTTAAAGAGTCTGAAACCAGTGACCCGGTAAAGATCCCTGCGGAAATGGGATATGGCGGAAGCGGGATATCGGATGCCTGTAACAATTCGCGGAATTGCAAGGCACGGATATATTCTTTAAGTGCGTTAGGATTGACAGGCAACACTGTCTTCTTCACAGCAGTTTTAAGGGAATCATAAACCGACCTTTCAGGTATCACGCTCCAATGATCCACGGCACCCTTTCTGTAATTTATAGATGCAAGGTTAGCAGCTAAGGTTAAGTTACCCAAAACCAGCAAGACAAGCAGAAAGGCCTTTGATTTGAATTTCATTTAAATTTCTTAACAGTGTATGATCTGAATTCCAGGATCGTATCTAAACTGATCCATTCTCAAACGTACGAAGAATCTTAAAATTATCGCATTTTCGATAAACCTATAAAGTCATCCTGTTTTTAAAGAATATTTAAAGAATTGTCTTGGCGGCCTGCTCCCGTCATTTCGAGTTTAAAAATTGCGGCAATTCTAAAGCAGAAATGACAGCTTTTTAATGAATCGTAAGAGTGATTTTTGTCATTGCGAGCGCAGCGCGGCAATCCCTGTGCTGCCTAAGGGGAGATTGCTTCGTCGTACCTCCTCGCAAGGACTTAGCTCTAAAGTTTGTCTCAGGAAAAAACTAACATTTCCTTATCGTACGAAGCCCACACCATGTAAGGATGGGAGTCACAGTGATAGATCTCTCCAGCTGCTGATATGCCGATTATACCTGCAAAGCCGTTAAATGGCTTAAGCTCGTCAAATGACCTTTGAGAGGCGTCTTGGAGGCTCATCCCGTCCGTTACACGGGTTACGATCTTCACTGAAAGTCCTGCGCTAACAATATCTTCTCCAACCCCTGTGCATGATATTCCAGCGATGGCATTTGCAAAATTACCTGCCACAGTAGCGGAATCACTTACCCTCCCTGGAATTTCAAAGCCCTTTCCCCCGGTAGATGTCGCCGCCGCGATATTTCCGTCTCTGTCTAATGAAACACAGCCCACAGTACCCAGGCCAATCGATGCATGTAATTTTTTCTCGTACTGTTCACGCCGCTCTGGTATTTCGGGATTAAAATATTCAAACCCGTTTTGTCTTGCGTATTCAAGGGCTCCGCTGCCGCTCAGTACCCTGTCTTCCATGCGCAGCAGTTTTTCAGCAACCCGGATAGGGTTTTTAACCTCTTCTATATTAATGACACCTGAAAATTTTTCTGTTTTTCCATCCATCAGGCCTGCGCTCAGCCTGATTTTTCCATCGCCCTGTATCTGGGATCCTATCCCAGCGTTAAAAAGGTCGCAATCTTCGAGCAGGGAAACCGCGTACACCGATGCTTGCAAAGCTGTATGGGTTTTAAGATATTCATAAGATTTCTCTACAATATCCGAAAGTGCATTCTGTTTAGCCTGCTTAACTTCCTGATTCGTATGTGACTCGCTAAAAAAGCCTCCGTGTATAATGATCTTCTGCTCCATCAGCTGTCGTAGTCTTTAATTTTCAGAAATACACCATCTTCAACCTTTAATGCGCGTTTAATCTCCAATTCGTGTTTTTCAAGGTCGTACTTATCAAACAATGACATTACATGAACCTTTAAGCCATCGATGGAAACAGGCGATCCTATTTCTACATCATAAATACTGGTCTCGCTGATAAACCGTCCGTCTACCAGGATGGTTAAACCTGAGCCGATAGCTTCAAGACAATTTCCTTCAGTGATTAACAAACCCGCATCCTCTCCAAGACCAATCCCAAGCATCCCAGGATTACTGGCTACGGCATAAAAAAGGCGGCCAATGCGGCCGCGCTGTACAAAATGTGTATCCACAATTACTGAA
>JBBJNR010000045.1:8053-30132 GCA_037719315.1 Daejeonella sp.
ATCAACAAAGCCCAGGCCGGCAGTGATCTGTACTTCACCCTTAACCAGGGCCTCGCTGCTGCTGCCCCGGTAGATCATATTCGTAGAAGCCGCGGCAGCCCCTGCGGAGGTCCCTGCGATGAGAAAGTTATCTTCCTGGTAACGCTTTTTTAAAACCTGTAAAAATTTTGTTCCGCCAAAGATAGAACTTAGCCGGAGCTGGTCGCCGCCGGTAAACATAACAACGTCTGCTTTAGATACCCGGTCCAGATATTCCTGGTTAGCTGCGTCCATACGGGACCTGATGTCAAGAACATTTACATTAGTAACCTGCAGCTGATTAAATGATTTAATATACTCAGTACCTACAATGTCCGGAATCTGCGAAGCCGTAGTGATAACTTCTACAACCGAGTCCTCAGCTTTTGCAGATTCAACGATTACGCGCCTGAGTATCCCTTGTTCAAAGAACTTAATATAATGCGGGTGGCTGATATTTTCGTTATAATTGAGTGAACTTCCCAAATCTACTGCACCACCAATAATAACAAGTTTGCCCTTTGGAATCATAATAATTACATAATATTCAAGTAATGAATCAAATATATATGCCGCTTATAAAAAGTTTAAACATTACTTATTAAACTTTTCCACAATCAGAGGTGTTATGGGTTGTGAGTTCTGGTATGTTAGCCACATAACCCGCAACACATCTTTAGTAAAATTTAATTATTTCAAGAAACTTTATATCTTAACACCGGTTTTCAAACAGAATAACTCCAACAACCATTCCAATAAAGACATTAGATAAGAATATACGGGGATAGATCAGATATTTGTTTTTTATCTCCCGGACATTCAAAAAGCTAATAGATACTGAGCAGGCTATTCCGAATCAGGCAAGCAAGCTGAAATATCGCTGCTGTTAAAACAAATACATATAAATGAAAATATTAGGTATACAAATTTTAAAAGGCCCTAACATTTGGTCGGCCAGGCGGAGAAAATTAATTCAAATGCGGCTGGACCTGGGGGATATAGAGCAGCGTCCCACCAATAAGATAGACGGGTTCCGGGAAAGGATCGAAAAGCTGATGCCGAGTTTGTATACTCACCGATGCTCGCCCGGGCATGAGGGCGGATTTTTTGAACGCGTGGACGAAGGCACCTGGATGGGACATGTGATCGAACACATCGCACTGGAACTGCAAACGCTGGCTGGAATGGAGACAGGTTTCGGCCGCACACGTGAGACAAAAACTTCCGGAATATATAATGTTGTTTTTAACTACATTGAAGAAAAAGTTGGGGTCTATGCCGCTGAAGCGTCAGTAAGAATTGCGGAAGCTTTAATTGAAGGATCGGAGTACGATATCGAAATTGATATCATGGCTATGAAAAAAATGCGGGAGCGGGAACGGTTTGGTCCAAGCACAGCCTCTATTGTCGACGAAGCGGTGGCCAGAAATATTCCGTTCATCCGGTTAAACAACAGTTCTCTGGTGCAGTTGGGCTATGGCAAAAACCAGGTGAGGTTCCGCGCAACGATGACTGATAAAACCAGCAGCATAGCAGTAGATATTGCCGGAAACAAGGATGAAACGAAGCGCATACTGCAGGAACAGGCAATACCAGTTGCTAAGGGCTCAACGGTTTCGTCAACGGCCGACCTTGATGAAGCCCTGGATAAAATTGGTTTTCCGCTCGTATTCAAGCCTCTTAATGGTAACCACGGCAAAGGGGCAAGCATCAATGTTAAAACCCGTGAGGGAGCTGTTGAAGCATTTGCTTATGCGCAGAAATATTCGCACCGCGTTATTGTTGAGAGATATATAACAGGTCATGATTTCCGGGTCCTGGTGATAGACAATCGAATGGTTGCCGCCGCCCAGCGCGTGCCTGCCCATGTTGTTGGAGATGGTAAAAGTACAGTGCAGAATCTTATAGACACCGAAAACAGCGATCCGCGCAGGGGTTACGGGCATGAAAATGTGCTTACCGAAATCACCGTCGACAGGGACACCCTTGATCTTCTTGAGAAAAAAGGATACACGCTTGAAAGTATTCCGCCGGTCAAGGAAATTGTTTACCTGAAATCTACTGCGAACCTCAGTACGGGCGGTACTTCCATTGATGTAACCGACCTTGTTCACCCGCAAAATGTGTTCATGTGCGAACGGATTGCCCGCGTGATAGGACTTGACATATGCGGTATTGACATCATGGCCATAAATTTAACGGAACTGCTTACCGAAAACGGCGGTGTGGTCCTGGAAGTTAATGCAGCTCCGGGCTTCCGAATGCACCTTGCGCCAAGCGAGGGCCTTCCCCGAAATGTTGCGGCCCCAGTGATAGATATGCTGTACCCACCAGGCAAATCTGCCCGAATCCCGATCATAGCAGTAACCGGAACCAACGGAAAGACCACCACCACCCGCTTGATTGCCCATATTGTTAAAAATAATGGATACAGAGTTGGTTTTACTACTTCGGACGGGGTTTATATCCAAAACTCGATGCTTCTTAAGGGCGATACAACCGGACCACTAAGCGCAGAATTTGTTTTAAAAGATCCGACAGTAGAATTTGCGGTACTGGAAACTGCGCGCGGCGGTATATTGCGTTCGGGTTTAGGCTTTGGACATTGTGATATTGCTGTGATCACCAATATCCAGGAAGACCACCTTGGGATCTCCGATATTCACACGCTGGAGGATCTTTCAAGGGTTAAGGAAGTGATCGTCAAATCTGTAAAAAATGAAGGATGGGCTATCCTTAATGCAGACAATAAATATTGTGTTAAGATCGGAAAGGATGTCCGCTGTAACCTGGCCTACTTTACCATGGACGAAAAAAATCCTGTTGTAAGAGAGCATTGTAAAAAAGGCGGAGTAGCAGCGGTGTATGAAAATGGCTACGTTACCATCATGAAGGGCGACTGGAAGATCCGGATTGAAAAGGTTACGCATATCCCGATCACATTTAACGGCACCGTTGGGTTTATGGTCCAAAATGCACTCGCGGCAAGCCTGGCCACCTTCGTCTGGGGCTTTAAAATCGAGGATATCCGTCTTTCACTGGAAACTTTCATCCCCTCCGCCGCCCATACCCCAGGCAGGATGAACATTTTTGACCTGAAAGATTTTAAGATCATGGTAGATTTTGCACACAACCCTGACGGACTAAGGGGAGTAAAAGATTTCCTGTCGACTCTGGATATCAAACGGAATACGGGTATAATTTCGGGTACAGGGGACAGGCGCGACGAAGATCTGCGCGAAATAGGAAGGATCTCTGCCCAAATGTTTGATGATGTAGTGGTATGCCAGGAAAAATATTTGCGTGGCCGTACCCGGGAAAATATAGTTGACCTGATCTCTGAGGGCTTAAAAGAGGTTAAACCTGATATAGATATACAGGTCATTAATACTGGCACAGAAGCATTTGAATTTGCAGTTAATCATGCAGAGTCCGGATCATTTATTACTATTATGGGTGATTCAGTTAACCATGCAGTTGATATGGTTCAGGACTATCAGGATAAGGAAATGGGAATGTAAGTTTCCCGCCAGGAATTTAAGTATATCTGGTTTTTACAAAAATCATTAAAATGGCAACCATCCCACCACTAGCTGAACGCATGCGCCCGGCAACGCTCGATGACTATGCAGGTCAGAAGCACCTGGTTGGTCAGGGCGCTATTCTCCGGCTTGCTATCGAAAATGGGAACCTGCCATCCCTGATCCTATGGGGTCCTCCGGGAGTTGGAAAAACGACCCTGGCTTTTATTATTTCGAGACAATTAAACCGCCCGTTCTTTAGCCTGAGTGCGATCAATTCTGGCGTAAAAGATATCCGTGAGGTCATTGAAAAAGCTTCCCGGCTCAGGGATGAGAATGAAAACCTTCCCGTACTGTTTATTGATGAGATCCACCGGTTTTCAAAATCACAGCAGGATTCGCTGCTGGGAGCAGTTGAACGTGGTATTGTAACACTTATTGGCGCCACAACAGAAAATCCGTCGTTTGAAGTGATCCCGGCCTTGCTTTCAAGAAGCCAGGTTTACATTTTACAGAACCTTTCGGAGAGTGATCTTGTGGAGCTGCTTAATAAAGCCCTGAGAGAGGATAACTACCTGAAACAAAAAAAGATCACGATTGCTGAACATGAAGCATTGCTTCGTCTTTCCGGCGGAGATGCCCGCAAACTACTAAACGTTCTTGAACTTGTTGTAAATGCTGTCAATAAGACGGAAGTCACTATTACCAATGAACTTGTACTTAAGCACGTTCAACAGAATATGGCGATCTACGATAAGGCGGGTGAACAGCACTATGATATCATCTCAGCTTTCATAAAGTCCATCCGGGGAAGTGATCCAAATGGGGCGGTTTACTGGCTTGCCAGGATGATTGCCGGGGGTGAGGACCCTTTATTTATCGCGCGCAGGTTGCTGATCCTGGCTTCAGAAGATATTGGAAATGCGAATCCAAATGCACTGCTGCTGGCTAATAATTGCTTCCAGGCAGTAAATGTGATTGGATTTCCTGAGTCCAGGATAATTTTATCGCAAACGGTAACTTACCTGGCTTCTTCAGCAAAGAGCAACGCCAGTTATGAAGCTATCAATAAAGCACAGGAACTGGTAGCAAGAACAGGAGACCAGTCGGTACCATTGCATTTACGGAATGCACCAACCAAGCTTATGAAGAACATCGGGTATGGTACAGAATATGAATATTCTCATTCGCATGAAAATAATTTCTCTGCACAGGAGTATCTGCCTGAAACACTCAGCGGCACTTTATTATATGATCCCGGTAAAAACGCAGCTGAGGAAAAGCTTAGGGAGCGTTTGAGGTCTCTTTGGAAAGGGAAGTATAGATATTGAATGGAAGTAAAGAATAAAGAACAATGAGCAAAGACTGTCCTTAATCTTTGTTCCTTGTTCCTTACCCGCTCTACCAGTTTTTTTCCTAAATTCAACCCATGACCTTAACTTTTCTTTCTCAACAGTTAAAAGCCTTCTGGAGATCCAAAAACAAGGGCAGAAGCATGGCCGTGAAGATTGTGATGGCAATCCTGATCCTCTACCTGCTGCTGAATGTGCTGGTGCTGGCTTTTTTCATAGATAAGATCTTAGTAAAAACCAACCCGGACCAGGATATTCTTCAGGCGTTTAATAGTTTTATTCTGTATTATTTTTTGCTTGACCTGCTTTTGCGCTTTCAGCTGCAGGAACTGCCAACACTAAGCGTCAGGCCATATCTTCATCTTCCGATTAAACGAAATCAGATCGTCAATTACCTTTCAATCACCTCGCTTGGAAGTGCGTTTAACCTTAGCCCTTTTTTACTGACTATTCCCTTTTTAGCTAAAGTGGTTATACCGGCATACGGTCCAGCGTCATTCTGGGGATACGTAATCTGCATTGCCGGGATCACGCTGTTTAACCATTTTTTTAGCCTTTGGTTGAAACGTAAAGTAAATCTCAATGCATTCTGGATGCTGGGTTTTTTTGGTCTGCTGCTCCTGGTGTGGTCACTGGATTTCTACCTGGAAATGATATCTATCTCGGATCTGTCCAATAAGCTTTTCACATTCCTGATCGCCCAGCCGGTCTATTCCTTACTCAGCGGTTTAATTGCACTGGCAATGTTCCTTATTAATCACAACTACCTTAAAAGTAATCTCTACCTCGATGAATTGCATTCTTCAGACATATCTTATAAGTCTGGTACAGAAATACCGTACCTGGACCGCTATGGTGTGGTGGGCGATCTGGCAGCAACAGAGCTAAAGCTGATCCTGCGAAATAAACGGCCGCGATCGGTGATTATGATGTGCCTGTTTTTTATGTTATACGGGTTGATATTCTACTCGAAGCCGCAATTTACCGGGTTCACCTCTATCATATTCTGTGGTATGTTCATGACAGGTATTTTTATTATTAACTACGGTCAGTTTATGTTCAGCTGGCAAAGCTCTCATTTCGATGGCCTCCTATCAGGAAAAATTGCGATCAAAGATTTTTTTAAGTCCAAATTTTTATTGTTCACCCTGTTCTCTACCGTGTGCTTCCTTCTTACTATACCCTATGTGTATTATGGATGGAAAGTCCTTATCGTTCATTTTATTATGTATGTATGGAATCTTGGTGTAAACACCTTGCTCGTACTTTATTTTGCTAACAGGAACTATAAACGAATGGACCTTAGCAAAAGTTCCACATTTAACTGGGAAGGAGTGGGCGCCTCTCAATGGATCTTATCCATTCCCTTGCTACTGGCGCCATTCGTAATTTATTTTCCGTTAAGCTATTTTGATTATCCTGAAATTGGACTTGCATTAATAGCAATTATCGGTTTAGCATTCATCATTACCAGGGAATTCTGGATGAACAAGTTAATCGTAGCATTTAAGACGCAGCGTTACACAATCGCTGAAGGATTTAGAAATCAATAACATGATCGAAATCAAAGGTCTACAAAAAGTATACAGCGGGGTTACGGTTGTTAACATTCCGGAACTTACTATCCGCGCAGGAGAGACTGTCGGATTGATCGGCAATAACGGTGCAGGTAAAACCACGCTGTTCCGGATGATGCTGGATCTTATCAGGCCTGATGCCGGAGAAATCTTATCCAAGGAAAAAAATGCCGCCGAAACGGAGGACTGGAAAAATTATACTTCCTCCTATCTTGACGAAGGCTTCCTGATAGATTACCTGACACCTGAAGAGTATTTTTATTTTATTGGCAGTCTTTTTCACATCAGTAAAACTGATATTGATTCCGAGCTTCAGAATTATAGTGAATTTTTCAACGGAGAAATACTAAGCCGTGGAAAATATATACGCGATCTCTCCAAGGGAAATCAATCTAAGGTAGGGGTCGTGGCCAGTCTGCTGCAACATCCTGAACTGTTGATGCTCGATGAACCTTTTGCTAATATAGATCCCAGTACACAGATCCGCCTCAAAAATATTGTGAAAGATCTCAGCCGGGACAAAAAAGTTACCACAATCATTTCAAGCCATGATCTTAATCATGTCACTGATGTTTGCGAAAGGATCCTGCTGATGGAAAAAGGAAAGATCATTAAAGACATTCTTACCAATTCAAACACGCTCGAGGAACTTGAGGAATACTTCTCAGTGCTTCCATAACAGATATATGAAATGGATTTAAATTTAACGGGCAAAAGGGCATTGGTTTGCGGCAGTACGCAGGGAATAGGTAAAGCTGCCGCTATTGAGCTGGCATTATTGGGTGCAGACGTTACCCTGCTGGCGCGTAACGAAGAAAAACTCAAAGATACAATTCAGGCACTCCCCGATCAGGGGACACTTGGACATCATTATCTTGTGGCTGATTTTTCCGATCCCGCCCAGTTGAAATCAGTTATACAAAAATACGCCGATGAAAACCAGGTCGATATCCTGGTTAATAATACCGGAGGACCACCCGGAGGACCTATAGCTGAGGCAGCAACTGATGAGTTTATAAGCGCCTTTAACAGTCATGTCATTTGTAACCAGGTCCTGGTACAGGCTGTCTCCCCGGGAATGAAAAAGAATGGTTACGGGCGCATCATCAATCTTATTTCCACCTCAGTTAAGACACCCTTAAAAGGCCTGGGGGTTTCAAATACAATTCGTGGAGCTGTAGCGAGCTGGGCTAAAACCCTTGCAATGGAACTAGCCCCCTTCGGCATTACCGTAAACAATGTACTACCGGGATACACCATGACCGGGCGACTTGAATCCCTGATCGGATCCATATCGGATAAAGAGGGTATGACCAAAGCTGAAGTTGAAAGTGAAATGATCCGTTCAATTCCAGCCGGAAGAATTGCTGAAGCCCATGAGGTCGCTGCGGCTATCGCCTTTCTTGCTAGTCCTGCCGCCTCATACATTAATGGCATAAACGTACCGGTTGACGGGGGAAAAACCCCAAGTTTATAATTAAAATCAAACAATGAATTTAAGCAAACATCTTCTCTTCAGTCTCTTAGTTCCGTCAGGACTCTTCCTTATTATTCATGGGCGGGCTAAGGAGAATGTATCTTTTAACATTTCTATGCAGGATACCAATTCCAATATCATTGCCAACGGTGCAAAACCAAAACTTGTGTCGGGCCAGTTTAGCTTTACTGAAGGACCTGCAGTAGACAAGCAGGGAAATGTTTTCTTCACAGATCAGCCGAATGATAAAATATGGAAATACGACACCGAAGGTCAACTTTCCGTTTTCCTTGATAAGACAGGCAGATCCAATGGGATGTATTTTGATAAAAAAGGGCACCTTGTTACCGCTGCCGACGAAAAGAACCAGCTATGGTCCATTAGCCCTGATAAAAAAATAACAATTCTCCTCGACAATTACAGGGGGCAAAGATTTAATGGCCCTAACGATCTCTGGATACACCCAAAGGGCGGAATATTCTTTACCGATCCGTATTATCAGCGGCCCTATTGGTCAAGAAAGACAACTGAAATGACCGGTCAGCATGTTTATTATTTACCTAAGGGGAAACAAGAAGCTTTTATTGTTGACAGTAACCTGGTTAAACCTAATGGAATAATAGGATCTGCAGACGGTAAGCATCTGTTTGTAGCGGACATAAATGATAAGAAGACCTATAAATATGACATAAATAGAAATGGCTCGCTTGCAAACAGATGTCTGTTTGTTACCATGGGATCTGATGGTATGACCCTGGATAATAAAGGTAATTTGTATATCACCGGACAGGGAGTAAGCATTTTCAATTCAGAAGGCAAGAAGATAGAACACATATCACTTCCCGGGTGGACCGCAAATGTGTGTTTTGGAGGAAAGAACAGAGATGTGCTTTTTATTACTTCGAACACCTCTGTTTATACTTTACAAATGAAGGTTAGAGGAATGTAAAGGGGGCTTATCTTTGCCGGTTACCTTTACCGTGCTAATATCATGACATGTTAAGATTTCCATATCAATATTTCACTAAGACTGTCATTGCGAGGAGGTACGACGAAGCAATCTCCCTTTAGGAAGGACAGAGATTGCCGCGCTGCGCTCGCAATGACATAAACCAAATACGATCCATTAGGAAATTGTCATTTCTCCTTCAGAATTGCTGCAATTTTTAACCCCGGAAATGCAAAACGGACTCAAACGTTTTCTGTGCACCCAGCCAGGTAAAGGTAAAGGCCATGGCAAATTACTCAGCCGAAGCAGCTATAACCTCTCCTTTAATGTAAATTACCTTAATTGGGGTTTTAGCATTTGACTTAATAGTTAAACCTTTACTGAAAGGAGCCACCGTTGCGGCATTATATGTTATCGTGATTGTCCCGCTTGTCCCCTTTAATATAGGTGTATTCGTGTATTTAGGGACAGTACATCCGCATACACTTTCAATGTTAGTGATTATCAGTGGCTCGTCGCCGATGTTCGTAAACTTAAACTCCACACTAACGGGCTTTCCCTGTGGGATTTTACCAAAATCATGAGTCTCTTTTTCGAATTTGAACTCCGCCTGGGCATCAACTTTGAAAGCTGCTAAAGCAGCAAATAAAAATACAGCTCCGCAAAGGATAATTAATTTTTTCATGTTTCTATTATGTTTGGTTGTTGGTTAAAAGTATTAACATACTCTGATCTTTCAAAAATAAACATTTCATAAATTAGAACCCTCAAAATAAGGATTACCAATGAAAATGTTACCCCATCCGGAATTTTAACATAAAGAACGCCCGGATATATCAAACTATTATACGCCGGATAAGTTTATAAGTTGTGGGGGATAAAAAAAATGAGATTAAATCTACTATTGCTGTTAATTACCTTTCTGTGTGCATCCTGCGGGAAATTAGAATTTAGCCCCAACCAAAAATTTGATAAAAGCTCGTCTAAGAATTTAAATGCGCAAAACCTGACGCGCATTCTGGCCTTACCGGGGGATGATACTCTGCGGTTCGTTCTAAGCGGCGACTCACAACGTGCATATGATGACCTTCCGGCTTTTATAGAAAAAGTAAATGGGATGCGAGGGATTGATTTTGTCATATTGAATGGTGACATTTCAGATTTTGGACTCCTTCAGGAGTTTAAATGGGTTGAAAGTTTTTACTCCAAACTAAAATCCCCCTATTTAGCGGTCATAGGGAACCATGATCATGTCGGTAACGGCGTTGCTATTTATAAAAGAATGTTTAGCGAAGAGCTTGATTTCAGTTTTATCTATAAAAATGTAAAGTTTGTGTGCCATAATACAAACAGCCGCGAATATAATTTTGATGGAACAGTTCCCGATCTGAAGTGGCTGAGAACGCAATTTCAAGCCGACGAAAGGATTAAGGGTTATTTCGCCGTGGCGCACGTCCCACCCACAAGCGGCGATTTCGACAATAAGCTGTTTACAGAATATGGGAAGATATTAACTGATAATGGTAAGGTTTACGCCGTATTGAATGCCCATGTCGATAAGCAAAGTATTAAGTACCCTTATTCGCCCACCCTGCCTGTTATTACTACTAATTCGATTTATAACAAGCACTTTCTCGTGGTCGAGATAGTGAATAATAACTTTACATATTATGATGTCGCTTTTTAGAAGGGCTTGCCTTATTCTTTGCTGTGTCACGGTCATTGTTCCCTCCGACCTAATGGCTCAGAAATTTTTAGTGCCTCAAACTGCAGTCGTCCAGCGAGCAGGCAGTATTGGCTATAACAGCTTTGGAATAGGCTACAATTTGTTCCACAACAAAAAGGGAAGCCTGGACCTGGCCTGGGGTTACGTTCCCAAATCTAAAGGAGGAAGGCAGGATATATTTGCAGCGAAGTTTGCTTACAGGCCTTTTAACATAAAAATTAAAAATTTCGGGATATTAAGTCCGCTTAATCCCGGACTATTTGTCACGCACCATCCCGGGGGAAAGTTCCATACCCTCCTGGAAGAGCAATACCCGGACGGGTATTACTGGTGGTCTTCAGCTGTCCGCGTACATATCTCGGGGAGTACAGAACTCAAAATTAATACCCCGAAAAGTCTGGCAAAAACAGGCGTACAACAGGTAGCCGTCTACACGGAATTTAATACCAACGAACTCTATTTTGTAAGCTGGTTTAAAAACAGGGAGCAAGTTCCGTTAGGGGATATTTTTAAGCTTGGCCTGGGAGTAAAGGCTTATTTCTAAGGGGCAATAATTTAAAAGTTCAGCCCATAGTTTATCGATAACCTGCTGAACTTATACTCCTCCTCAATAGTGCTAAATGGTTTCCCTGCCATATCATAATATATTTGATAAACGGATGCGCTTTGCTGTTTAAAACCAATGCTCAAATTCATCCCCGCTTTCCATTTAGTTTTTATCTTTAGTCCGATTGAAGGGTTAAACATCGCCCCTCCTTCATACCTATGATTTTCTACCCTGCGCTGCAGCCAACTAAAGCCATAACCTGCACTAAGACCAAAGAAGGGGGTGAGACTTCCTGAACGGATTGGCATCCACTTTAACCCGGCAGACAAGGGCAGGACTGTAATTTGCTTATAAGTATCTACACCACTTATGATTCCTGCTTCAATTTTCCATTTATCAATTCTAACTCCGTTAAATATCCGGGCAGTAAAGGAAGGGAAAATGTTATTTCCTATTAATAATCCAGCATCTGCCTCGAAAGCATACGGGTAGTCCTGTGCTTGGGCCTTTGAAACGAAAACTATTAAAATAAATACAAAGATCCTCATCAAAGGCCTAATTAGCTATCAACCTGAGGTGACTTAATAGTTTCATATTTGAAGGATTGGTATAATCGTATTGATAAATACCATTGTCGCCTGTAACGATTAGCGACTTAGGGCCTGCGATAACATCAACAGCGCTAAAGTTTTGCAGAAAAGATAGCTGGTTCTGTCCTATTCCCTTTGGGTCAGAGCTATTGAAAGCCTTAAGACCGTTTTTTCCCTCACAGATAAACAAGTTGTTGCCGTTAATAGCTAAGCCATGAGGATTGAGCATGGGGAAAGATGAAACGAGTACCGGTTTTGTGGGATCCTGGATATCCAAAACATCCAGAAGGTTAGTTCCAAGACGACAAGAGTTGCCGGAACGAAGGGTGACATAAGCATATTTTCCCTGAACAACAACAGGGTCACAACTGGTCAAGTGCTGGTAAGTAGACAATTTGACAGGGGACGAGGGGTCAGTTGCATTATATATATGCATACCCGTTGTGGATCCTATGAACAATTTATTCTGATAAGGGAAGATGGTCTCGATGCCATTGCCCATGTTAATGCTGTTAACAAACTTTGGCGCCCCGGGATCTGATACATTAAAAAGCTTTAGCTTACTATTGCTTACTGTATATAAATTACTGTTCATTAAGGTAAAGCGGGCGGTTGAGCCTCCGGTACCATAACTCTGACTTGCATTGCTGCTACCGGTACTATAAAATGCGCCTTCAGAATCGTTGCGGAAATGATTTAGCCCGTCCTTTAAAACTTGTGTAATAACCGTGTCTTTATATCCCAGAATAAGCCCTTTGGTCCTGTTACTATATTGATCATCAAACACATCCTCAACCCTTTTAACCATGTGTATACGGGCGGGGTCAGAAATATCAAATGCCAGCAGGTCAACATAGCTGTCGGCATATAAGACATCACTGTTAACCGCGAGATCAATATTTCCGGGTATATTAATAAAATTTACGAAGCGGGGCGCTGCCGGGTTTGTATTATCAACGATGTGAATTCCTTCATTCAGCTCATTTATTAGCAGGTAGTTGCCATAGGTGTATATTTTACCGGGTGCGCTGAGCGGCTCCGGTTCACCAAGGCTAACAGCTTGCAACCGCAGATCCGATACCGAAAGATAGAAAGGGATGCTTGTATGGTAGGTTCTGGTCCTTACTACTTCATCTTTACATGAAGAAAATAATACAACGCAAATAAGAAATGAAATGACATGTCCGAATACTTTCATGGCCAATAGTTTAGGTTATAAAAGCAATACGGTCAATTGGCAGATAACGCAACAGGGATAAGAATATATTTTTATCTGCGGTATTCGAGTACATTTTAAGCTATCGGCGCACAGCAAGGCCTTGCGAGTAATTCACATCCTTATAGCCAGGCAAGAGACCTGCGAGTTAATATCTTCTGTCAGGCTTTTTGTCTTCCGATATCCTCACCCCAATGGTCCTGCCATATAGTTCGGTACCGTCGAGTTCATCAATGGCCTTCTGGCCAGCCGCATCATCCTCAATCTCTACAAAGCCAAAGCCTTTGCTTCTTCCGCTTTGCTTATCTGTTATCAGCTTTACTGAAGAAAGTTCTCCGTACTTTTCGAAAAGCTCTCTTAATTCTTTTTCATCCACCTTAAATGGAAGTCCTCCGACGAAAATATTCATATGCTTATTAATTGCTTGGTTTAAATCGTTATGCTATTCTGCTGTTTGCGTGTAATATGGATGCTGGTCTACACGGGTAATTTCAGGTTTTCCTATTGATGTCAGCATGCGTCGCGCGCTGACGAGCGTTCTCGACTGAAAATCTGCGTAGTTATCAGCGCCGCTTACCATACTATTAATACGCACTAAGCCTGCCGCCTGGATAAACTCCCCATTTCCAATATACAGAGCGGTATGGGTAACGCGCAACGTCTTTTTATCAGATGCAAAAAATAGCAGGTCGCCTGGTTTAAGATTTTTAAGCGATTTTGTAATATTCACCGTGTCAGCTTCATAGATATCCACCTTTTCGCCCACCAGCGCCTGTTGTGATGCATCCCTGGGAAGCACGATCCCGTTAAGAAAATAACTTGTTTTTGTGAATCCGCTGCAATCCACGCCTTTCGTTGAAGTTCCGCCCCATAAATAAGGTATGCCTAACATGGTGCGGGCGCTTTTTAATATTTCCTCTGCATCGGGATTTGGACGGCGCTGCCATTGAGAAAATTGCTGCGCTTTTTTAACCGGAACGTAAGCGATGCGTTTATCCGGAAATGAAACCTTGTAAAAACCGTTTGACTGCCCTAATAACTGGAGTATATTACCGGAAACAAGGTCTGACACGGGCAGCGATGTTTCTGATCCCTCCGAGTACGCCTGTCCGTAAATATCCGTATAAATGATCTTTTCGGAAGCTTGCCATGCTTCAAATTCCGCTTTATTCATCGGAGTTATACCGGCAGACTCGGTATAGGATAAATAATTGTCAGGAGTACGGACAAAATAATATCCCCTTTCTTTCTTCAATATTTTTACCGGGGTCCCGAGAATCGACTGCGTAGCCATTTCTGCAGCATGCTCCGGGGAATAGCGGTTATTGCTTACCGAAAGGTTTGCCACGCCATAAGTATTCTCTCCCATATCTGCAGCCGGCAGTACCTGCTCTTTTATGGTTACCGCTATTTTCTCTTTATTTAATAGTAATCTTAAATCCGTTAATGCTTCCGGCCTGCTCGCCTCCACTAAAATGGATAAGGGCTCATTATTCTGTATGTTGATCTGGAAATATTCTGTTCTCTTATCAGGAGCATGTTTTTTCTGAACTTGTGCAGCAAGTTCATTCACCCTTTTAATGACGGCCGAATCTGCGATGCCCGCATGGGATTGGAATTTGAAAACTAACAATAACGATATTAAACAAAGTAGTCTCTTCATTTCTATAAAACTTCCGTATTGATTATTAAGTATAAAATTAAGCAAAGAATATGAATCATAACACAAAAATTGTCTAAGTGTTCCATTCTGTTAATTAATGGAAGATAATAGGAAGGAATCGGCACCGGGCTAACAGAGGTGCGGTACTGAGTCCGCAGTGACAGACTACCCCTGATAATTCCGGAGGAACTGCATTAGTGACGGAAATTCGAATTTAAAGCCGAGTTCCTTTTCTACACGTTTGCTCGCGACTATCTTCCAGTGGTTTTTTTCAAGTGTAAAATCCGGAAGCGTCAAGTCCTCCTTTTGTGCAGCAAGTGTGTAAAATTCATTTCGTGTGGGATGCGACGGTGCACAGGCATTGTAAATTCCCGAAGCATCTTCATTTTCAATAAGGCGCTGGACCACGCCAATAACATCATCCCGATGGATCAGGTTTACCGGTGCCAGTCCGTTAGGGATTTTCGTTTTACCGCTAAAAAACTTTCCAGGCATTCTTTGAGGGCCAATAAGGCCCGCTAATCTGAGTATAATGACTTTTACGGGCAGAAGCGCGAGCAAAGCTTCGGTCTCTGCCATAAGCTTCCCGGATTCAGTAGCCGGTGCAATGTCAGCATCCTCATCCAGTGTTGTATTAGTATCCGGATAAACCGACGTCGAGCTGATAAAAACGATCCGTGAAATAGCGCTCGCTGGTACTTGCTTGCAGACAGTTTGAATCATTTGCCTGTAGCTGTCAAAACCACCGGGGGCTTTCCTCCCCGGTGGTATCGTGATGATCAGCGTTCCGGCATCAAGTATTTTTTTAAGGTCGGGTGCAGGTGCTCCGCCTGAAAATTGTACTAAATATGAGTCAATACCCGCCCCAGTTAGAATATCCAGCTTTTCAGTGCTCGTAGTCGAAGTTTTTACATCATATCCTCTGGAAATTAAGCATGTTGCAAGAGGAAACCCCAGCCAGCCACAGCCCAATAAGCTAATTATACTCTTTTCGTTCATGTCAAAATTTCATAAAAATAAAGCTTTATACAACAATTTATTTTTGGCACTGACTTTGAATTTAACATTACAGAAATAAAAACCAAAATCATGAGAAATACAAAAATTAAAATAGCAACATTAGGATTGGCCTTTGCCACTTCAACGATGTTATTCCAAAGCTGTGCAACTGCCACAAAAACTCAAAAGGGAGCAGTTATAGGTGCAGCGGCCGGTGGTACCATTGGTGCGATCATTGGTAAAAAAGCAGGAAATACTGCTGTTGGTGCAATCATTGGTGGTGCCGTGGGCGGTACGGCCGGAGCTGTCATCGGGCGAAGGATGGATAGACAGGCTGAGGAGATCAAGCAAACTGTTCCAAACGCTGAAGTGATCCGCGAGGGTGAAGGTATCATTGTGAAGTTCGATTCAGGTATCCTGTTTGATGTGGATCAGGCAGCGCTAAAAAGCGCGGCGAGAACTAACATTGAGAGTCTTGCGACATCGTTAAAAAATAATCCTCAAACTAATATCTTAATTGTTGGGCATACTGATGCGACCGGTACAGATGCATACAACTATCGTTTGTCAGAAAAACGTGCTGCCTCAGTGAAGAGCTATGCAGTGAGCCAGGGAATTGCTTCCTCACGTTTGACAACAGAAGGCCGCGGAGAAACAGAGGGTATAGCTGATAACACTACAGACTCTGGAAAAGCTCAAAACCGTCGCGTTGAGATCGTAATAGTAGCTAATGAGGCTATGAAAGCCGAGGCAAGAAGCGGACAATAATAATCAATCGTTAAATCTTTGGCCCCATCCGATACCCGGATGGGGTTTTTTTATGACTACTCCGTATTTTGGGGTTTGCCGGCCCTGAGCAGGTATCTCTATCAAACCAATCCTCTGCAAGATCCCCATGATCTGAAGGCCTATACATAAATTTACCGATCGGATATTTAAATGTTCCATAGTGCCCCGTTATTGGTTATTATATCATAAATGCTTTCATTTTCAAAGCGTGAAAGCCCAGCTCATAAATGTAGTACTCTGATCATATAATACATCTATCCAATCCGATAGAAAGATAAATTGTCTAAAAATCCATCGCAGGGTGCTTACCATGAAAGTCCGTCGCATTCTGATAAATCTGAGCAACCTGAAGCAGCTTCCCTTCACCAAATAATTGCCCGGTAAATGTAATACTTCCGGGAAGGCCATTTCTGAAGCCGTTAGGTAATACCACACAAGGGTGCCCGCTTAAATTTGTAGCACGTAAATTTTGTCCGAATGATGGGGCAATAAACACATCGAGCCCTTTCATCTTAACATTCAACTGATCTATGAGCAGAGTTCTTGCCCGGTTGGCCTGAATATATGCTATCGCGGGGATAAAGTGAGCAGAGCGGAAGCCGTTTGGCCACGCATTCTTATGTTGGTTCACAAGCAGGTCATCCCTATTTGTCAGCGTAAGCTCTTCAAAAGCCGCCCCTGCCTCTGCTGAAAGAACAACAAGCATATCGCTATAAGGCAATACCGGGAGTTCTACGGGAATAAGCTCCGCCCCCATTTCAATTAGTTTTGCTATCGTGGTACTGTCGTTAGCCGAATTAGCATATTTTCTTCCTAATTCGGATTTTATAAACCCGATTCGAATTCCCCGAAGAGTATTCCCGGAAGGGGAGATATAGGAGAATGCTGCTGGAATAACGCTGAGATCTTTGCCGTCCGGGCCTTGTATTGCATTAAATACAATTGCGCAATCTTCCGCGCTCCGGGTTATAGGCCCCAGTTTATCCATGCTCCAGCTTAAAGCCATAGCGCCATGCTTACTGATCCTGCCAAACGTAGGTCTTAATCCTGTTGTGCCGCATTCTGTAGAAGGAGAAACAATAGAACCGAGTGTCTCGGAACCGATTGCAAAAGGTAAGCAGCCGGCAGCTACAGCAGACGCCGAGCCCGCTGACGAGCCGCTCGAGCCACGAAGGATATTCCAGGGATTTCGTGTTTTTCCGCCAAACCATACATCTCCCATAGCCAGCTCGCCCAGGGTCATTTTTGCTATCATTACGGCGCCGGCGTTTTCAAGGCGGGTAATTACGGTTGCGTCCAGGTCAGTGATCTGATCTTTGTATGCAACAGACCCCCAGGTTGTGTTGTAATCAGCGGTTGAAAGAAGGTCTTTTACACCAAAGGGTATTCCGTGTAACAAGCCACGGTATTTCCCGCCTGCAATTTCAGCATCTGCCTGGCGCGCTTGTTTCATGGCTCGTTTTTCGGTGATGGTGATCGTATTCAGTAATACAGGATTATATTTTTTTATTCGCGCTATAAAAAATTGAGTAAGATCTACCGAGGATATCTGCCTTGTACGGATCAATTCTGCGAGCTTAGCTATTGTTAAGAATGCGAGTTTATCTTTAACGGCGGTTAGCTTAATTACAGGACTTTTTGAAATTTTGAAGGAGCTGATTTTATCAGGATATATATATCCCACTGGCAGCGGGTTAAAATTTAGAGATGGCGAAACGGAGTTTGGAATCCTGAGCTTCCGTAGCTCAGCAAAATTTTTACGTTGCCCTTCCAGGTCTTCGAGCATGGAGTCTGCTTCAGCATCCGAAAAATCCATCCCAATAATCTTCTGCGCTTCCCTTACCATAGCGATGGTAATTTTTTCAGTCTGCACCTGGTCGGTTATAAATCCCCCAAGGAAAAAACTAGACAAGCATGACAAACAAATGATACTATTTCGCTTGTTAATCAGTTTGATATACTTCGAATGATGTGCCATACACTAAATTTAATAAAAGAAACAGTAAATTAACAGTCTGCAAATAACAAACATGATCAAACAGTTTTTTTCGTTCATAATTCTGGCTGCAATCAGCCTTTCATTGCCCGCTCAAACCGTAAAAACAGGCGTACTGGTAGCGGGTAACACGGCCGGAAGTATATCGGCCGCTATCCAGTCGGCGCGTTCCGGTGTAAAAACCATATTGCTGACTCAAAGCCCTGGTATAAGCGCTGAGCTTACGTCCGAAGATCTTATCTACCTGCGAAAGGTCAGGGACCACTACAAACTAAAAAATAAGCGGGCAAAACTACCGGCTAAAGATACCGTACTGGACATGAATATGAGCAGGGACCAATATTCTAAACTCATAAAAAGCATTACAGATACTACAAAAAACTTAATTGTAACCCTAAATGCTGGAATTAGTAAAATTGAGAAGGACGGCAAGGGCTGGGAGATCAGGCTGAAGAACGGACAAAAAATAAAAGCAGATGTGGTTGTGGATGCAACTGAAACTCATTCGGTATCGTCTTTACTCCGGATAGATCCTAATAAAACAATGATGAACGCTGCTACGGCCAGTCCTTTTGATAATAAGCTTTATCGAAGTACAGTTGCCACCGGTTATTCGGTGCAGGGGAGTACTGCGCGTACCGTTACGCTCATACCTCTCGGGGCGATGATCCCTGCCGGAACTGAGAATTTTATTGTTGTCCCAAAAAGTACTACCGTTTTGAAACCGGTCAGCATGTCTGCGGGACAAGCGGCAGGCACAATTGCCGCTTATGTTGCTTTCTTTAAAACGACTACAAAAAATATTAATGTCAGGGGCGTTCAGACCGAGCTATTGATTTTTGATGCCGAGCTTATTCCCTTCTCGGATATCCAGGTTAATGATGCAAACTTTCCGGCTTTCCAGCGGATGGGGGTAAGCGGTTTATTAAAACCGATGATCGTAAAAGAAGGAAACCACCATGTCATAAAATTTGATACTGCCGGTGTTGTGACAGCCGGACAGCTGCGGGCTCCCCTTCGTGAATTTTATTCAAGGAGCCAGATCTGGTTTGCTGATAATAAAATGGATGTGATGACCATTGAAGATGCCATCAGTTTGTTTATGTTCACAGCAACGCGTGGGGAAGAGTTGAAAAAAGAGATTGAAGAGGGATGGAAAGAAAGCTTTAAATTCAACAGTACATTCGACCTGAAAAGACAAATCACCAGGAAAGAGTTTGCCATACTCGCAGACAGGTACCTTCAGCCGTTTAATGTAAGGGTTGATCTTGCAGGGAATTTACTGAGTTAATGTTATAAAGTGTAAATAATGAAGTCTTTAAGATACATGTTAAGCGTTTGCTGCATTATTCTGATGAGTAACTCGCTGTTCAGTCAGAGTATGACCAATGATCTTATTAAGGGCCATATGATTGCCGACTGGGAAAGGGCCAAGGTGTATACCCGGGAGTACCTGGATGCCATGCCGGAAGATGGAACTAACTTTAAACCGGGACCGGATCTCAGAAGCTTTGCCGAACAAATGCTGCACATGTCTCAGGGGACAATTGGTTTGATCGTGAGCGGCACCGGGGCAACTCCGATATTTCAGGGGAAATCCCTGGAGAAAATGGATGAGCTTAAAACTAAATCGGCCTTGATGCAAGTGGTCATGCAGTCATACGATTTTGCAATTGAATCTATAAAAAACCTGGATGCTTCCAGGCTGGACAGCATAGTGAAAAGGGGCAAGTATGAAGTAAGCCAGTACGACTGGCTAAATAAAGCGTTCGAACATCAGACGCATCATCGTGCCCAGTCGACGATTTATTTAAGGCTTAAAGAGGTAAAGACACCGAATGAACGTTTATTCTAACGAGCTGATTTAATTTTCTTTTAGGGTTTCAGAATCACTGGTGCCCAGTTAACTCAGGAAATAGCAAAAAATCCTGGTTTTTATTTTGTAAAACCGAGATTATTATCAATACGCCAAAAGAAAGCCCCCCTCTATATGAGGGCACTGAAAAAGTCCTTTAGAAATAAAAGACAAAAAAGATGTCCATTATAATTCATATTGACGTCCTTAGAGTTGGCTACACGGAATTTGAAAAAACTAAAACCCGTATAACTTAAAGAAAAAGGGACTGTTCATGATTTTATGATACAGTCCCTTTTCTCTAGCTGATACAGCTGACTTTTTCAGTGCCCTCCTCTATATCCTTACCTCCCTCTGTTGCCCTACCGTGTACCCACATCTTTGTCAACCCTTGGTTATTGAATTTCGGCCGCTCCTGGCCGCGGAAGGCCTAAGTCCTTTTGTTTGGTCAAAAGGACCAAAACCCCACCGCTGCGTCTGCTGCTTTGGAAGTTAGTGCGAAGGCTTGGCTTGTACAGACCGCACCAGTCGAGGCGGAATTAAGGTGAACGGAGGTTCAGTGGGTGGGCTTAAGAAACGTACCTACCGTTTGCTAGTGTAGAGGTGCCAGCCTGCGGCTAGCGGAGGAAACGGAACCTAAGGTTTAACTGGGAGTTTTTAGTGATATTGGATTTACAGGGGTACGATGGGTAGCAAACGTTCATCGCTTTTCTGTTACTGCAAGTAGCAGAGTTCGCCCTTCTGCCGGCATGAGGCGGGCAGAGATAGATAAAATCATATATTCTATTTTAACCCGACAGGGGTTTCAGGATCTTTAAAGAGCCTGCTTTTCTCATTCTGTAACAGTTCACGGCGGTTTCACCAAGCTTATTAATCAGCTTATAGTTTACGATAGCCCCAACTGCCGCCCCAATTACGGGGATAAGCTGTGCCATTTTTGCAAGATCAATATAATCACGGTATTCCTGCTGAAAAGTACGCCAGTCAAACTGGTCGACATCCTCAGGTAGTGTTTTATGGTAATTTTCCCAATCGGAGATTAGCTTGAAGATATCATTTCTCCCCTGCTGACTGGAAAACGCCAGCTGAAAAATATGAAGGATATAGAGCCTTTCCTTATAGTTCCTTACATCATAACCATATAGGGCAGCAATTTCAAATAGTAATTTCACTTTGATCCCGATAAGAATTGGAAAATCGGCAAGCCCCAGTAATATCCCGCCAGCGCCGGTTAGGGCGCCTTCGGCCGAGGCAGTTTTCCGGTAAAATTCTATTCTTTCCCTCACAAACGCCTCCCTTAACTGCAAAGAACTATCCTGACGGGGCTCTTTTGTGGTATATTTTGCCCCGAAAAGGACAGCTTTTACCATCTTTTCTATAGTAATGGTAATTGCCTTATGAATTTTATCAGGAATGAATTTATTGATGCGGTTTTGCAAACTTTTTGCTGCATGGTTAAGCAAAGAAGGCTTCCTGCGAATCTTCAATTTCCATAATTCCAGCTCCATGTAAGCTTGTTCTTCGTAGGACAACATAATCTGATAACAATTGTAAATCATTTGAGATTACGAATTTATATAAAAAAGAACCAAGAGCCAGGAGCCAGACCCCAGTGACCAAAAACAACCGCTTCTTATCATATCATGATTGCTGGCTTAGCTCCTGGCGCTTGATTCACTGTTGTGCGGTTAAAATAAAATATATGATGTTACTTATCTCTGCCCGCCGATGCCGCGGGAGGGCACCTAGTTTCCCTTCAGCTGGAATTAGGCATGCCGACCAAAGGGAGACCATGAACACCTTA
>JBBJNR010000046.1:0-23710 GCA_037719315.1 Daejeonella sp.
ATTTTATTATTTTTTATCCTCTATTTTTGATTATGTTAACCCTTGATTCGCATTTATACGTTGTACGTATCAAGCGTACCAGAGCGGCTAAGATTTATATGTTCGAAGCTGACGTACAACGTACAACGTACAACTTTCCCTACAACGTTTTTATCTCGCTAACCAGTTGCTGCAATACCGACTTTGCATCCCCGAACAGCATAGATGATTTAGGCTGGAAGAAAAGCTCATTTTCGATACCTGCATATCCGGGATTCATACTGCGCTTATTTATGATAACCAGTTTTGACAATTCAACGTTCAGCACGGGCATTCCATAAATGGGCGAGGCCGGATCTGTTTTAGCCGCCGGGTTTACAACATCATTTGCACCTAGAACCAACACAACATCAGTGTCCGGAAATTCGTCATTTGCCTGATCCATTTCGAGTAAGCTATCATAATCAACATCCGCTTCTGCAAGAAGAACGTTCATATGCCCGGGCATCCGGCCTGCTACGGGATGGATCGCATAACTTACTTCCACACCTTTTTCGATAAGCAGTTTTTCAAGCTCGTGACACACATGCTGGGCCTGAGCTACCGCAAGACCGTAGCCGGGCACGATCATAACTTTTTTGGCGTAGCTCATCACTACGGCAGAATCACTGATGCTGATCTGTTTGTAAGCGCCTTGTCCGATAGCTCCGCCTGCTGAAGCTGAGGCACCACCAAAAGATCCTATAAGTACATTACTTAGAGGCCTGTTCATTGCTTTACACATCAGAATAGTGAGAATTGTTCCGGCCGAACCCACGAGAATACCTCCTGTAAGCATTACCGGATTATTATACAAAAACCCTCCAAGAGCTGCCGCAACACCTGTAAAAGAGTTAAGCAAGGATATCACCACCGGCATATCCGCACCACCAATAGGAAGCACGAAAAATAAACCATAAATTATGGATAAAGCTAAAACGACATAAAATAATGTGCCGGGAGCCCGTTCCGGGGAAAATATTACATACGCAGACAAGAGGATTATCACAGCGAAGATCGCCAGGTTGACGATGTGCTGGCCGTTAAACGAAAAATCTTTAATGCTCCCGTTTAGTTTGCCCCAGGCAACCATGCTTCCTGCAAAAGAAATAGTTCCTATGATCAAACCTGCAAAAATTATCAATAGCGTACTTTGGTTTGCGGGTTGTCCGGTACTTATCTGGTGCATCAGGTGGTTAAACTCAATGATTGAAACAAGAGCAGCGCAAGCACCCCCCATCCCGTTAAATAAACTTACCATCTCAGGCATGGCCGTCATCTTCACTCGTTTTGCAGCCATCGTACCTAAAACCGTCCCCATACATAAAGCAGCAAAAATCCAGGTATAATTACCAAGTTTAACGCCCTCTTCTTCGTACAGGAAAATAGTTCCAAGTATAGAGACAAGCATTCCGATTGCTGCAATAAGGTTGCCTCGTCTTGCGTTTTCCGGATGGCTCAGCATCTTCAAACCAATGATGAAAGTGACAGAGCCAAAGAGGTAACAAATTGTCAGGATATTCAAATACATGATCTACGTATCTATAATTAAGCGATTTAACTCTTATTTTTTCTTTTTAAACATGTCAAGCATACGGTCCGTGACCACAAAGCCGCCTACAACATTCAAGGTGCCTAGTATAACCGCCAGGAAGCCAAGGGCCAGGGCCATATAATTACCACTTCCTGCTTTACCAATCACGATGATTGCCCCAATAATTACTACTCCATGAATAGCGTTTGCACCACTCATGAGTGGTGTGTGCAACACACTTGGCACGCGTCCTATCACTTCTATACCAAGAAATACACTGAGTATCACAATGTAGATCATCTGCTGGTGCTGGCTTATCCAGCTTAATATCATTTCCATACTTAAAGGCTTATGTTTAGTGTTACGAGTTATGCGTTCGTGATCTATAAATCACTTGCAATTGAACTCACTCTTTCATTACAGATCTTTCCATTATGTGTTATACAGGCCCCTTTTACCAGGTCGTCTTCAAAATTGAGATTGAGCTGTCCTTCAGGGCCGACTATGAGCTGCAGAAAATTGAGAACGTTTTTCCCATACAATTTACTGGCATCTGCAGGCATGGTAGCCTGAAGGTTAGAATTGCCAATAATAGTTACATTCTTATAAAGAACTGTTTCCTGATCCTTTGTTTGGGATGTGTTACCTCCGCTGGCTGAAGCAAGATCTATTATGAGGGATCCGGTTTTCATAGAATCCAGCATAGCATCTGTGAGCAGGACCGGGGCTATTTTACCGGGGATCTGCGCAGTTGTAATGATCACGTCCGCTTTGGCTGCGACTTCCGCAATTCGTTGCTGCTGTTTAAGCTTGTAGTCTTGAGTTTGCTCGACAGCATATCCGCCAGCATTGGAAGCATCTGAGGCGCCTTCAACTTCGATAAATTTAGCTCCGAGGCTCATCACTTCTTCTTTAACAGCCGCACGCGTATCAAAGACTTCTACCACGGCGCCTAAACGCTTTGCGGTGGCGATGGCTTGCAGGCCTGCTACTCCAGCGCCAAGTATCATCACTTTTGCCGGGGCAATGCTGCCTGCAGCTGTCATAAACATGGGGAAATACTTTGGTAGCTGCACCGCGGCAAGAAGTACCGCTTTATAACCTGCAATATTCGCTTGTGAGCTCAGCACATCCATATTTTGCGCTCTTGTAGTACGGGGAAGCATATCCATGCTAAAGGTAGTGATACCTTTTTCAGCCCATTGTTCCAATATGGGAACCCGGGACAAGGGATTATAAACGCCTAATAAAACACTCCCGGTTTTGACCATTTGGAGATCGTTTGATGTTAATGCATGGATGCCCAGCAATATATCCGAAGTTTTAAGTAGAGTTTCCCTCGAACTGATCTCAGCTCCCTCCTGCTGATACAGTTGATCCGCAGCAAAAGCTTTTACACCCGCTTCACTTTCCAGCAGCACCTGCACATTCTGTTTCTTAAGAACAGGGATATGCTCGGGAAGCAGAGAAACCCGCGCTTCAAATGAAGGCTCGCTTAAAATACCGATGATCATGAATATTGGGGTGTTGGTGGTTATTGCCTAAAATAGGTAAAAGAAATTACTGGCTTGATAGTGAATCGAAAAAAATACATTCAAGTGGTACGTGGTACGTTATACGTCTGGATCTACAAAAAAAGCAACCGCAATAAAGTGTTAAAATTGCGTTTTTACAGGGGGTTAAAAATTAAGTAGGTCCCTAAATTTAAAACGTAGAACGTAAAACGTAGAACGTAAAACGTATATTTGCGCTTCAATGAAATATATACGTAACTTTTGTATAATTGCTCATATAGATCACGGTAAAAGCACTTTAGCCGACCGCCTCCTTGAGTTAACCAATACCATTACCCAACGTGAATCGCAGGCGCAGCTGCTTGACGATATGGACCTCGAAAGAGAGCGGGGCATAACCATTAAAAGCCATGCCATCCAAATGGATTATATCCAGGACGGGCAACCCTATGTGCTCAATCTGATCGATACTCCGGGGCATGTTGATTTTTCTTATGAGGTTTCCCGGTCAATTGCTGCCTGTGAGGGCGCTTTGCTGATCGTTGATGCTTCTCAGGGGATCCAGGCACAAACAATTTCGAATTTGTACCTGGCGCTGGAACATGATCTGGAGATCATCCCGGTCCTGAATAAGATGGATCTTCCCGGGGCAATGCCTGAAGAGGTAAAAGACCAGATCATTGAGCTGATTGGCTGCAAGCGTGAAGATATTATTCCGGCTTCAGGTAAGACTGGCTTGGGGGTGGATAACATTCTAAAAGCGATTGTAGAGCGGGTCCCTGCTCCCAAAGGAAATCCCGATGGCGAACTGCAAGCACTGATCTTTGATTCCGTTTTCAACTCGTTCCGCGGGATCATTGCTTATTTCAAAGTTCTTAATGGTGAGATCCGCAAAGGCGACAAGGTAAAGTTTGTGGCTACTGACAAGGATTATATTGCAGAAGAAGTTGGCACCTTAAAATTGACACAGAAGCCGAAGGATGTAATTAAAACCGGTGATGTAGGGTACATTATCTCGGGTATTAAGGAGGCACGCGAAGTAAAAGTTGGCGACACCATCACCCACAAGGAGAAGCCAAGCAAGGAACCTATTAAGGGTTTCGAAGAAGTAAAGCCGATGGTTTTCGCAGGCATATATCCTGTAGATACAGATGAATATGAGGAGCTTCGTGAAAGCATGCATAAGCTGCAGCTTAACGATGCTTCCATAGTGTTCGAGCCTGAGTCATCTGCTGCCTTAGGGTTTGGATTCCGCTGTGGCTTCCTGGGAATGCTTCATATGGAAATTATCCAGGAGCGGCTGGAGCGTGAATTCGACATGACGGTTATAACGACCGTACCTAACGTATCCTATAAAGCATTTACGTCCAAAGGGGTTGAGATCGATGTGCATAATCCATCAGATCTTCCGGATCCCAGCAAGCTTGACCACGTCCAGGAGCCTTATATAAAAGCAAATATTATTACCAAATCGGAATATGTAGGTTCGATCATGTCACTCTGCATCCAGAAAAGAGGTACAATTATCAACCAGTCTTACCTTACGTCAGACCGCGTTGAACTGATCTTCGAAATGCCGATGGGCGAAATAGTCTTCGACTTTTATGACCGGTTAAAAACCATATCCAAAGGATATGCATCTTTTGATTACCACCAGATTGGCTACCGTCAGTCAGACCTGGTACGCCTGGATATCCTCTTGAACGGTGAGCCGGTCGATGCATTATCATCACTAATTCATCGCACTAATTCTTATAATTTCGGTAAAAAGATCTGTGAAAAATTGAGGGAACTCATTCCGCGTCAGCAATTTGAGATCATCATACAGGCTTCCATAGGCGCGAAAATAATAGCCCGCGAAACGGTCAAGGCCCTTCGGAAAGACGTTACCGCAAAGTGTTATGGAGGTGATATTTCCCGTAAGCGCAAGCTGTTGGAGAAGCAAAAGAAAGGTAAAAAGAGAATGCGCCAGGTGGGGAACGTAGAAATACCCCAAACCGCATTTATGGCTGTGTTGAAGTTAGATTAAAGAAATATTGCATTTCGCGAAATGCGAATAAACAATGTTGATAAGCTATATTTTGTTGATAAAATAGTATTCCAGACGATAATGCAATTACTTGACGGAAAATTTGTTTCGGAAAAATTAAAATCGAGGATAGCAGAAGATGCTGCTGAGGTGCTGGTAAAAATTGGCAGAAAGCCTCATTTGGTTGCCATACTGGTGGGCCATGATGGCGGCTCTGAAACCTATGTGGCGAGCAAGATAAAGAACTGCGAAAAGGTTGGTTTTAATTCGACGCTCTACCGTTATGAAACCGATATTACCGAAGCCGATCTGCTGAAAAAAATAGAGGAAATAAACCGGGACCCTGAAACGGACGGCATCCTTGTGCAACTTCCTCTTCCTGAACATATATCTGCTGATAAAGTAACCGAAAGGATTTCCCCGGAAAAAGATGTGGATGGTTTTCACCCGGTCAACTTAGGACGAATGCAACGGAACCTTCCCTCCTTCCTGCCGGCTACTCCGTACGGAATATTACTTATGCTTGCCGAATATGGTATCGATACGTCCGGCAAGCACTGCGTGGTAGTTGGACGGAGTAATATAGTTGGCTCACCGATGAGTATACTGATGGCGCGAAATACAAATCCGGGCAACTGCACGGTCACTGTTTGTCATAGCAGGACGCCTGATATCAAAAAATTCACCCTGGATGCAGATATTCTTATTGTAGCTATTGGTAGGAAGAATTTTATTACTGCGGACATGGTGAAGGACGGCGCCGTGGTGATTGATGTTGGAATGAACCGCGAAACATCATCTCAAACTAAATCGGGTTATAAACTTTACGGCGATGTCGACTTCGAAAACGTTGCGCCTAAAACATCATGGATCACTCCAGTTCCCGGTGGTGTAGGATTGATGACCATTGTAGGTCTGTTAAAAAACACCCTGGCTTCTGCAAAGAAAGAAATATACTAGTTATACGTATAATATATTTTTTATTTACGTAATAAAAGTTATCTTTGTTAAAAATGAGATAGATTATGGATACTAAAGTAACCCTAAGCTTTAACGAAGACGTAATTGATAAAGCCAAGAAATATGCTGCTGATAATAACATCAGTCTGTCCCGCCTGATAGAGTTCCTTTTAAAAAAAGTAACATCAGCTGATTACAAATCCCTTGAAGAATACCCCATCGCCAATTGGGTGAACCTGATCTCTGAAGGCAAGGCAGAGTATCATACTAAATCAACCCGCAAAAACTCTAAAAAAGAGTTTTTCGAATCTAAAAAATAATTCAACCCCGCTTGGTAATGAATCTTTTAATATGAATTATTCACGAGGTCTGTTACTAGTCATATAACGCCATGAAGGTCTTCCTGGACGCTAATATTCTGGTTTCTGTACTGAATAAGGAATATCCGGTATTCTCCTATTCATCCAGGATTCTATCATTGACAGAAAATAAAAAGTTTCAGATCTTCACATCTCCTCTTTGCCTGGCCATTGCCTTTTACTTTGCTGAAAAAAAGCATAAAACCATTCAGGCGAAGCAGAAGATCAAAATATTATGCGACCACATCAAAATTGCCTCAAACTCAGATAAGGCGGTGGCAGACTCACTTCGAAACCCTTCAGTTCATGATTTCGAGGATGGCCTGGAATATTATGCTGCCATTGAAAACAACTGCACATGTATCATAACAGAGGACACTTCAGATTTTTATTTTTCGGAGATTGAAATCTTAAATAGTGTAAGCTTTTGCAGAAAATACCTGACATAATCACCAAAATTTCCACCAGGCTTTTTTTACTCCAACGTAGACTCCATCTGCCCGGACCTCAACCGGATATGTTTGGATATAATTTCCCTGTGAAGCCTTTCCCCTACCCGTTTCCAAGTTAAATTCGTGCCTGTGATACGGACAAACGATATTTCCGTTCCTACACCAGCCCTTGCTGAGATCAGCTCCGGCATGTGGGCAGCGGTTCTGAACTGCAAATATTTTTCCTTCTGCTTTTACAACGCATACCCGCTTCCCGGAAATATGTACCTGTTTTAAAAAATCAGGGCCTGATAATATATCCTTAGAAAATACTTTGAACCATTTCATAGATATCTAAATGTCACTTCCGTGTCCCAATGCGCATAAATTCGCGGTCAATAAGCTAAACTAAGTATATTTGCATCCTAAATTACAAAATGGCACATCAAATCCCACCAGACGGCACTTTATTACCTTTAATGGAGGAATTTTATACGATCCAGGGTGAAGGCTTTCACTCGGGGAAAGCCGCATATTTTATCCGTCTCGGAGGCTGTGACGTCGGCTGCCATTGGTGTGATGTGAAAGAAAGCTGGGACGCCGAACTTCATCCCCTGACTCCTACGGATCAAATTGTTCAGAATGCAGAAAAATATCCCGGGAAAGCAGTTGTCGTTACAGGCGGGGAGCCTCTGATCTATAATCTTGATTATCTTACAGCAGAGCTTCAAAAGCGCGGAATAAAAACTTTTATTGAAACTTCAGGCGCTTATCCCCTCTCCGGCTTCTGGGACTGGATCTGCCTGTCCCCGAAAAAATTCAAATCTCCGAGACCTGACATTATTCCAGTTGCCGGCGAATTGAAAGTGATTGTGTTCAATAAAAGTGATTTCGCATGGGCTGAGGAACACACCCGGCACGTCTCCGCGAGCTGTAAACTATATCTTCAGCCTGAGTGGTCGAAATCTGCTGAGATGACCCCCTTGATCATTGATTATGTGATGCAAAACCCCAGGTGGCAAATTTCTTTACAGACGCACAAGTATTTAAACATTCCGTAAGGTGCGGGGCTCAGTTGGCAATGCAAGGGTAGACGCTCACAGTACATGTATCACAATTGATGATTTTATCGTTTCTTAGACATGTAACTTACTATTACCGATATTTTTTACCTTACATTCCACCTACTGACTATGTATAAATCGTTGATCTTATTTTTATTCCTTCTTCCCGGATTGTGCCTCGGACAGAAAATAACGTCTTCCACCAATAAGCTTGCACAGGAATCCTATAATCGCGCTAATCAATACATCAGCAATAAGGTATATGATAAGGCGATAAAAGAACTTAAAAAAGCGGTGGCTGAAGATGTCGTTTTCACCGCTGCCTATCAGCAATTAGGAGATATCTACCGCCGGCTATCGGATTACCCAAACGCATTGATCAGCTACAAAAAGGTTCTTGAGATCGATCCCGGATTTTATAATCTTACTTACTTCGGAATTGCTGAAAGTGAACTGAATACCGGCGATTATGGTAATGCTTTAATTCATTTCCGCAAGTATGCCTCCTATGCCGGGCTGAGTAATGAAAGCAAAATAAAAACTGCAAAATATATAGCCGACTGTTTATTCAGTCTTGAGGCAATAAAAAATCCGGTCAGTTTTACACCGGTAAACCTTGGAAGTAAAATTAACTCTGCCCAGGATGAATATTTACCGGTTGTTACGGCAGACGAGGAAACTATCATATTTACCCGCAAAACCAGTAACAACGAGGATTTCTATACAAGCTTTAAAAACTCGGCACAATGGTCGGCGGCGAAATCCCTGAGTCCCAACATTAATACGTTTGAATTTAATGAGGGTGCGCAATGCATTTCTCCGGATGGGAATTATTTATTTTTTACAGGTTGTAACCGGCCGGACGGACTCGGAAGGTGCGATATATACATCTCTAAATGGGAAAGTACTGAATGGAGCAGGCCTTTTAATATCGGCGCGCCTGTTAACACATCTGGCTGGGAATCTCAGCCATCGATAAGCGCCGACGGCCGCACTTTGTATTTCGTAAGCACCCGTGCAGGTGGTAAGGGGGGATATGATATATGGAAGTCGGAACTCCGGTCGGACGCCACGTGGAGTGTACCTGTCAATTTGGGCCCGGAAATAAACACTGCATACGACGAACAATCTCCTTTTATCCATCCGGATGATGAAACCCTTTATTTTTCGTCCAACGGCTGGCCCGGTCTCGGAAATAAAGATCTGTTTGTCAGCCGTAAAAAAAAGCAACAGGAAATTAGCTCCGGGTGGGACAAGCCACAGAATCTGGGCTACCCCATAAACACATTCGGAGAAGAAAGCGGGCTTAGCATCAGCAGCAATGGGAAACTCGCATTTTTTGCATCCGATCTCAAGGGCGGTATAGGGGGATTTGATATATATTCTTTCGAGATGCCGGATAAGCTAAGACCGGCTGCGGTTACCTATGTTAAAGGCCGGGTATTTGACAAGAATACAAAAGCGCCGTTGGACGCTAAGATCCAGATCATTAATATTAAGTCAGATGCTATCACTTTTGACGATATCGCCGACCCCGCAGCGGGAGAATTTCTTGCCACTATGACCCCTGGGAATTCATTTGCACTGAATGTCTCGAAAGAGGGTTACCTGTTCTACTCTCAAAATTTTACCCCCGATCTAAAACAAGCCGTCAAACCTTACCTGATAGAAATTCCTTTACAAAAAATAGAGGTGGGGGGAATGGTAGTTCTTAACAATATTTTTTTTGAGACTAACCGGTTTGACCTGAAGCCGGAGTCAAAAACGGAGCTTAACCAGCTAATTTTATTCCTGAAAGAAAATCCGGGAGTATCCATTGAGATCGCGGGCCACACCGACAATATTGGAGACGATAAATCTAACCTCTTGTTATCAGAGAACCGATCGAAAACGGTTTACGATTTTCTGATATTAAAAAAGATTCCAACTGCACGGCTCAGTTTCAAGGGTTATGGAGAAAGCATGCCTGTTAGCGATAATTTAACCGAAGAAAATCGACAAAATAACAGGAGAACTGAATTTAAGATCTTGAAAAAGTAATGATATTGCTTCAAAAAAATAGTATTTCCTTTGATCGGCTATCGTCTTTTTAATATAAATTATACCAGGAAAATTCTAACTTAGGGAATCAGAAGTCTCCTAAGGGGATGTAGATAACCGTAACGTAAATACCATTAAATAATATGAAAAATTGGCTGATTTTATTTTTGCTGGCGGCTCTGTGCGTCACTATTCCGTGCACAAGCATGGCCCAGTCTAAAAGACTGTTTAACGGCAAGAATCTAAAGGGATGGCACTGGGACATTCCGGAGATGGACAAAAATCCACAGGCAAAAAACCCGTTTATCATCCGGAATGGTTCGCTTGTAAGCCTGGGTACGCCCCGGGGCCATCTGATCACCGATAAAACTTATCAGAATTACCGTCTGGAAGTTCAGTACCGCTTTGCGGGAAAGCCCGGCAATTGCGGCGTTCTGGTACATGCTTCTACACCTCGTGCTTTAAATAATATGTTTCCAAAATCCATTGAAGTACAGATGGAACATACTAATGCAGGGGATTTCTGGTGTATTGCAGAGGATATTAGTGTTCCTGACATGGAGGCCCGTCGCGGGCCGAAAGCCAACTGGGGATCTACCGCTAATAAGCTTCGACGGATAAAAAACCTTACAGATAACTCAGAAAACACTCTCGGCCAGTGGAATACAATGATTATCGAATGTGTTGATAATTCAGTAAAAGTTTGGGTTAATAACGATATGGTTAACGAGGGTTATAACAGTACAACAAGCAAGGGGCAGATCGCCGTTCAGGCAGAAGGATCAGAAGTTGAATTCAGAAAAATTGCCATCCGTCCAATCTCCCGATTGTCCGCTGCCAGGCCCTGATGCTGTTTAAATACCGGTTTTACAATAACAAGAACGAAGAAGATTTACAGGATCATAACCGTGAAGCTCTTAAGCTGACGTCATGATCTGATTAGATAGAATACTTATAAAACAGCCTGCCGAATTCTGATCAGTTTGATCATAAGTTCTTCAAGCAGATCTAAGTGAAGCATGTTAGCGCCATCAGATTTTGCATGAGAAGGATCGGGATGCGTTTCAATAAATAATCCATCTGCACCCACAGCAATTGCCGCTTTGGCTATTGTTTCTATCAAAGCTGGCCTCCCTCCTGTTATACCTGTTGCCTGGTTGGGCTGCTGCAGTGAGTGTGTACAATCCATGACAACCGGGACACCGAAGCTTTTCATTTCCGGGATCCCCCGGTAGTCTACAATAATGTCCTGGTACCCAAATGTATTGCCACGGTCAGTCAGGATAACATTCGGATTGCCGGAATCAATGATCTTATCAACAGCGAACTTCATTGACCCTGCTGATAAGAACTGCCCTTTCTTCACGTTAACCGTTCTACCCGTTTTAGCAGCAGCAATAAGCAAATCAGTTTGACGGCATAGAAATGCCGGGATCTGAAGCACATCAACGAATTCGGCCGCCATGGCAGCCTCCGTACCTTCATGAATGTCAGTTACCGTAGGGATATCAAATTCACGGCTTATTTTGGCCAGGATCCTTAAAGCCTTTTCATCACCAATCCCGGTGAATGAATCTAAGCGCGAACGATTAGCCTTACGATAAGAACCTTTAAATATTAAAGGGATCTGAAGCTTGTCTGTAATGGCAACAATTTTTTCCGCAATCCTGAGTGCAATCCCTTCACCTTCAACTACACAGGGGCCCGCCATCAAAAAGAAATTATCGGTGTTTGAATGTTTGATCCGGGGGATACTATTAATCATCAATTTCCTAGTTCTGATAAAAATTTAATACGCATCAGCTGTACTTCCTCGCGGGTGTAATCATCATTGCCCAGCTCTGCCAGCGCGTTATCGATAGAGTCAACTTCTGTGCCCCTGAAATAATCAAATACCTCATCCTGACGGTCATCTTCTATGATCTCATCAATATAGTAGTTCAGGTTCAGCTTGGTACCTGAATTGACAATGGTTTCCAGTTCTTTGAGTATCTCATCATAAGATATTCCTTTAGCTGAGGCAATATCTTCCAGGGCTATCTGCCGGTCTATATTTTGGATAATAGAAACCTTGAGGGCTGATTTGTTAGCAGCTGTTTTTATAACCAGGTCAACCGGTCGGTCAATATCGTTTTCCTCGACGTACTTTTTAATAAGTTCTACGAAGGGCTGTCCGAACTTCATTGCTTTACCTGAGCCTACCCCCTGAATTTGTTTAAGCTCATCTAATGAAACAGGATAATGGGTACACATTTCATCCAATGAAGGGTCCTGAAATATGACAAACGGCGGCAGGTTCTTCTGCTTAGCGATCTTCTTGCGCAGGTCCTTCAGCATTTGCTGCAGCTCAGTATCAAGAGCTCCGCCCTGATGCTGGGCTTCCTCAACTTCATCCTCAGCAGTTTCCATGAGATAGTTAAGAATAAACTTAACCTGATGAGGGTTCTCAATAAATGCCGTTCCCGATTTCGTAAGTTTTAAAAGCCCGTAATTATCTACATCCTTTTGCACGAAATTATTCAGAAGAGCCTGGCGCATAAGCGACTTCCAGAGAATTTCACCTTCTTCTTTACCGGATCCAAACAAGGGTAGTTTATCATGTCCATAGGATGATACCTGCGCATTATCAAGGCCCATCATGAAATTGATAAGATATGGATCATCGAATCTTTCGCCAAAATCCCGGATGAGCGTTAAGGCTCTTGCCAAAGGGGCTTCAGCATCAAAATATTTTTTTGGATGCCGGCAATTGTCGCACATATTATTACATCCGGCTTCATTGAAATTCTCGCCAAAATAATGCAGGATCTGTTTACGGCGGCAAACGGACGACTCAGCATAATCTATAACTTCCTTCAATATCTGGGTTCCTATCTCCCTTTCGGAAACAGGCTTATCTTTCATAAACTTGGTTAGCTTATCGATATCCTTTTGCGAATAGAAGGCGACGCAAATCCCTTCTCCGCCATCACGTCCGGACCTGCCGGTTTCCTGGTAGTAGCCCTCCATGCTCTTGGGTATATCATGATGTATGACGTACCTGACGTCGGGCTTATCAATGCCCATTCCAAACGCGATCGTAGCAACTATTACGTCCACATCTTCCATAAGGAAATTATCCTGCGTTTCTGCCCGTGTTTTAGGGTCCAGGCCGGCGTGATATGGCAGCGCTTTTATACCGTTAAGCTGAAGGGCTTCTGCAACCTCTTCGACCTTTTTACGGCTTAAGCAATAAACAATACCGGATTTACCCGAATTCATCTTCGCATACCTGACAATTTCCCTGATCACGTCACGCTTTGCGCGCACTTCGTAAAAAAGGTTAGGTCGGTTAAAAGACGACTTAAAAAGTGAAGCATTAATCATCTGCAGATTCTTCTGAATGTCCTGCTGAACTTTTGGCGTCGCGGTTGCGGTTAAAGCAATAATTGGGATATCGTCGCCGATATTGTCAATAACCTGCCTTATTTTTCTGTATTCAGGGCGGAAATCATGGCCCCATTCAGAAATACAATGGGCTTCATCCACGGCTACGAACGAAATAGATATTCCCTGTAGAAAATCTACATTTTCTGCTTTGGTGAGTGATTCCGGTGCAACATATAATAATTTGGTAGCCCCGCTGGTAACGTCCTCTTTTACCTTGGTGATCTCGGATTTATTCAAGGACGAATTCAGGAAATGGGCAATACTGTCTGTTCCTCCAAATGCCCTTAGCTGGTCAACCTGGTTTTTCATCAAAGCGATCAGCGGGGAAATAACAATCGCTGTGCCGTCGCTCATCAACGCGGGTAATTGGTAACAGATAGATTTACCGCCACCTGTCGGCATTATAACAAAAGTATCTTTTCTCTGCAGTATGCTCGTTATTATCGCCTCCTGATCTCCTTTGAAGTTATCAAAGCCAAAAAAATTCTGTAAATTATCGAAAAGCGATTTGTTTATTTCCATTGCTTAGCTGGAAAAAAATGAAGATGGGTCATAATAATATTCAAAATAACATATTTTTGCGATAAATTATCATTTTCCTAAAAAAAAATCTAATTGAAAAACCGCGCAGAGATCTTAGAAATTGCAAAAAAAACACTTCAAATTGAAGCAGACGGAATCATGCGTCTTTCTCAGCAGTTAAACGATGATTTTTCAGAAATAGTACATCAAATCTTATACCTAAATGCCCGGGTAATTGTTACTGGCGTTGGAAAAAGCGCCATTATTGCACAAAAGATTGTTGCAACGTTTAATTCTACCGGGACACCGGCCATTTTTATGCATGCAGCAGATGCTATTCATGGCGATCTGGGCATGATCCAGCAAAGTGATCTCGTAATCTGCATTTCAAAAAGTGGAAACACACCAGAGATAAAAGTACTCGTTCCTTTATTGAAACAGTCTGATAATAAGATTGTTGCAATGGTTGGAGAACTGGGTTCCTATTTAGCCAGCCAGGCTGACTGGATTCTTGACACTTCTGTTGAAATTGAAGCTTGCCCTAATAACCTGGCCCCTACAACCAGTACGACTGCCCAATTGGCGATGGGTGACGCATTGGCAGTATGTCTGTTGGAATGCAGGGAGTTCACAAGTTCCGATTTTGCGAAATATCATCCCGGGGGATCGCTCGGTAAAAGATTGTACCTGAAAGTTGGCGAGCTCGCAGCGCAAAACGAAAAACCTGAGGTTTCGTCAGAAACAAGTGTGA
This sequence comes from Daejeonella sp., assembly GCA_037719315.1. Classification (GTDB taxonomy): domain Bacteria; phylum Bacteroidota; class Bacteroidia; order Sphingobacteriales; family Sphingobacteriaceae; genus Daejeonella. Next base: position 14,652 of record JBBJNR010000046.1, read on the forward strand.
AAGACGTAATTATTGAAATAACCAAGAACAGATTGGGTGCAGTGGCTGTTGTGGATGATAAAGAACTTACTGGCATCATTACTGATGGTGATATCAGAAGAATGCTTGAACGGTATAACAGCATTGATGGCCTCCGGGCAAAAGATATTATGACAACATCCCCTAAATATATAGATAAAGATGAGCTTGCAATAAACGCGCTGGAAGTGTTGCGGACAAATAACATAACCCAGATCCTGGTAGGTTCTGAAACCAGGTATGAAGGTTTTATTCATCTGCACGACCTCTTAAAAGAAGGCATTATTTAAATAGTTAACAGGTAGGGAAACTTTATTAATCTGCGGGGGTTCTGCTGAAACACCTTAAATTAAGCTCATGCGCCCGCCCGGCTATATCCTGCCCCGGGCATTACTGTTGAAAAAACACTTATGTAAATGAAAAATTCTTACGCTCTGATTATGGCAGGTGGTATAGGCAGCAGGTTTTGGCCTATTAGCCGTATCGCCCATCCCAAACAATTTATAGATATCCTCGGGACAGGAAAAACCCTTATCCAGCAAACCTACGACCGGTTCCTTAAGATAGTTCCCGAAAGTAATATTTTCATCCTTACAAATGAGATCTATTCTGATCTTGTAATGGAACAAATACCGGGTATGGATAGAAACAGGATATTATGTGAGCCTATCATGAGAAACACAGCTCCATGTATTGCATATGGCTGCCATAAGATCCAAAAATTAAATCCTGATGCGGCAATTATTGTTGCACCATCTGATCATCTTATACTCGATACAGACGGGTTCGTAAAATGTATGATCAAATCCCTGAAAACTGCTTCAGAGAATAATTGCCTGATCACCCTCGGTATTAAACCTTCCAGACCTGACACGGGATACGGCTACATTCAATATAACACAACAAAAATCGATGAGGATTTTTACAAGGTCAAAACTTTTACAGAAAAGCCAAATGCAGACTTAGCCAGAACGTTTATTCAAAGCGGGGACTTTTTATGGAATGCCGGCATTTTTGTATGGTCGGTGAGAAACATACTTCAAGCATTTCAAAAACACTTGCCGGAAATAAATGATATATTTTCGGAAGGTGCCAGTACTTACAATACCGATAAGGAGTATGAATTCATAAATTCTGCTTTTACCCAGTGCACTAATATCTCCATCGATTATGGTGTAATGGAAAAGGCAGACAATGTGTATGTTCTGCCATCAGAATTTGGTTGGTCCGATCTTGGCACCTGGGCTTCGGTATACGAACTTTCAGAAAAAGATTATGTAGGAAATGCTGTAATTCCCTCAGAACGGGTGATCATGTATGATTCATCCAACTGCATGGTGAATGTTCCAGAAGGGAAATTAGTAGTTCTCCAGGGCTTGCACGACTTTATTGTGGTAGAAGACAATAACACCCTGTTAATCTGTCCAAGGGACCGCGAACAGGAGATTAAGCAGGTCGTAACGGATGTAAAGCAGCGTTTCGGAAGCGAATTTATTTAGAAGCCATTTTCTGTCTGATCGCCTCGTAAAGAACGACGCCGGCCGAAACGGACACATTAAGGGATTCTATTTCCCCAAACATCGGGATCCTAGCCAAATGGTCTGAAATCCGGATAAGATCGGTGGAAATTCCGCTTTCTTCTGATCCCAGAATCACCGCTGTAGGACCAGTATAATCTGGCTGATACAGGAAGTCGTTCGTTTTCTCGGTGCACGCAACCAATTGAAGACCCGACTCCTGAAGAAATTTAGCAGTTTTTAGCAGGCTCTCATGCCGGCATACAGGTATCTTGTAAAGCGCTCCTGCTGAAGTTTTAACTGCATCCGGATTGATCTGGGCAGAGCCTTTTGCCGGAACGATCAAAGCGTGTACGCCTGCACATTCTGCGGTACGGGCAATTGCCCCAAAATTACGAACATCTGTTATTCCATCCAGGATTAATATGAGCGGGACTTCTCCTCTCTCGTAGATGCCAGGAACAACATTCTCGATCTTCTCATAAGTGATCGGAGAAATAAAAGCAACTGCGCCCTGATGATTTTTGGGGGTTAGCCGGTTGAGCTTCTCAACCGGGACCAATTGAAATCCCAGGTCATATTCCTTTAATAAACCCCTAAGCTCCAGGATAAGCCCTCCTGTAAGACCTCTTTGAATATAGAGGCTTTCTATTTCCTTTCCGCTTTTTAGCGCTTCGATTATCGCCCTGATACCAAATACCATTTGGTTTGATTCATGGGGGGGAACGTCGCGCCTGCGGTTAAAAGAGTTAGTGTTCATAGATGAAAAATTTAGGGGCCGCAATTTAACTATAATTTTCGTTTGGAGGTTAAATCACCTGATTTCAGATAGAATATTTCAAGCTTATTAACATCCCAAAAAGTTATAAACATTTGTGCTGCGTTCTGGATAAGAACTTTTTTTTTATTATCAATAGATTTTAAACATCCAATGTGAATAGGAATGTGATTGAACGAGTTAAATGCTAATAGTGTGATTTGCTAAAAATGTTCGTTGTGAAAAACTTAAAACCATGCGGATACATTTTTGTATACTTTTGTTATTATGAGTTTAGATAAGGATCAGGATTTTAGTCGGGGGAATAAAAATACACTATCAGGGGACCGCCGAAACAGGCTCAGCACAGTTGCAAGCGGCTTAGGTAAATTACCTCCACAGGCGCTGGATTTGGAGGAGGCTGTGCTTGGGGCGCTTATGCTTGAAAAAGATGCCCTCTCGGCCGTGATTGATATTCTAAATCCTGATGTTTTTTATAAAGACAGTCATCAAAAGATCTTTGAGGCTATCCAGGCATTATTCCAAAAGTCCTCTCCGATTGACATTTTAACGGTAACAGCGCAGCTACGTCAGCAGGGTGACCTCGAGATGATCGGCGGGGCTTATTACATCACCGAACTGACAAACCGGGTTGCTTCAGCAGCCAATATTGAATATCACGCCAGGATAATCTCTCAAAAATTTATTCAGCGTGAACTCATCAGGATCTCCACAGAGATTATCAGCAATGCATATGAAGATACTACAGACATTTTCGACCTTCTCGACCACGCTGAAAAGAACCTGTTCGATATCGCCCAGAATAATCTTCGCCGCGATTCCAGAAAAATGGATGACATTATCCGTGAGTCGCTCGAAAATCTTGAAAAGATAAAAGATAAGGTTGACGGACTGACAGGCGTACCTTCCGGTTTTACAGCCCTGGACCGAATCACATCGGGTTGGCAGCCATCTGACCTGGTGATCATAGCGGCGAGGCCTGCAATGGGGAAAACCGCCTTTGTGCTCAGTTGTGCACGAAATGCGGCCGTTCAATTTGGCAAGCCGGTTGTATTTTTCTCCCTTGAAATGTCTTCGGTCCAATTGGTAAACCGGCTTATTTCCGGTGAAACAGAGATAGAGCAGGAAAAGATAAGAAAAGGCCATCTTGCAGAGTGGGAATGGCAACAGCTGCATTCAAAAATCGGTAAGCTAACGGAGGCACCGTTATTCATCGACGATACGCCGGCACTGAATATATTTGAGTTCAGGGCGAAATGCAGGCGTTTAAAGGCCCAGTATGATATACAAATGATCATTATCGATTATTTGCAGCTGATGCATGGCAAAAGTGACGGCAAAGGCGGGAATCGTGAGCAGGAAATAGGTAGTATATCCCGGGCGTTAAAATCTGTTGCAAAAGAGCTGAACGTTCCTGTTATTGCCTTATCGCAATTGAGCCGGGCTGTAGAAAACAGACCGGGCGGAAGTAAAAAGCCGATGCTTTCGGATCTGCGTGAATCGGGATCAATCGAGCAGGATGCTGATATGGTATTGTTCCTGTACCGTCCTGAATACTACGGACTAACGGAAGATGAGCAGGGTCGTTCTACCGTTGGCATCGGAGAAGTTATTGTTGCTAAACATAGAAATGGAGAAACGGGTACCGTGCCCCTGCGATTCGTTGGTAAGTTTGTGAAGTTCGTCGATCTTGAGGAAGATTTTACTGCAAGTTCCAACCCCAATCCGTTCGCTGGTATTGCCCCATCGCAGGATTTTGAAAAACCAAACAATTTTATCATTCGCCCATCGAGAATGGATGACCTAGATGATGAGCCGCCGTTTTAAACTGGAAATAAGATCTGAGAACAAAGATTAAGAAACAAAGATTGAAGGAGTAAAGACCTCGGATCGTCGATACTTCGGTGATTGGATCTTTGATGAAATTACCGTGTCTTTACTCTTTGTTCCTTGTTCTTTATTCGCTATGAAACCTTGTAAGTCTTGGTTCTTGCCTCTTTAAGAAAATACGCCCAGCAAAATTCCTGCAAGAATTAAAAAAGGTGTTTTAATCCTCGTAAAAGCGAGCAGCAGAAAGGTGGCCAGCACGATACTTACCGACATTGCACTTATCCCTACTGGTTGCATCAAAAGCAGGAAAGCGGCTCCCATAAATCCAACCGACACCGCGTTTATACCGGATAAAGAATTTTTAATCCTCGTTATTTTCTTGAGATCGTCCCAAAAAGGCACAATGAATAATATCAAAATTAGTCCGGGAAGATTAATACCTAAAACCGCTATAAGGCCTCCGAGCATCTGCCCGTACATACCGTACCCGGCATTCTTCAGCGTCATAGCGCCTACAAAAGACGTAAATGAGAAGGTTGGTCCGGGCAGGGCCTGCTGAAGGGCATATCCGGAAAGAAACTGATCTGATGTCAGATAATCTTTCATTCCAACGAACTCTGTAAACATGAAAGGTACCAGGACCTGTCCTCCGCCAAATATCATTATGCCGTTCCGGTAAAAATTTTCAAAAAGACGGATCGGAAGACTAAAAGGTGAAGTACGGTTTATCAGTGCACCCAGCCCTGCAAAAAACAGTAGCACCCCGATAAAGTAGGCAATTTTACTTGGGTTGATATTTGAAAAAAGCTTACTTCTCAAAGTCGTTTCTTCCAGAGGCGTGTCTATCGCAGATGATATAATTCCTCCGATCAGAATTATTATTGGAAAGGCGTAGGCATTCTTAAGTATTAAGGTCGCAAGTAAAGATCCCCCGGCTAGCCAGAATGCCGTCCTTGTCTTTAATATTGCACGTCCGAACTTATATGCAGCATAGCCAACGATCCCAACCGCCACCGGCTGGATAAAGTCAAGCACATGATTAAATTTTTCTTTTTCACCCAATGCAGTATAACTCAATACTGCAAGGCACATAATAGCAGCGGATGGAATGATCCATATTAAAAAAGCAGTCAGGGCTATGGACAGTCCACCAACTTTATAGGCTATTCCTATCAAAGTTTGTGTGGAAGACGGTCCGGGAAGTATTTGAGTCAGGGCGTTAAGCTCGAGCAGCTCACTTTCAGAAATGTACTTTCGCTTATTCACAAAATTTTTAAGCATCATTCCCATGTGCGCCTGGGCTCCGCCGAAAGCGGTCAGGGTAAACCAAACTACATCACTTAAGAATAGAAGATGTCGTTTGCTAAGCATAAATTCAGTCGTCTTCGTAATCTAAACCCATTGCCGAGTTGTAAACTCCCTGAAGTTCAGAAAAAGCGTGCATATCCTTCGCACTACGGGAAACATCCATGCCTTTTTTATAAGTCTCGATCGCGTCTGACTTCCGGTTTAATTGTTCGTATAGTTTACCGAGATGATAGTAAGTACCAACATAATCGGCATGCTGACTTATCAGGTCTTCATAATAGTGAAGCGCCTTATCCAGGTCATTGGCATTCAGATACTCGGTAGCTAAAGCATATTTTAAAAAGGGGTCATTAGGCTCATCCTGAAGGAAATTCAAAAGCTTCTGTAATCGTAGATGATGCATGATATTTTGGCTTTTTTCAGTAGATTTGTAAAAACAGGAATCTATATGAAGATATTAGTTTGTGTCAGTAATGTACCCGATACAACGACAAAAATAACTTTTAGCAGTGATAATACACAATTCAATACCGCTGGTGTTCAATTTATCTTAAACCCATATGATGAGATTGCCTTAGCAAAAGCTATCGAGCTATCCGAAGGTGGAAAAGGGACAGTAACCGTTATCCATGTCGGAGAGGCTTCTTCAGAACCCACCATCAGAAAAGCCCTTGCCATTGGAGCTGATGATGCTGTTCGGGTCAATGCCGCACCGCGGGATGGATATTTCGTTTCTTACCAAATTGCACAATACGCCAAGGTCAATGTGTTTGATCTTATTCTGACGGGCCGTGAGTCTATAGATTATAACGGTTCACAGGTAGCTGCCATGCTGGGAGAATTCATGGATATCCCATCCATCTCTATCATTAAAAAACTGGAGATTGAAGGCAATTATGCATCTGTTGAGCGTGAAATTGAAGGGGGTAAAGAAATCCTGAAGGTTGCCTTTCCTTTTGTAGCAAGTTGCGCGGAAGGTGTTACTGAGCCAAAGATCCCCAATATGAGAGGCATCATGTCGGCCCGAACTAAACCCTTGCAAGTATTGGAAACATCCGACATTGAAAAGCTTGCAACATTTAAATCCTATACAACTCCGCCGCCACGCGGCTCTGTAACAATGCTTACTGCAGATGAAACAGAAAAGCTGGTAAACCTATTACATAATGAAGCGAAGGTTATTTAACCGAATTTTTAACTAAAATTTCTGGAAGGGAAATAGATAATATGTCAGTTTTAGTATACGCAGAGAATGCCGAAGGCAAATTTAAGAAATCAACTTTTGAAGTTGTTTCCTATGCGAAAGCTGTTGCGGATCTGTTGAATACAGATCTGACAGCCATTTCCATAGGCAAGGTGGAATCTAACGAATTAAGTACGCTGGGAAAATACGGTGCATTAAGGGTACTTCATGTTGCCAGCGATAAACTTGAAACATTCGTTACCCAGGCGTACGCTTCAGCTATTAGTGAAGCTGCAAAAAAAGAAAGCGCAACTGTCATAGTTTTAGCTAATTCCTTTAGCGGAAAAGGACTTGCCCCCCGTATTTCCGTCAAATTACAGGCAGGGCTTGCCGACTCAGCAGTAGAGCTTCCAACAATTGAGGGCAATAGCTTCACCGTTAAAAAGACTGCATTTTCCGGAAAAGCGTTCGCATTCGTTGAACTAAATTCAGCGACTAAAATAATTGCTTTAAATCCGAATTCTTACCATCTGACTGAGACCGGGTCAGAAGCCGTTATTGAAGATTTTCAACCCACAATAAAAGATTCTGATCTGCGGGCCACGGTGACAGATGTAGTGAGGGCGACCGATAAAATCGCCCTACCTGAAGCAGAGCTGATTGTATCTGCCGGCCGCGGATTGAAAGGACCGGAAAACTGGGCCATGGTAGAAGAGCTTGCTGAGGCACTTGGAGCAGCTACTGCATGTTCCAAGCCCGTTTCAGATGCAGGCTGGCGCCCTCATGAAGAACATGTTGGCCAGACAGGAATTGCCGTTAGTCCGAATCTATATATAGCGATCGGCATATCAGGTGCCATACAGCACCTTGCAGGCGTGAGCTCTTCAAAAACCATTGTGGTGATCAATAAAGATCCTGACGCACCTTTCTTCAAGGTAGCCGATTATGGTATTGTTGGGGATGCCTTCGAAGTAATTCCAAAATTGACAGAGGCTGTTAAAGTATACAAATCACATTCTTAGACGTCACGGTGTGTCGACTTATGGTTCACACACACGTTAAGTTGTTTTAATGAAAAAAATAAAATTAGATATAGTTGGACTATCCTACAGCCAAACACAATCCGGAGCGTATGCCCTGGTCTTAGGAGAAGTTAACGGACGCCGAAGACTTCCCATAATTATCGGTGGATTTGAAGCTCAGGCCATTGCTATTGAGATCGAAAAAATGACTCCCAGTCGTCCGCTTACCCACGATCTCTTCAAATCTGTTGCTGAGGCGTATCACATCAATATTCAGGAGGTTATTATTTATAATCTTGTCGACGGTATATTCTATGCGAAGCTTATGTGTAACGATGGAACAAAGACATCGGAGATTGATGCCCGTACTTCCGATGCGATTGCGCTCGCCGTACGTTTCGAATGCCCGATCTACACCTATGAATTTATTTTAGCCACTGCCGGAATAGTTATAGAAGGCAACGAATTTGTTTTTCTTGAGAATATCGAGGCTCAGTCTGAAGATATAAACCCTTCATCTTCTATAAATTACAATTCCCTGAGTGAAGAAGAACTGAAAGATAAGCTTAAGGACGCACTGACGGAGGAAGCTTATGAGAGGGCCGCAAAGATCCGCGATGAACTTTCGAAAAGAAGGTCTTCCTAAAGACCTGGTCGCAAGGGGTCATGGCATGTAATGGTGCACACAGAATAATCGAATGGTGTGAATGTTCATCTCTGTTTCCTGGTAACATATACTAAGGCAAGCCTCCTTCAATTTTATTCATTCCAGATAACGAAGGCCTGCGACGCTAGCAAGCCGGTTCATACCAAATTGTTTATATTCTAAATTAAGTCTATCTTTTAGCAATAATTAACTCAGCAGATGAACATCAAATTACGCCTCATTATCATGAATTTCCTGCAGTTCTTTATCTGGGGCTCCTGGCTGATATCGCTGGGGGGATATATGATAGTTACCCTAAAATTTACTGGTGTCGAAGTGGGTAGCATTTTCGCCACAATGGGGATAGCGTCTTTATTTATGCCCGCGGTAATGGGCATTATTGCGGATCGTTTTTTTAATGCTGAGCGCGTATTGGGTTTTTGTCATATCGCCGGGGCATTATTGTTATTCTTAGCTGCACAGATCGAAGATTACCCGTCACTGTACATCATTATGCTGTTCAACTGTATGGCGTATATGCCTACTATCGCCTTGGCAAACACGGTATCCTATAATGCACTGGAGAAAAATGATATGGATATCGTTAAAAATTTTCCACCTATCCGGGTATGGGGTACCATTGGATTTATTGCAGCTATGTGGGTTGTGGATCTGTTGGGCCTTACTAAAAGTGCGATGCAATTGTATGTAGCCGGGACTGCCTCCCTTTTATTAGGATTCTATGCGTTTTCAATGC
>JBBJNR010000046.1:23720-29859 GCA_037719315.1 Daejeonella sp.
TGCCTCCGCGGCCTCCTTTAAAGACAGGAGATGCACGGAGCTTTTCTTCTTCGCTGGGGCTTGACGCCCTGGTTCTTTTCCGGTCCAGGAAACTAGCCATATTCTTCATTTTCTCGATGTTCCTGGGCGCAGCTTTGCAGATTACGAATCTATTCGGCGGCTCTTTTCTCGACGATTTCAAAAGCACTTACCCCGACTCTTTCGGTGTTCAGCACCCAAATCTGCTCTTATCTATCTCCCAGATCTCAGAAACTTTATTCATTCTTACCATTCCGTTCTTCCTGTATAAGTTTGGCATCCGGACGGTAATGCTATTTAGTATTATTGCCTGGGTATTACGTTTTGCCTTATTTGGAATAGGAAACCCCGGGGATGGTCTATGGTTGCTGGTATTATCCATGATCATATACGGTATGGCGTTTGATTTTTTCAATATCTCCGGCTCATTATTTGTTGAACGGGAGTCAGATCCAAATATACGGGCAAGCGCACAGGGTCTTTTCATGCTGATGACCAATGGTCTCGGAGCTTTTTCCGGAGGTATTTTAAGTGGTTGGGTAGTGGATTTCTTTACTAATACTTCCGGTATTAGGGATTGGGAAAGTATCTGGTTCACATTTGCAGGTTATGCGCTTGTTCTGGCTATAACATTTCCGTTTGTGTTCAAATACAAGCATGTTCGGGGGGAGTTAAAAGCTATTGAACACTAGGTTGGAAAGCACGCATGAACTGCAGATATCAGCTGCTAAGGAATTAAAAAAAGGAAGATATCAGTAATAACTGCTAGGAAATAAGTTTTAAATTCAAAGCCGGTGGTTCTACCGGTTCTTAAGATCAACATACTTTCTGTCTGTTTTTCCGACGTAGATCTGTCTGGGTCTGCCAATAGGCTCTTTATTCTCGCGCATTTCCTTCCATTGAGCAATCCATCCCGGAAGTCTGCCGAGGGCAAACAGAACAGTGAACATGTCAGTTGGGAAACCCAAGGCGCGATATATAATTCCCGAATAGAAATCAACATTTGGATACAGCTTCCGCTCAACAAAGTAAGGATCATTCAAAGCGGCCATTTCCAGCTTCTTGGCAATATCGAGGACCGGGTCATCAATTCCGAGTTTATCTAAAATATCATCACAGGCTTTCTTAATTATTTTAGCCCGCGGATCAAAGTTTTTATATACGCGATGACCAAATCCCATTAAACGGAAAGAGTCATTCTTGTCTTTCGCTTTATTTATCCATTTGTCAGTATCGCCTCCGTCATTTTTGATCTGTTCAAGCATTTCTATGACAGCCTGATTAGCCCCGCCGTGTAATGGCCCCCACAGTGCGGAGATACCGGCAGATATAGATGCATATAAATTGCATTCCGATGACCCCACCATTCTAACGGTAGATGTTGAGCAATTTTGTTCATGATCAGCATGAAGTATAAATAAAACATTCATAGCAGAAGTAACAACCGGATCAATTTTTATATCCTCGGTGCGCTGCCCGAAGGTCATATTGAGAAAATTACTTACATAATCAAGGTTATTCTGGGGATATATGATAGGATGGCCGAGGGATTTTTTATAGATCCAGGACACCACTGTTGTCATCTTCGCAAAAAGCTTAATGATGGTCAGGTTTTGCTCTTCCGCGGTCTGGCCAGAGTTAAGGGATTCAGGATAAAACGACGACAATGAACATATCAAAGACGAAAGCTGACCCATTGGATGAGATTTCGATGGGAATCCATCAAAAAATTTCTTCATGTCTTCATGCACAAGGGTGTGACTCGAAATATCTGATTGAAAAGCTATGAGCTGTTCCTGACCAGGAAGTTCCCCATAGATCAGAAGATAAGCAACTTCCAGGAATGTTGAGTTTTCAGCAAGTTCTTCTATAGCATATCCCCTGTATTTAAGGATACCCTCTTCCCCGTCTAGAAAGGTAATTGCACTTTTTGTAGCGCCTGTATTTTTATAGCCCGAATCAAGGGTAACATATCCGCTAACATCGCGAAGTTTGGAAATATCTATCGCTTTTTCACTTTCAGTACCTGTAATAATGGGTAAATCGTACGTTTTATCTCCTAGGCTTAAAGATGCTGATTCTGACATGTTGGTTTGGAATTTTATAAGCAAAACTAATAATTATGCTCGTTATGCGCTAATTTTAGCAAAAGGTTTTGCAATATTTTTGTTAGCGAAAATAAATTAACGCACATTATAGACGGACTCATCCCAAATATTGGTCTAACTATTTGGAGGCTATAGTTTCTGTAACAGAGCCGCATTCCAGCATTTCATCCCCATAATATGGGTTCCTTACTTCTTTTTCTAAAGAGAGCCAATATCCCCCCTCCCCTTCATTTGCCATCGGACAATGCTGAACATACAGCTGCCCTGAACTGATCGGCGTATGCTTAATAAGTGCAATTATATCTGAACTCAGGGCAGTAAACTGAAAGCGCTGATCTTTTAAATTAGGAGCCGAGGCAATTTTTGTCGCTAGTGTCGACGTATTCTCACATCCCTTAATTTTATATAAAGCGGCCGCCAGTTCTTTTCCAGTTTGCTGAGCGGCAACGGAATCGGACGAAACAAGATTGTTCTTAAGATTCAAATAATGCTTGTATACCTGCTCTGTTTCATTGTCTGTAATCATCGCAGATCCGCCAGTATTCACCGTGGTAGAGTCTTTAATTTTGCCTTCCCCATTGTCTGCCGGTTGATTACAGCCTAAAAAACCATTTAGAACGAAACAGGCAGCTGTTAAATTTAATTTTGTCATGATTTTACTTGTTGATCAGCAAATATCGTGAATAAAAATGAATGGTTTTTCCGAAACTAAAGCTTGTTTGCTGAAAATTTAAAGAAAGCCACAACTACCGCCAAAAGACATGCTGAGAGTGTTTTATCTTTTGAGTATCAGGTATCCTTTATTAACCTGCTTCACCCGATTGCCTCCTGCTAAACTATAGGTGTTTATTATGTAGAAATATACACCGTCAGTAAGTGGTAATTCTGAATTAACGAGGAGTCCTTTATTTGCATACCCCTTAAACGCCTTGTCGCCATTGTTATAGTTTTTTATAGCGAAAAGTTCATTCCCCCATCTGTTAAATATTAAAACTTCATTATCCTGGAAAGACTCAATATTCTGGATGTTGAAAACCTCATTCCCGTTCCCGTCGCCATTTGGAGACATTAACGGATCCGCAACTATCGCAACATTATCCGCCTCATCCTGAGGTTTATCGGTGGGAGAAGGCGGAGGATAAACATCATTTATAACTACTACCGCGCCATTACCGATATGTACATCCGGATTTGAAACTGCTCTAATGGTCAATATGATATCTTCATCCCCTTCTTCAAAAGCATCATGCACGGCTCCAATTGTGATTTTTTCGGTTGTAGAAACTTCGCCTTTCGGTATCGTCAGCTTCATGTCATTATCAAGAACAAGATAATCTTTCTCTTTTTGTGCCTTACCGCTATATCCGATAGTTATTATTACGTCCTCCTTAAAGGGCCGGATTAATCTGGCTGTTACAGAAGTTTTCCTGCCTTCTTTTACAGAAGAAAGCTCAGGTGTAAGGCGAACGATCGTGTACAAATTTACACTAATTGTTACCAGGGCTGTGTGGCATGCCCCTGCAGGATTACAAATCTGATAAGAAAAATTCACATCCCCGGCAAAGCCGCTGTCCGGCATAAACGAGAATTTTCCATCTTCGTAGAAAGTTAGCTTGCCATTTTTGGGATCAGTTAGTTTGGTAAAGATTAGTTTGCCCAACGACGGATCTGTATCGTTAGGTGAAACGTCTGCCTGAAGCATCAAACCCTGATCAATTTTAAAGTTGTCATTTTGAGCTATCGGACTGCATTTCACCTGTGAAACCTCGGCTTTCGCTGTAGCGGTGCATCCTTTAGCATCTGTAACCTGTACTTCATAGATACCGGCTGGGATATTTTGCAGTTCTTTACCGTTTAAACCCCCATTCCAGGTTATCTTGTAGGGGGCCGTACCGCCTGTGATTATGGCTGAAATGCTGCCACTTGTTGTGTTCTGACAAGTTGCATTCTTTGATATTAAAGACACACTTAAAGATTGTGGCTGTGCAATAGTGAGTTTTTCAATCTTTACGCATCCTTTAGCGTCAGTGAGGGTTACGGTATACGTTCCTGCAGGAACATTCAGGAGATCTTCTGTTTTCTGTCCATTACTCCAGCTAAAAGTGTAGGGAGCTGTGCCGCCAGCGGGACTTAAATTTATAGCGCCGGTACCTGATCCGAAGCATGTAACATCCGTTTGCGAACTGCTTAAGCTTAAAGGAGCGGAGGCTTGACTAATTATAATGGTTTCGCTTGCTATACATTTGTTTGCATCTGTGACGGTTACCCTGTAAGTACCGGCAGTAAGACCTGATAAATCTCCAGTAGTCTGATTGTTGCTCCAGTTAAAAGTATAGGGCCCTGTGCCACCCGAAGCGCTTAAGTCAATTTTACCGCTACTTGTTCCGAAACAGGTCACATCGGTTTTAACGCTGCTTAAACTTAATGTAGATGCCGGCTGAGTGATCGTGAGCGTTGTGCTGGCAATGCAATTGTTTACATCAGTCACCATGACAGTATAAACGCCGGCTGAAAGGCCAGATATATCCTCTGTAGCTTTACCATTACTCCAGCTGAAGGAGTAAGGCGAAGTGCCGCCTGAAGCACTTAAGTTGACTGCCCCGGTGCCAGCTCCAAAGCAGGTCACATTTGTCTGAGTGCTTCTCAGGACCAACAAAGCGACTGGCTGAGTAATGGTGAAGCTAGCAATTGCAGTGCAATTACTAGCATCAGTTACTTTCACATTATAGGTGCCGGCGATTAGGCCCGAAAGATCTTCTGTGCTTTGTCCGTTACTCCATTCGTATAAATATGGAGCGGTCCCGCCTGTTGTAGTTAAATTTATCGACCCGGTGTTTGCTCCAAAGCAATTGACGTTTGTCCGAACACTGCTCAGAGTCAATGCCGTCGTTGGTTGGGTTATCGTAATGTTAGCAGTTGTGGTACAGTTGTTTCCGTCAGTTACATTAACAGTATAAGTTCCTGCAGCAAGGCCGCTAAGGTCTTCCGTAGTAGCCCCGCCAGTCCAGCTAAATGCATAGGGCAAGACACCTCCATTTGGACTTAAGTTTATTGCCCCGGTGCTTGCTCCATAGCAGTTCACATTGGTATGGGTGCTGCTCAGGCTTAAGGGGGCCGCTGGCTGCGTAATGGTAATTGTTATGGTCGCTGTACAATTGTTTGCATCGGTGACCGTTACCGTGCAAGCCCCTGAAGCAAGGCCTGAAACATCTTCGGTGCGTGCGCCGCCTGTCCAGCTAAAGGTATAAGGCGCGGTGCCGCCAACCGGGCTTAGGTTAATTGCTCCGGTGCTTGACCCAAAGCAGCCTACATTGGTTTGCACGGTACTCAGGCTTAAAGGGGCACTTGGTTGAGTGATGGTGACTGTTGAAGTCGCAGTACAGCTGTTTGCATCCGTTACTGTAACCGTGTATACTCCTGAGGCAAGATCTGAAAGATCTTCGGTGGTTTGAGAATTACTCCAGCTGAAAGTATATGGCGCGGTGCCGCCGACCGGGCTTAAGTTAATTGCTCCTGTACTTGCTCCAAAGCAGCTAATATTGGTTTGAGTACTGCTCAGGCTGAGTGCTGCTGCTGGCTGCGTAATGGTGATTGTTGAAGTCGCAGTACAGCTGTTTGCATCGGTAACAGTAACGGTATAAGTTCCTGAGCTAAGACCAGAAACATCTTCGGTGCTTGCCCCCCCGGTCCAGCTAAAGGTATAAGGAGCGGTGCCACCGACCGGGCTTAAGTTAATTGCCCCGGTACTTGCTCCAAAGCAGCCTACATTGGTTTGAGTGCTGCTCAGGCTTAAAGGGGCACTTGGTTGAGTGATGGTGATTGTCGAAGTCGCAGTACAGCTGTTTGCATCGGTTACTGTAACCGTGTATACTCCTGAGGCAAGATCTGAAAGATCTTCGGTGGTTTGAGAATTACTCCAGCTGAAAGTATATGGCGCGGTGCCGCCGACCGGGCTTAAGTTAATTGCTCCTGTACTTGCTCCAAAGCAGCCTACATTGGTTTGAGTGCTGCTC
>JBBJNR010000047.1:0-29838 GCA_037719315.1 Daejeonella sp.
TGGCTTTAGCCGATTTACAAATCTATCGCCTTCTAGGCGATAGTAGTTTAATTTATTAAGAAGGTGGATTTTACCAGGCACGAGCTTATATCCTGTGAACGCTGCGGCACACGCATTGAATGTAAAGCCAACTCATTTAGTCAGTGTCAATGCAGCCAGGTACAGCTTAACCTGAATGAGGTTCAGTACGTGAGTGAATTGCATGACGGATGCTTATGTGCACAGTGTCTGAAGGATCTCCGGGAAGAATACCAGTCCTTATTGAAGCTATAAAAATATTTCGGCACTTGTCTGTTTTATTGAGACAAATGTCGTATATTGCGTTGGTAGATTAAGATATGAAAAGATTAGATTTATTTGAACCGCACATTGCTTATGGTGCTTTGGATGATAGAAATGCATTTTCATTGATAAAAATCTTGAAAGATGGAATCGGGTTTTCCGTATTTATGAATTTTGTAAATAGAAGTCCTTTTAGTTTGACTGAATGGTCAGATTTTCTGCACCTCTCCGAACGTACTATGCAGAGGTACAAGAAAGAGATGCGCGTATTTGACGCACCACAGTCCGAAAGGATCCTGGAAATTGCAATACTCTATAAAAAGGGCCTGGAAGTATTCGGAGATTCAAATAAATTCGATTCCTGGCTTGAAACAAACAACCTTGCTCTTGGAAATATTAAACCAAAACAATTATTTGATAATTCTTTTGGTATCAATTTAATAAAGGATGAATTGACAAGAATCGAGTATGGTGTTTTGGCATGATCGTTTACCGCTTGAGTAAATCAAAGTATTCGAAAGATATTTCAGGAAAGGGCGCTGAATTAAGTGGGGGAAGGTGGAATAGTAAAGGTGTTTCGATATTATATACCAGTGAATCAAGAGCGCTGTGTACGGCGGAAATTGCAGTACATACCCCACTTGGAAATATTCCGCTTGATTATGAAATTTGTTCGATCAGTATTCCGGCTGGCATTACACCTTTTGATGTGAAGCTTGCTGATTTTCCTGCAGATTGGAAATCAATCCCATATTCTCATAGTACACAGGAAATTGGGAATCAATTTGTAAAAGAAAACAGGTTTTTGCTTATGAAAGTGCCATCAGTTATTGTGCAAGGGGAGTATAATTATTTGATCAATCCATCCCATGTAGATTTTAATAAGATAATTATACAATCAATTGAAGCATTTACTTTTGATGAAAGATTATTTATCAGATAGTTATAATGATTAATTTGCTTTAAAATTTACCATATGAAAATCAGACTATTAACAGCAGTTTTTCTCCTGGGCGTAGTCCAGGTAATGGCTCAGAAAAACAGCACAGACGAGATCAAAACCAGCAATGGAAATCTCAGGATCAGCCCCGTGAGCCATGCGTCCCTGGTGCTGACCTGGAACAATAAGACCATCTACATAGATCCTACCGGAAGTGCGGAAATGTATAAGTCTTTCGGTGCCCCGGATATAATCCTGATCACGGATATTCATGGAGATCACATGGACGTGAAGGCTATCGAAGCTCTGAACACAAAGAAAGCGATCGTAATAGCCCCGCAGGCTGTTGGATACCAGCTTCCCGCATCTGCCAGGGAAAAACTGGTTGTTTTAAGTAATGGCATGCAAACCAGCCAGATGGCCGTTATGGTCAAAGCTATCCCGATGTATAATCTCCCTGAATCTGCGGATTCGCGTCACGTTAAAGGCCGGGGCAACGGATATATTCTGACTATAGGAGGAAAGAGTATTTACATTTCCGGCGATACTGAAGATATCCCTGAAATGCGGAACCTTAAGAAGATAGATGTAGCTTTTGTATGCATGAACCTGCCTTATACGATGGACATCACTCAGGCGGCAAGCGCAGTTCTCGACTTTAAGCCTAAAATTGTTTATCCTTATCATCATCGCGGGCAGGATATTAATGCGTTTAAAAAACTGGTGAACGAGGGAAATAAAAAGATCGATGTAAGACTGAGGAATTGGTATCCTAAACAATAGTGGAATTGAGGACAGCGATATTTATCCTGCGAAATATTAGACATTATTATAAATTATTTGTACTCCCTTAATCCTTTCCAGATTACGGTAGTCTGATAGTTATAATTAACAATAATCCAATGAAAGCTGCACTTAAATATTTTTGCCTGCCATTTGGCGTGTTTTTTATCTTTTTGATCACGTCTTCATTTATTGCTGAAAATGATAGTCCGGTCTTATTCCCCTATAAACAGGCCGGTTTGACTGACCGGCAGGCAGCTGCTCACCTGTTGAGCCGCTTCACCTATGGCGCCAGGCCAGGAGATATTGATGCCGCAGTTAACCTGGGCTTAGAAAAATGGTTTATTCAACAGTTGAAAGGTAATCTGGCCGACGATTCCCTGAAATTTTTACTGAAAGGGTATGATGCACTTGAATTGAGCAATACAGATGCCTTGAAATTATTCCCTAAGACTGGCCAGGTCTTACGCATGGCTATAAAAGATGGATTGATCAGCAAAGATTCTCTGGAGAAGGATAACAAAAAGGGGTACCGTGATCAGATCATGGGTTATATGACGCAGAAAGGCTTTAAGCCACAGGCAGAACTTTTCCGGCAGCTGATCAGTCAGAAGATTTTCCGGGCAGCGTACAGTAATAATCAGACGCGCGAATTGCTTACAGATTTCTGGTTTAACCACTTTAACGTTTCACTTACTAAAAATTTATGTGCTGAATTTATTCCTGCATACGAACGGGATGTCATCCGGCCAAATGTCTTTGGAAAGTTTGAAGATCTGGTTCTGGAAACCGCAAAATCGCCGGCAATGCTCATGTACCTGGATAATTTCAGCAGTTCAGGCACTTCAGAAAATGTAGCTCCGCTGGCGAATCCTAAAATGCAAAAACGACTAGCGGCCGCCCGGGCAGGTAAAAATGTATCCGATTCGACCTCTATGGTAGTAAAGACAATCGATAAATTGCAGCAAAATAAAAAGAATAAAGGCCTGAATGAAAACTATGCCCGCGAAGTTATGGAACTTCATACCCTCGGGGTTGATGGGGGCTATACACAGGCCGATGTTACGCAGGCTGCGCGGATCCTGACAGGCTGGACAGTATATCCCATGGACAACAACTATGGCACGCAGGCCAAGAGCATGCTGGAGCGAACAGGAGAGGCTAATTTAGAGAAAAGAGGGTTCGTGCATGACGGAGATTTCCTTTTCGCGGCAAACCGTCATGATACCGGTGAGAAAACCGTACTGGGTAAACACTTCCCGGCGAATGGAGGTTACCAGGAGGGTGTAGAACTCTTGAAAATGCTGTCAAATCATCCTGCTGCCGCCCGTTTTATTTCCCGGAAGATAGCTGTGAGGTTTGTCAGCGACAATCCTTCACAAAAGCTGGCCGATATCATGTCTGATACATTTATGAAGACGAATGGCAATATTTCTGCAGTGTTGATCAGCATGGTAAGCTCTCCGGAATTCTGGGCAAAGGAAGCTCTGAGGGAAAAAACCAAGTCCCCGTTCGAACTGGCAATAAGTGTTGTGCGAAGCTTGAATGCAGAGATCACGCAGCCTTATCAGCTATACAGCTGGATAACTAAAATGGGCCAGAAGATATACTATTACCAGGCGCCGACAGGCTTTCCCGACAGGGGTCAATACTGGATCAATACCGGGTCATTATTGAACCGTATGAATTTCGGGCTTGCACTGTCTTCCCAGCGCATCCCCGGGATTAGGGTTGATTTATCCGCATTGAACAAGAACCGTGAGCCGGAAAGCTCTGAGGCAGCCCTGATAACTTATGGAAAAATGATCATGCCAGAAAGAGACCTGAGCCAAACAATTGCCAGGCTTAGTCCAATGCTGAATGATCCGCTGTTACAAGAAAAGGTCGAAGATGCTGCTTCTAAGCATGTTTCTGAGCCTAAAGAGGATATGCCAGAAGATCAGCTTATGTCAGGCGCAGTTACTGCTCTGCCAAAAAATAAGGGGAAAGGAAAAAAGTTTCCGGTCCAGGGTTCTGCGGGGGTAAATTCGATTCTATCGCAGGTGGTGGGTGTTATCCTCGGATCACCGGAATTTCAGCGTAAATAAAATTAAAATTAGAAAACATGTTATCAAGAAAAGCTTTTTTAAAATCAGGGGGACTCGCACTTTTTGGTATTAGTCTGGGTGGGATCCCGACCTTTCTTGCTGAAGCCGCAACTCTCGTGCAGGCTCCGGGGCTGTTCAAGCGTAAAAAAGTCCTCGTGTCAATTTTTCAAAGGGGAGCTATGGATGGACTTATGGCAGTGTCCCCTTTTGGAGACAAGTATTTACAGGCTGCCAGGCCGGGCTTGTTCATTTCAGCTGCTAAGGGGGTAAGAAATACGCCTTTAGTCGATTTGGACGGGCATTACGGCCTTCATCCCTCTATGATTGCATTTGAGAGGATGTTTGCCGAGAAAAGACTGGCCATCGTACATGGGATAGGTTCGCCAAATAATACGCGGTCGCATTTTGATGCCCAGGATTATATGGAATCCGGAACGCCTTTTAATAAGGGGACATCCAGCGGCTGGCTAAACCGCGCTGTAGGTTTGCTTGGCCATGAAGCCACCCCCTTTCAGGCGGTGAGCCTCACTTCATCCATGCCAAGGTCTTTTTATGGGGATAAGCCATCCGTATCCATCAGTAATCTGCAGGATTTTGCCATACAAATGAAAGGAAACCCCACTGGCGCAATACGCGCTTCCAGGAGCTTCGAAGACCTGTACGACCAAACCTCTTCCGGTTTGTTAAAGCAAACCAGTAAGGATAGCTTTGACGCTGCGAAAATGCTCCAGAGCGCGGATTCTAAAAATTACAAACCTGCAAATAATGCGGTCTACCCGAATAGCGCGCTTGGAAATTCATTGAAGCAGATCGCTCAGCTAATTAAGATGGATGTGGGTCTGGAAGTTGCCTTTGCCGAAAGCGGGGGATGGGATACTCATTTTAACCAGGGCGCAGAGAATGGTGTGTTTGCCCGAAACGCAGCAGACCTCAGTCAGAGCATAATGGCTTTCTGGACGGATATGGCTGCCTTTCAGGACGATCTTACGATAATGACCATGACCGAATTCGGGCGTACCGTCAAACAAAACGGAACGGGTGGCACAGATCATGGACGTGGATCCTGTAATTTTATCCTCGGTAACGATGTTAACGGCGGAATAGTTCATGGAAAAGTTGAGCCCCTGTCCCTCGAGAACCTGGAGGACGGCCGCGACCTGGCAGTTACAACAGATTTCAGGCATGTCTTTAGTGAGGTAGCGAATAAGCACCTCCACATTAATAATAATGAAATTTTATTTCCGGGTTTTGAAGGGAAGGGGATTGGTGTTATGAAAGGATAAGGGTATCGTCATTCTGAAAGAAGTAAAAATATTCTCACCCTTACCTGAACCACATCCTCAGATCATTCACAGCCATTCGCATTCGGGTTTTTAGTGTTCCAACAGGAATTTGCAGCTCTTCAGCGGCTTCCACATGAGTATATCCCTGGTAATAAACCAGGTCAATAATACACCGGTGCTCAGGCCTTAACTTCCTGACCATTTCCTTTATCCCAATAGTTTCAGGGTTGTTTCTGACGTTGAACTGATCATCGACCGTGAACTGGAGATCACTGATCTTCTCATTTCTGCAATTATTAACATAACCTTTGCTTTTTAGCTTATCCAGGGCCAGATTACGCGCAAGGTTAGACATCCAGGTAAAAAGCCGGCCTTTCGCAGGATTATACAGGCTGAAACGTTGCCAGATTCTCAAAAATGTCTCCTGAAGTATATCTTCTGAAATCTCTTCATCTTTTAATATCCGCTTAATAATTCCATACAAGGAACCCGAATACATATCATATAGTTTTTCAACAGTTTTTTGGTCGCCAAGGCGCAGGCCGCTAATAAGATCCGTTTCTGAAAGCTTACTTGCTTTATGCCCGATAATCAGGCTTTCCGTAGGAAGAGGTGTTATAAAAGCTACTGTATTCAAACCGAGAGAATTGATAGGTTTTAAACTTCAAAATTCAGGCCTAGATTGTATTTTTAATATTTTTAAAATATAAAGTATTGAAAATGAACAATTTAAAATATAAGGATAAAAAAAATAAGGTGAAGCCTTTATAATAACACTTAATCGCATACAAAGATAGCGGAAAGTGTAAAGTTCGTTAACCTGTAATGTTACAAACATCATTTCTTTCCGGTTGTTGATCCTGTAAACGGATGGATCGTATGATGAAGCTTCGATATAAAAGCCTTTTTCGGGCAGGTATTTTCCTGATAACAGCCTGTTTACTTTCGTGTAAGAGCGGGTCTTTCAATGTTTTTAAAACTGCATCGTTGCACGAGCTGTATGAACGGAAGCTCGTCACTTCCGGACTTGACCAAACCGCAATGGGTAAGGCATGGATCTATCTCGCAGATCAAAGCATAGCAAAGGCAGTTCAAATAAAAATTCCCTACAGGGAAAAGGGATATTTTACAGCTGAAAAGGTACAGGCCGCAGCATTCATTTTCAACATGGACAGGGGGCAGAAGCTCCTGATAAAGCTGAATAAAAAGCCGGTGGATGGTTTTAGGGTCTACGTTGATGTGTGGGAGAAGGAACAGGGCGGAGACTTGAAATTTATTGTGTCTTCTGATTCAACTGGAAATGTCGTTCAGTCGGACATAAAGAGTTCGGGCTCCTACATTATACGGCTGCAGCCCGAACTCCTCGCGGGAGGTGAATATACCCTGGAAATTACATCCGGCCCATCACTAGCCTACCCATTGAAAACCTACCAGAACAACCAGGTACGCAGTTTTTTCGGCGACGGAAGGGATTCCGATACCCGGAAGCACGAAGGAATAGATATTTTTTCTGCATTCAGGACCCCGGTTCTGGCAATTGCCCCGGGCACGGTTACGCGAGTCAATGAGAGTAACCTGGGAGGGAAAGTAGTCTGGGTCAGACCGCATGACAGAGACTTTACTCTTTACTACGCGCACCTGGATGAGCAAACTGTGAGCGATGGGCAGGCGGTGCAAATTGGAGATACGCTGGGAAGAATGGGAAACACAGGAAATGCACGGACCACCCCGCCGCATTTGCATTTTGGAGTTTATACAAGAGAAGGCGCTGTAGACCCTTTACCGTTTATCAACCCAAAGGTTAAGGAACTTCCGGAGGATCGAATCGAAACGAACGCAGTTAACATGATCATGCGAACCAGCGGAAACGCCTCATTATCAGGAATTTTAGGCGAGGATCCCGTAACCCTGAAAAATGGAACAATTTTGAGAATAAGTGCTGTATCTGAAAGCAGCTTCCGTGTGGAAATGCCGGACAGCAGGCTTGGATATTTACCTAAAAACAGGGTTTTATCGATCGCGAAACCATTGCTTCAATATAAGATTGATCAGGATCAGCAGGAACTATACGATCGTCCGGATAGTTTAGCGGCAGTAAAAATGAATCTTAAAGCAGGGCAGAAGGTTCAGGTACTTGGAAATTTTGGCGACTATCAATTCGTTTTAGATTCAAATAAAGAAACTGGTTGGATTTTAAAATAGTGGAGAGCTGAAAGTGGAAAGTTGAAAATGGAGAGTTTAGACTCTCCGATTTCAGACCTCAGTGTCAGTTCTCCAACCTTCGGCTCCCCACTTCACCTTATATTAATTATTCCTCCTGATTGTTGCTTTGGAACTCCTATACGCTGTAATTTATAGTTGAGTTTTAGATAAGCATATCGGTTCAGATTATTGGTTCTGAAATCCTCAATACGTCCGGTTGCTGTAATTGAGCGTTGCATGTTTGAGTTCTGGTTCAGGAGATCGAATGCGATTAACGAAAGGGTAAGCTGCCGGTTTTTCATAAAGAACCGTTCAATTCCGGCATTCATGAGTATGAAATTATTATTCAGGCTATTTGAATTTGTACCGCTGTAGAGTATCTGGTTGAGATCCGTAAATATTCGTAGCTTTTTTATTGGCTCTCCACTGATACTGAAATAGTTATTGAAGTTAAAATACTCCTGGTTCGACAGAGTTTGTACAGAATTCCTGACGTTATTGTAAGTTGAGCTGAGATCCAGGTTTACCGCAAAACGGTCCTTTGTATAATTGATTCCACCCGACAGGCTCCCCGATATCCGATTTGCTTGATTTTCGAAAGTATTGATATAGTTTATATTCCTGTTGCTGCTTGCCGACGAGTTTAAACGAAAACGTAGACCTTTAATTTTGGAGGGCTTTCCGGTGCTGAAGCCCACATTAAAATTATAATTACCGTCGGTATTTATGGATGTTACTGTCTGGATGCGGCTATTTGGATCTACGATGCTTGCTGTCGAAAAACCATTCCATATCTGTGAAAAAGAAGAGTAAAGACTTATATAGCTGCTATTCTTAGTATCGAAAAAATTATAGTTCAGGTTTGCATTAACGGACCGTGACATGTCAAGATCCGGGTTGCCATTTCTTATGTATAAAGGATTGGTATTATTAAACACCGGCTGGAGGCTTGAAACACCAGGCATATTAACCGTACTGTTAATACTGGCATACAAGGACCTGCCATTCTTCTGACGGTACGAAATGCTCGCATCAGGCACAAATGCAAGCGAGCTCCTTTCGACGAGAGCCAGATTATTTCCGCTCACTGCACCGGATAAGCCGAGGTACGCTGCTGCAGCGTTTACATTCCACGTCACTGATTTTCCAGCCATGTTCAGACCTGCAGCAATTGTATTTCTCCAATTTTGATTATTAAAGTTATTACTGAGAGATGGAACCAGGGTTTCATATAAGCCGGTCACAGGGTTATACTCAAGGGTTACCTGGTTAGCAATGTCGTCGGAGTATTGATACGTATTTTTCATCGTCAGGCTGAGCTTATTCTCTTTATTTAAGAGCCTGACAAACGATAAGGATCCGTTCACAAAACTCCTGTCAGCCTGTTGGTCTGAGTGCTGATCGAATGAAATCTCTTCTACAGTGCCTGCCACAGTAAATTGGGTAAGCGAACGGTTAAAGTAATTGAGATCTGAGTTATTGTAATTTCCATTAACCGTTAAGTTTACCGAACCTTTGCCACCGCGCAACAGCCTGTTCGTTGTAAACTGCCCACCAAGGGCAGGGGAGGTGCTTTCCTGGTTAAAGTACTGGAGCCCTGAATTTACAGGTGTGGAAGCCTGATTTACAGACATATAATTCTGGTCGGCTAGGGTATTTTTTGATGTTATTGAAAAACCAGGCTTGAACTGGATCCTTGTCAGGCTATCTGGTTTATAATCCATGCCAAAATTCAACCGGTGTATATCATTTTTGTTCTCACCGTAAGCCAACTGACTGGTATAGATCAGTTCATTGGCAAGCGGATCCTGAATATCGGATATCCTGGAAATAGTGTTCGATGATAAAACTGCTACATAGCTCCCGTTTATTTTAAGTTGCTTGTTTTTGCCATAGTTGTTTGAGAAATTTAGTCCCCCCGAATGAGTATTTATAAGCCCACCGCTACCAACCCCAGAAAATACACCGTTTATATCTGAGCTGCCGTTCCGGTTGACATTTATGCGAATGGAACCATCAGACGAACCAAAAGCCGTGTTCGGATCGCCACCAGAAAAATTGCTCAGCTCTTCCCAGCTAAAACCAGATTGATTCACATTATTGGTCATCATCAGAAAAGAAAGTTGTTTATCCTTATTAAAATGGTTCATATTTAACTGTCCCAGATATCGCTCGCTAGATCCTCCGGCTAATGCAGCATTTCCGAACCAGCCTTTCTTTTTATCGTCCTTAATGGTCAGATTAAGTACTTTTTCGCGCTGCCCGTCGTCAATTCCTGTGTTCTTCGAGTTTTCAGTCTTATCGTCAATCAGCTGTACTTTATTAATCGCATCAGCCGGTAAATTTTTGGTAGCTGCTTTCGGATCATTGCCGAAAAATTCTTTTCCGTCAACCAGAACTTTGTTAACCGTTTTTCCCTGGGCAGTTATCTTCCCGTCTTTATCGACCTCTATTCCCGGAAGTTTTTTCAGAAGCTCTTCTGCATTGTCATTGGGCTGGGTTTTGAACGAACCGGCATTGTATTCAACGGTATCTTTTTTAACTGTAATGGGAGCTCTTTCCCCCTGAACTACCACTTCTTTCAGATCTATACCGGGGACAAAAAGAATATTACCTAAATTAAGATCGCTGTCTTTTTCTGTGATGCTGAAGGGGGTTTTGAGCGTCTTGTATCCGATGAAGGAAAACCAAAGCTCATACTTTCCTTCAGGCATGCCCCTGGCTATGAAAGATCCGTCCTTTGCCGATGCAGTGGTTTGCACAACGAACGAGTCAGAAAGGTTTTTGATAGAAATGGAAACGAATTCGAGCGGCTGTCCCGAGACAGAATCAATTACCGATCCTTTGACAGATCCTCTGAGCTTTGATTGTGCGCTTACAGGAACAGAGCAGGATAGGATTAGGATCAATATTGGAAGCAATCTTGCGGTAAAACAATTTCTCATAATTAATAGAATAAGGATTAATACGAATATTTCGTAAATCTACGAATAGTTCGTATATTTTACTAAAATTTCACATTTTTTAACATTCGATTAATTTTTGGTAATAATGATGTTAAACTATCTTTGGAAATAATTTTTAATTGGAATTATCTATCTTTAATTAACAATCGCCTGATTTATGCAGAGCAAATGTTGACTCTTTAACAGTTGAGACAAATGAAGCCCGGACCAAACTCTAATTCATATTTGAAATTTGCTGGCTTGATTATTTTACTGGCGATTAGCGTATTTGTTTACGGATATATGTCTCCAGCCCCTAAATCTGCAGAGCCTCGGCCCCATGCCGTTTCTCTTTCCAAACAACAACCTACAGGCAAAGAAGCAAAGGCCGCCTGTTGTAAGTCTTCATTTTCGCGCGCAAAGATCTTATCGGGGAATAATAAGCTTGTAAAATCACCGGTTAGAACAAGCCCTTAACCGAACCTTTAACCCCGTTCTCACTTTTTTTTAAAACCCATCCGGCAACTTATTGTTAATTCCAGGTACTAGACACTATTATGGGAAAGAGCATTAAAAAAATTAGGCGCCTTGCATTTGCGTGCTTGGGAGTAGTATTCTTCGCGTGTAACCAGGGATCAAAAGAAACACAGCGAAGTACTGATTCTACAGCTGTTGATTCTTTAACAATAGGCCAGATTTCATTGCCTGAACCTGATACCAACGCTTCAGAAACTAATTTTTCGGACATTATCGGCTGGCCGGAAGGTAAAACGCCGGTGTCGCCCCCCGGATTTGTTGTTAGCAGATTTGCTGACGGGTTTCAAAGCCCCAGGTGGATATATGAAGCCCCAAACGGGGATATTTTTGTTGCAGAATCAGCTACTGAAAGTTCACTCGTAAAAAAGGCCGGAGCTATACTTAGCGGGAAGGCAAAGTCGAACCAGCAAAAGCCAAGTGCCAATCGAATAGCAATTTTGCGCGACGCGGATAAGGACGGGAAGCCGGAATTAAAACAGATTTTTCTGACAGGTTTGAAACAACCCCTCGGCATGCTGATCATTGGCAACTATTTTTATGTAGCGAATACAAACGGTATTGTGCGCTACCCTTATAAAAGCGGTGATACGAGGCTTAATGATGCTTCAGGAAAAATGATCCTGAATCTTCCAGCCGGAGGTTATAATAACCACTGGACACGAAATATTATCGCTAATGCCGACGGCTCGAAGATATATATATCCGTTGGCTCAGGATCGAATGTTGCCGAACAGGGCATGGAGAACGAAGTAAGAAGGGCAAACATTCTCGAAATTAATCCGGATGGGACCTCTGAGCGGGTTTATGCAAGCGGCTTGCGTAACCCGGTCGGTATGGACTGGGCGCCGGGGACATCGGCGCTGTGGACCAGCGTGAATGAAAGGGATGGACTTGGCGATGACCTGGTCCCGGATTATTTGACCGGGGTGAAAGACGGGGCATTTTATGGCTGGCCCTATTCCTACTTTGGTCAGATCGAGGACCCGCGTCTGAAAGGAAAAGCCCCGGAAATGGTGAGTAAGGCAGTGATCCCCGATGTTCCTCTAGGCTCTCACACAGCATCCCTTGGGCTTGCTTTTTATGACCAGAAAGCTTTTTCCGAAAAGTATCATCAGGGAGCATTCGTAGGACAGCACGGCTCATGGAACCGTTCAGAACTGGTGGGGTATAAAGTGGTTTTTATTCCCTTTAAAAATGGCCGCCCATCCGGGCTACCTGAAGATTTTCTGACCGGGTTTGTGGCCGGGGGAGATAAAAGCGAGGTTTATGGGAGACCCGTAGGATTAGCAGTGTTAAAGGACGGTTCGCTGCTTGTTGCTGATGATGCATCAAATGTGATCTGGAGAGTTGCGAAAAGTAAATAGGGACTTCAATTGTAAACAGTATTTTGTATCAAGTATCTTGTAATAAGTATTTATAAAGCACTTTTGTAAGTACTTAGTACTAAGTACTATCTACTCTTCTTCTGTTTACGATACCGAAAGCTCAGGAATAGCATAATTATATCCATTAAAAGAGAAAAGGCATTGGTAATAATGATCGGCCGGGCTTCAAGTTTTAGTCCATACCATATCCACAATCCATTCCCGCCAATCAGAATGAGGAACATCAGCGGACTTACATCCACTTTCTTTTCCTTTAATGATTTAATAAATTGGGGGATGAGCGAGGCAGCCGTAAGTACTCCTGCTAAAATCCCAATGATCTCTTTTTCCATATCCTAACAATACGGTCAGAAGAATTTTGTTTTATCTGTAGCCTGTTCTTTTAGAACAAATTCATACCTTGTTTTGAATCTACTATGAATTCGTATACAGGGAAGCAGATTTAGATTCAAAGATCGACCTAGTAGCGGCTGGCGCAGCTATGCTTCCAGCCGTTCTGATCATTCATGATATATCCAACTGGAAAGTTATCTGGATGTCTGAGCAAGGTTTGAAAGGTCTTAATATTAGCCTGGAAGAGGTTAAGGAGCTTGAGGCGACAGAGTACTATTCGAGGTTTTTCAATGAAGAAGATTCCAGGGATTATGTACCGAAGATACTTGGACTGCTTGAAAGGAATAACGATGATGAGATCATCACGTATTTTCAGCAGGTCCGCATTTCCGGGAGATCTGACTGGACCTGGCACAGGAGTAGTTCCAGGATCTTCATGAGAGACAATGAAGGGAAGCCTTTCTTTTACGATTACCATGCCTTTTCCGATAGATGCAATGCATCACATGACCGGTAAAGCTTCCCGCTTACTCGAAGAAAATAACTTTCTGCGCAGAAATTTTTCGAAATTCTCAAAATTAAGCCTGCGGGAATGCGAAGTTCTGAAAAAGCTGGCGCTCGGTAACAGTTCTGCAGAAACTGCGGAAGAACTTTTTATCTCGTTAAGCACGGTTGACACCCACCGGAAAAATATCCGAAGAAAACTCGAAACAACATCGTATTACGAGCTTTGCTTATACGCAAGGTCCTTCGATTTAATATGATATAATTCGATTTTTATTCATACTGGCCTCAAAAATTGATCTTGAAAATAAATATTTTGAGATATAATTAGCTGGATGGCTACACAATTTCTGGTATAGCACCCACATTTTTTTTTATTTTCGGCCGGATATAGCATTGATAAAATAATATTAAATTAACAGTATATTAAATATCGTTTAAAGATATTTGTTTATCTATTAAATCATTACTACAACTATTGTATAGCAGTATTGATGAAATTTACCTTCTCAATTCAAATAATGTCGCTAAAAATTACTCAACTAAGGCATTTGTATTGCGTATAAAGAGCATGATGAAACTGTTTATAAAGAATATGGTATGCAGCCGTTGTATAATGGTTGTAAAGCTGGAGATAGAATACTTTGGATTTCACTGTGGTAAAATAGAATTGGGAAGCGTAGAGATTGAAGAAAACCTTAATTCTGAACAAATTGAAATGGTTAGGGCGGCTTTGATGATATGCGGACTTGAACTGATCAATAACAGAAAGCACATCCTGGTAGAAAGGATTAAAATTGCGATCGTTGAAATGGTGAACTATTCTGATAGTCGGATTAAATATAATTTTTCAGAATATCTGAGTGCTAAACTGGGGCTTGACTATACCTATATGGCTAACACATTTTCTGAGTTGGAAGCTTCTACCATTGAACGATTTATTATCTTCCACAAAATTCAAAAGGCCAAGGCCCTTATTGCCTACAATGATCTGAATTTAAAGGAAATATCCTGGAAGCTTAATTACAGCAGTGTGGCACACTTGTCTTCACAATTTAAAAAAATTACCGGCCTAACCCCCTCTCAATTCAAGCAGAGCTCATATCAGCTGGCGCAGCACAAGGTGTGAATTATGTAACATATTTACATTTTTATGTAACATTTCAGCTAGGTTCCGGGAGTAAATTTGTATGACGGCATGTCCCGGTCAGTCCGGATTCATGGTCTCTTCAAATTAAACAAGCCTTTAAAAATAAATTTATGAACAAAAAAATTACTGAAACTAAGTATAGTTCTCAAATGCGTCAGAGCAGAGGCTATTTCAAACCTGGCAATGCGCTTTATTGCATAGCAATGCTTTGTATTGTGTTCCTGGCAGGATGCAAGAAGGACGATTTTGAGGGAGAAGTTATCGGCTTGTGCCCGGTGGTTGTTTCTACAGATCCAATGGACAAGGCGGTAGATGTCGCTTTGGACAAACTGATCTCCATCACATT
Source organism: Daejeonella sp. (assembly GCA_037719315.1). GTDB lineage: Bacteria > Bacteroidota > Bacteroidia > Sphingobacteriales > Sphingobacteriaceae > Daejeonella. Next base: position 14,778 of record JBBJNR010000047.1, read on the forward strand.
TAATACAGCCATGAGCGCGGCAACAATTAATAATTCAACTTTTACCATCAAACAGGGAACTACTCTGGTATCAGGCGTGATTGCACCAACCGCAAACGCAGCGGTATTCACGTTTAAACCGGATGTAGCACTATCGCCGTTTGTAAATTACACGGGTACGGTTACAACAGGGGCTAAGGATACATTGCGTACAGCAATGGAAGCTGATTATATATGGACGTTCACAACCATTCCTCAAGTAACATTATCATCAAATCCTTCAGCAGCCGGAACAACTACCGGAGCTGGCGCCTTTGCCCAGGGTTCTTCGGTCACTGTAACTGCCACACCGATCGCTGGTTTTACATTTACAAATTGGACAGTTAATGGCACTGCGGTTTCTACAAGTGCAAGCTATCAGTTTACTATGAATGGAAACATTGCCCTGGTAGCGAACTTTGCACCGGTACCAATAGGACAATTTGCGGTTAGCCTCTCATCCAATCCATCCGCTGGCGGAACAACAACCGGAGCCGGTTCATATGATCCTGGTACTTCAGTAACAGCAACCGCAAGTCCTAATGCAGGATTCACGTTTGTCGATTGGACAGAAAATGGAGTGAGAGTTTCTACAAGTTCAAGTATTCAATTCTTTTTGAATTCTAACAGAACATTTGTTGCCAACTTCCGAGCAATTCCTGCCAATCAATTTGCAGTAATATTATCATCAAATCCTGCTGCTGGCGGAACCACTGATGGTGAAGGCGCATATTCTTCAGGATCTTCGGTAACAGTAACAGCTGCCCAAAATGTGGGATATACCTTTACAAACTGGACTGACAAAGTAAGTGGAAGTGTGTTATCAACAAGTCCAAATTATACATTTGTATTAAGCTCAAACAGAAGCTTAGTTGCTAATTTCGCCTTAAATACTTACACCTTAACAGTAACTGCTACCAATGGTACGGTTACAAAAACTCCAGATCAGCCAAGGTATAATCATGGCTCTACAGTACAGCTTACTGCAACGCCAAGTACTGGTTTTGTATTCACATCTTGGAGCGGAGATGCAACAGGTTCGGCAAATCCATTGACAGTTACCATGAACGGCAATAAAAATATCACTGCGAACTTTACAGCGATACCAGTAAATACGTTCACTCTAACTGTAAACGCTACGAATGGGTCAGTTGCAAAAAATCCGAATCAGGCTACTTACGCCAGCGGATCTACGGTACAGCTTACTGCAACGCCAAATACAGGATTTACCTTTACATCATGGAGTGGTGATGCTACCGGTTCAGCAAACCCATTAACGGTGACCATGAATTCGAATAAGAATATCACAGCGAACTTTTCGCCTGTTGCCGCACCATTATTCACCTCTATATTTGGAGCTTTTGGCGGAAGTGCCGGGATAACTAATCAGGGGATAAATACGGTCATCAATAATGGAAGTATTGGTACCACCGGAGTCTCAACTTTAATAACCGGGTTTCATGATGGTTTAACCGGGGATGTTTACACGGAAACACCTCTTAATAAGGGATTGGTAACGGGAAGAATTCATACCGCTCCCCCTCCTCCGGGATCGGCTGCTTCATCTGCCATTGCTGCTCAGGCATTGGTTGCAATGAATGCCTTTTATGTCAGTATTTCTCCGGCTAACAGGCCAGGTGGTACTGTTCTCAGCAATGACGAGCTAGGTGGCAGAACATTAGCCCCGGGCACTTATAAATCTGCAAGTGGTACTTATATGATCACAAACGGAAACCTTACGCTTGATGCTCAGGGGAATTCGGATGCTGTATGGGTTTTCCAGGTACCAACTGCGTTGACAGTAGGAGTTGCAGGGCCAACAGGCGCACGTAGTATTATTTTGACAAATGGTGCACTGGCCCGAAATGTATATTGGTATGTTGGTACTGCCGCCACGATCAATGGTGCAGGAGGTGGTACTATGGTTGGAACCATCATTTCATCGGCTGGAGTTACGTTCTCTACTGCCGGAAATACTGTTCAAACGGTATTGAATGGTCGTGCGCTTTCCCTGGTCGCTTCAGTCACCATGGTAAACACAACCATAAATGTGCCTCAATAAGCTTCAGATTCTGAATTAAAAGTCCCCCCTCGGGGGGATTTACTTAATCAACGCTATAAAACAAACAAAAATTTAATCTTCAAAAAAGATATCTTATGTTTCTAAAAAATAAAACCATACGAAAATTTATCATCTGTTCATTCATGATGATTCTCGCTCAGAGCGCAGTTCAGGGGCAAACAACATTCTCACCCTGGTGGTTTGGTGTTTCTGGCGCCGCAAACTTAAATTTCTATGATGGAACAACGCAAAGACTTAACAATTCTCTGTTCGTTCCAAAAGCCTTCCATAAAGGTTTTGGAGTAAGACCTTATGGGTCTGTATTCCTGGAATATCGTCCCAGCCGTACTTGGGGTGCCATGTTAAACCTTGGTTATGATGGCCGCGGAGGTAGATTCAATAATGTTATAGCGCCATGTAATTGTCCCGCTACTCTAAAAACAGATCTGAGTTATCTAAGTGTTGAGCCTAGCTTACGCCTGGGATCAAAAACATCCAATTTTTACTTTTATGCAGGGCCAAGAGTTGCTTTCGGACGGGGGGTCGATTTTGCTTATACACAACGGAGACAACCGAATACGGATGCAGAATTGAGTGCTATGCGTAAAACCATTATTTCCGGACAGATCGGTATGGGATATGAATTCATGCTATCATCACCTGCCAGCACATCAAAATTTGTGCTTGCCCCATTCTTTTCTTTTCATCCTTATTTTGGTCAGGATCCAAGAACAATAGAAAGCTGGTCTGTTTCTACAATAAGAACAGGCATTGCATTAAAGTTCGGGAAAGGTCCGGCTGCTATTAAAGTAACAGAAATACCTCCGGCTGTGATTCCAACGCGGGACGTTACTTTTTCAGTTCGCGCACCGAAAACATTTCCTTTAACCAGGCAAGTAAGTGAAACTCTACCACTGCGTAACTATGTATTTTTTGACGAAGGATCAACTGCTGTGCCTTTGCGTTATGTTTCGCTAACACAGAGTCAGGCTTCTGCCTTCAGGGAAGAACAACTTCAAAATGAGCAGTCCGTAAATACCCAAGGTCGTTCTGCCAGACAATTAAATGTTTATCACAATATCCTGAATATAACCGGTGATCGTTTAAGATCAAATCCGGGAACTTCCATTTCTCTGAGCGGCGCCTCGATGGGAGGCCCGGAAGAGGGTAAATCATTTGCGGAAGCGATCAAGCGCTATCTTGTGACCGTTTTCGGTATCGAAAGCTCCAGAATTTCAACCGATGGCCGTACAAAGCCTCTTATCCCCTCAGAGCAGCCCGGCGGTACTAGGGAGCTAGCCTTACTTCGTGCTGGTGACCGCAGAGTAGATATTGAAAGCACTTCTCCAGAATTATTAATGGAAGTTGGTGGTGGAATGATGAAACCCGTCCGGATCAATGTGATTCAGAATGATCCTTTAGATAGTCATGTTATTTTTAATGTGGGAGGAGCGAAGGATTTGCTTAAATCATGGTCCATCGACATCACTAATGAGCAGGGTAGCACTCAGCATTACGGACCATTTACAAGCGATCAGGAAAGTTTGCCAGGGCGGACAATACTAGGAGACCGTCCCGCTGGAAATTATAAAGTAAACCTTATTGGAGAGACTAAAAGCGGTATGACAGTAAGGAAAGAGAGTTCAGTTAATTTGCTTCGTCAGGACGAAACTATGGAAAAAGGATCACGCTTCAGTATTCTTTTTGACTTCGATAAGACTCGAACTATAGCGGCGTATGATAAGTTTTTAACTAATATTGTGACTCCGCTTATCGCTGATGGTTCAACAGTGATCATACATGGCCACACCGATGTAATTGGCGAGGAAGATTATAACAGTACTCTTTCTCAGAATAGGGCTGGAGAGACTCAAAAGATACTGGAACGTTCATTATCAAATGCCGGCAGGAGAAATGTGAAATTTGAAACTTCAGGTTTCGGAGAAGATCAAAGCAAGTCGCCGTTTGAAAACAACCTTCCTGAAGAGCGTTTTTATAACAGGACGGTCATCATAGACATTGTCCCAATAAAATAAAGGCCCTGGAAAACACTCGTTAAAACCAAAAAGGCGGATCAATTCCGCCTTTTTGATTTGATTTTTTTTAGTCCGGTCATAAATTTATATTATTTGCCGCCTGAATAACGTTTTTTATCAAGGTCAAATGTCACACCATATACAATTCCCACAGAAACAAAAGAATAGCTGTCTTCAAAGTAAATGTTGTAGTCATCCTGCGCCCTGTATCCGGCTCCTAAAGCAAACGCAACATTGTCCATAAATCCAAATTGATAGCTGTACTGTATAGTGGCATTTAGTCGTTTACGAAAATTCACCAGGTCATAATTTTCATATCTATCCGCTATGTAAGTAAAGCGGGCATGCAGCCGCTGATGACTATCATATTTTTCGTTTCCGGACCTGCCCTTAAGCATATCAAAATTCCAGCTGCCATTAATACGCACAAAACCATAATTACCGTCTAGTTCTTTAGAGTAGCCTTTATTAAATAATCCGGTGTGAAGCTCGATCCCAATTGAGCTGTAATGACTTTGCGCTGTTGCAGAATTCACTTTGCGTTTCCCAATCGCATAATCAAGCGTATAAAAATTGGTTGTAAATTTACCTTCTCCACGGTTGAAATTTCCCGCAGAGTCCAAAGTAGGGCCGTCCTGACCATTGGAATGATGCGAATAAGCCAGCGAAAAAAAATCAGGCCGCATTACATTGTCTCCTATTCTGAAGTAAACTTTTGCTCCAGGCATGTAGCTCGGTGATCTGACAGGCGATTTACGTGCGTCAAGAAGCCTTAGCTTAACCCTTGGTGAGATCAGGGCAAAGAAACGGGAGTCCTTGCTGCTGAGAAGTACCACATTGGGGTTAACATCGGCAACGAGGGTACTGCGGATTTTGTTGCCATATTCATTTCCAAAAAAGCCGCTGTTAGCATTTTGTCGATAGATGCTGTTGAAGGAAAGGTTAGCTTTTTGACGTTCTGTAATAGACGTATCTTGAAGGGCGGAGCTAATGGCGTAGGCGGAGAAGTTAAAGAAGCAAAGAAATAATACTATAACCTGCCTTGAACGTACCGTTATCCTCATCATCATCTTTTTATGTGCTGAAAAAAATACGAGATTAAGCTATCAGTGGTTTTTAATAGGAGAGTAAGATCATAGCACCGGAAATAAGCCGGCTAAAAGTGAGATCGATGTTCCAATCAATTATGCAGATTATTATTACCTGGAAGCGCTCAGAAGAAGTAAGAAAAAAGAATTAAAAATTAACCTGTATGGAAATGATTTCAGCGTTCAGTCTCTCCGCCCCGACTTATAACGTACAACTCCCAATACCTTGGCTTGCATTTTGCTGCGTTATATAAAAAACGATATGAAGATTCTTGTAAAAGATCCCGTTACTAACGGAGAGATCGAAATGGATGCAGAGCATGAAGAGTATAACGGAGAAGACGGGTGGAGAATTAACTCAATAGAGCATGGTACTTTTATTTTGCTTGAAAACGGCGGTGAATGGAAAGTAGCGGAAGGGAGGAATTTAGTTCCCGAGCTGGTTCAGGAAATTGGGATTGCTCTTCATCCACTGGCGAGATATAATTCTTTGACCTGAGCGACTATAATTCAACCGCAGAGCGCACCGTTTTACGCAAAGTACATCAAGCTACGCTCCACCCTCTCCGAGCCTTGCGTAACCTTTTGCGGCCTACGCGGTTAAAAAAACCGTACTTTTAAATTCTAATGCACGAAGTAAAAGATCAGCTGCACCCCCTGAATAAACATCGCGAACGGTACGATTTCGTACAGCTGGTTAAAGTTTGCCCGGAACTTGAAAAGCATCTTTTAAAAACAGGGAGTGCAGACTTCACCATAGATTTTACCGACCCGGAAGCGGTTAAAACTGTTAATAAAGCTTTACTCAAGTTATTTTACGGTGTATACCTATGGGATATCCCAGAGGGATATTTATGTCCGCCCGTACCCGGCCGTGCGGACTATATCCATTATATGGCAGAGCTGCTGGCAGAATCCTACGATAAGATCCCGCGTGGAAAAACTGTGAGAGTTCTGGATGTCGGTGTAGGAGCTAATTGTATTTACCCCTCTGATAGGGTACAGCGAATATGGCTGGACTTTTATAGGATCTGAGATTGATACCTATTCGATCCGCTCAGCAAAGAATATAATTGAAGCTAATTCACTGAGCAAGTCTATAAGTATCAGAAGGCAAGCTTCCTCAGATAATATTCTGGAAGGAGTTATTAATCATGGAGAAAAATTTGATCTGACAATTTGTAACCCACCTTTTCATGCTTCTATGAAAGAGGCTTCAGAAGGAACAGCACGTAAATGGAAAAACCTGGGATACACAAAACAGACCGGGGCGGATCTTAATTTTGGCGGCAAAAATGGAGAACTCTGTTTTGAAGGCGGTGAGCTGAATTTTGTATTGAAAATGATAAGGGAGAGCGGGAGCTATAAAGAATCTGTACTGTGGTTTACTTCGCTGATCTCCAGGAAGGAAACATTGTCAGCATGTTATACTGAGTTAAAAAAGGTGAATGCTGCCGAAGTGCTAACTATCAACATGTCTCAGGGACAGAAGCAGAGCAGAATATTGGCTTGGACGTATATACTGTCACATGATCGTAAGGAATGGCGCGAAATTGGGTAAATGATAGTTATACGTTTTACGTAATACGTTTTCGTACGCTGTTTGCTAACGCATGGAATTCGCGCGTGGATCAGATTCTTCATCTCCCTCAATATAACAGGTATGAATAATTTTATTTTTTTCTATTCTTAAATGCGCTATATTGATCCCTAACCCGATCATAGCAAGGAAACTTGCCTGGACGCTGATCATTACCTGAATATGACTCATTCCTGCCTCACCGCAATTAAAACGTCTTGCATCAAATGAGAGCTGCTTTAACCTGCCTTTTTACTATCCTGACCGTCGCTGCATTTTCTCAGCCACAAAGAAATGTAAGATTTAGAACCTTTTCCAGGGATAGTATAAACCTACACATGGATGAAAATTATGCATTAATAGAAGACAGTTGCAGCAGTATTGTAAGGTATGGTCATTTCAGGATTAATGACAGAAAATTCTTTGGGCCCTTTAAAGATATTAATAAGTTCGACCCCGGGTTAGTTTTGGCTGAGGGTCAATATACCGATGACGGAAAACTTGACGGAAAATTAAAAATGAATTATTTGAATGGGGAGCCGCTTGCTGAAGGCAGCTTTGACAAAGGTAAAATGACAGGGGAATGGGTAATATATTATCCCGGTAACAAAAAAAGACTGGAATTTAAAAATGCTGCTGAAGGGACCTATATTTTAAATGCGTGGAATCCGGAAGGTAAACAAACAGTAATAGATGGAGCAGGATTTTATAGATCGGATCTGGATATGATCTTCTGGGAAGGTAAACTAGTAAACGGAAAGCCTGATGGAGTTTGGAAATCCAAAAAAACGGATGATAGAAGTGGTACTGTAATTATCAATGAAACGTATAAAAACAATGTGTTTCGTAAGGGGAGCAGCATTGCAGGAAACTATTCTGATGCCTCACGAATTGTTCTTGCCGGTGAGAACCTCTTACCAATTAACAACGCGACAGCAATGCGGATTTCTTCCAGTGCTTGTGACCCTTTCCTTGTCGCGTAATAAAATCGTTTACGCTACTTATCGGGACGGTTTGAGAGCCTTTAATGAGGAGATTAAAAGAGTAATTGCTCCGGTATTTGTCAAAATCGACCTGAAAAGGCATATGTCTAAAGAATTCAATATAGAGGGATCTATAAATGAAAAAGGACGTATTGCCGATCTACGATATGTAAACACTTTTGATGACAAAGCTTCTTCAACGTTGCTTCTGTCATTGTATCACCTACCATTTATGGAACCTACTCTTTTGAATGGAAAACCTGTGAAATCAGGTATTAACTTTAAGTTTACTTTCAAAGACGCAATGTACTTCACTTCGTGGAAGATTTTGCCTCTGAAATAAAATTCAGATCAACGATAGACAGAGCTCCGTAACAATAATCAAATTAACAACTTCCTTCAAAAGATAAAACATGTGTGCCCTGAAGCTTTTAGGTTCGGATGATTGTATTTTTTTCATCACCGGTTTGCAGGTCATTTATTAATTTCGTTCGCGGAAAACCTTATCGCGATTCGTTGGTGCAGAACAAGTGTTCTCGAGATCATTAACCGCTCCCGCTTCACCCGGCATTTCAATAGCTGCTTTTGAGAATGTCGTCAACGTAGTTATAAATATTAACTGTAACGATAGAAAATTATCTTAGATTTACGAATGACCTTACTGGACACCTTGCGTGAGCGGCTACAGCTTACCGGGTCCAAAAAAGAGTGTGATCATGGCCAGTGCGGGGCGTGCACTGTACTGATAGACAGGTTGCGGTGCCTTTGCAGGGATAAATCGTATGCATGCCATTTTTGGATGGTCTGAAAAATACCGTGGGAGTGAAAGGCATCGGCGAAGTGGGTATCGTGGGAGTTGCAACGGCAGTTGCCAATGCAATATTAATGCGACGGGCAAGCGGATCAGGAATTTGCCGATAACACCGGACAAATTGATATAGCCAGATAATTGTTAAGGACCAAAACTTCCCGTCGTTTCGACGGGCCGAAATGACGGTAATTTTAGTTTCCCCTTATTGCCTTTCCTAAAAAGCAATCGAATTAATTGTTTTCTTCGTAAATACTAAACTGCAAGCGTTAAAAAGTCTCTTTATCAATACCTTAATGTATTTTTATATTAAGAGGCAACCTTTATTGAACTTTAAACGTGTTAGGTATAGAAACGAAGCTGTGATTAGCGAAACTGAACTAGAGGTTTTAATCAGCAGGTGTATAAGAAAAGATCTTAACGCTCAGGAACTGCTTTACAGAAAGTTTTACGGATATGCGATGGGAATTTGTTTAAGATATTCGTCAAACCGGTATGATGCCCGCATCATCGTGAATGATGGCTTTCTGAAAGTGTTTAATAATCTGTACAAATTTGACGCAAAAAAGCCGTTTAACCTGTGGCTGGGCAGGATAATGTCGAACACGGCAATTGACCATTACCGCTCAGAAATACGTCATATGAATTTACTGGATACTTCTGAAGTTGATGAAGTATATGAAAGCGCAGCGATAGAAAATAAGCTTCACTACGAGGAATTGATTAAGCTTATTCAAGTGCTTCCGCCTTCATACCGGACAGTATTCAACCTGTACGCAATTGATGGTTTTACACATGATGAGATTTCTAAAAAGTTGAAGATCAGTGTTGGCGGATCAAAGTCAAATCTCTTTAAAGCCCGTAAAAAATTGCAGGAACTATTAAAAAAGTCATCTGCGGAGAGTGACAAGGTTATCGCTGCCCATAACCCCGATTATGGGCTTTTGAGGGTTACCAAATAGAATAATAATGAAAAAGCTTGATAAGGAGGAATTAGACGAATTTTTTAAATCAGGGCTCACCTTACCGGAGATCAGGGAGGTGGATGAGGATTGGGACCGTATGAAGACTATCCTTTTAAAAAGCAATAATCGCAGCAGATATTCCTATTATACCATTCTGATCAGTTCCCTTGCTGCTGTTTTATTACTGATATTTTCTATTCTGTTCTACTCCCGGGAGCAAGAAGGTGCTGAAAATTTGAAAGTAAATTCTGTAGAAAAACTGGGATCCGGATTGCCGGCTGAAGATAGAGATCATTCAGATCTTAAAATTGAATCTTTTGAAAACAGCAGTCCGGTGCCCGGAACCGTTTACCCGGATGCAGGTCTGAACCCCGGTAGTTCCCGGTCGGGCGTATTACCCGGCAACTTGGAGGTCAGTGCCGCAAATGGGGCAAACAATAGTGCAGTTGCAGCCCCTGAAACAGCTGATTTGAGTGACGAGCAGGTGATTACTTTAGCAGAACTTGTGCCTGCAGGAAATAGCCCGACAGATCCGGCGCTGGCATCCGATACAGGCACTAGCAACATCAGATATGATACAGTTGGTTCTTTGAGTATAAGTGATGACCGAAAATTAACATCACCGGCAAAAAGCCGTTTTGCGTTGGCGCTGACGCTATCGCCAGATGTAAGCGGTGTAAAGAGCATGCGGAAAACCAGTATTGGTTATAGTGTTGGCGCCAGTCTGATGTATAATATTACCGATAAATTAGGGCTGGAAACCGGAATTGCCTATGGAAGCAAAGCCTATGCGGCAGATTTCGCGGATTATAAGCCAGCCAGCAGTTATGTGTTTCACGTGAAGCCTTATGAAGTCGATGCGGACTGCGAAGTATTGGATCTCCAACTAAACCTGGCCTACAAGCTGTTGAATAGCAGGAAATACAGCATGGGATTTGGGGCTGGAGTGTCATCTTATCTTATGCTTCATGAGAGTTATACCTTTCGCTATGCCGATCCTGGCTCAAGAGGGCCAAGAAGATATAATATTGAAAACCAGAACAAACATTACCTGGGAGTGGCAAGCCTGAATTTAAGCTATCAGAGAAAGCTTGCCAATAATATTAACCTGGCATTTAACCCATTTTTAAAATTGCCCTTAACCGATATTGGCTATGGCAACATTAGATTGAAAACTGCCGGGATAAGTATTGGTGTGATAACGGACCTATATAAAACGAAGAAATAATGCTCAAGCCCCTGCTTTTTATATTTATTATGTTGGTTACCTCCGGTAAAGAACATGTTAAACCCTTGTTTATCACCAGGAACGCACAGATAGGATTGTTTTCTACTGCACCTGTAGAGGATATTGAAGCTGTTTCAAAAAACGGCTATGGAATAATTAATCTTGATAACGGCGAACTGCAATTTGGTGTGTCCATCAGGAGCTTTCAATTTCGGAAGAGCCTGATGCAGGAGCATTTTAATGAAAATTACATGGAATCTGACAAGTATCCCGCGGCAAAGTTTAAAGGCAAGATTAATACACCCATTGACATTTCTAAAGATGGGGTGTACCAGGTTACCGCTATCGGCGACCTGGAAGTGCACGGGGTTATTAAAAAAAGATCTTTGTCGGGCACGGTCAGGGTACTGAACGGGAAGCTGGAGATCACTTCCGCTTTTGATGTGAAGTGCCAGGACCATAATATAAAGATCCCGGCCCTTGTATTTAAAAATATAGCCGAAACCATACAAATAACACTCAAAGGAACTTTTAATAGCGCCACATAAACAAATATATGAACAAGATCTGTGCTTTACTGATTGTACTTTTACTGCTAGTCCATAAAAGCGATGCTCAAAATATGGATTCCCTGATGAATAGTATTTCATCAGGGCAGGATACGCAGGCCGTCACCGCGTCTTTTAAGTCAAGCAGGCTTATATTATCTCAAACCACCACGATGGTTAAGAAATACGACCTCGACTTTAAGGTGATTCACCGCTTTGGTGATATCGGAGGTGCAGACGGGGGCTCTGAAACTCTTTACGGATTTGATAATTCATCTGATATCTACATAGGGTTTGAATATGGAATTTCCGATCGCCTGAACATTGGTTTCGGCAGGAGCAAATTCGAGCAGTTATTAGACCTGCAGTTAAAATACGCTTTGCTGCAACAAAAGGAAAAAGATGGCTCTCCTGTCTCGTTAAGTTTGTTGGCGAAAACTGGATTTACCCCTTATAAGGTTCAGACAACAATCTTTGATAACTATGGCAACCGCTTCTCTCATTTTATACAGGCAATAGTATCCAGGAAGTTTTCTTCAAGCTTCTCGCTTCAGGTTACCCCCGGTGTGTTATTCCGCAATGTTGTCCTGGGATCCGGCGATGAAGAGACCTTATTCTCTACGGGTATTGCCGGACGCTACAAATTCACCAGGCGTTTTGGAATAGTTGCTGATTATTACCTGATCAGTTCAGATTACCGGAAAGACAATCCTAATATGAGTTTTTACAACCCTCTCGGACTAGGTATTGAAATTGAAACCGGTGGTCATGTTTTTACGATGAATTTTGCAAATTCGAAGGCAATTTCAGAAAATAATTTCCTTCCGAATTCTACCTCTTCATGGGGCAAAGGACAATATCGTTTCGGATTTACGATATCAAGAATGTTTAAGCTGTATAAGTAAAATTATAATATTAACCTAAAATAAATCTCATGGAAAGATCACAATTTTTAAGCACTTTGGGCATAGGATTAGCAGCAGCTTGCACAGGATGCCTGGCCAGTTGCGGAAAAGGCGATGAACCCACACCGGGCGGGCCGGGTATAACGCCTCCTCCACCGCCAGCAGCAATTAATTTTAACATGGATCTTAATACAGATATTAAATCTGTAGGAGAATCTAAAACCACCAATGGCGTAATTGTGGTTAGAATTGCTACAGGAAATGCTGTAGCATCATTTACGGCGGTTCAGGTAGCATGTACTCATCAGGGTACTTCCATCGAATTCAAAAATGCTCAGGGTAATTTTGTTTGTCCGAATCATGGCAGTATATTTTCCACTTCCGGCGCTGTCATCACAGGCCCGGCTTCTACGAACCTGAAAAAGTATAATATTGCTATTGCAGGTACTGTGCTTACAGTTACAGGATAATTATTGGATAGGCGAGTGCAGGGGCTTATGTCCCTGCGCTTTTTCTGACAAGCTTTCCAATATATCATTGAACGATACAAGGTTCTTGATTGATCATTGTATTGCATCAGGCAAACTCGTCCACGATCTATCCCTGATCATCCGGTCAGTCAAATTCCCATCAAGGCCAGTATAGCGTTTCCTAACCTATCGCAGCGATGCTCATCATTAGGTGATCAGATCCCCGCTGAAATCTATTTGACCGTCATTGTCGTATCTACAAGCATAACCGACAAATTATGATTTGGAGAGCATGAATTTCCAATAAAACAACTTATTATTCACTTTAAAACTAAAATCATGTCACACTTTTCATTTAAAAGGATAATGGTATTATTAGCCCTTACCACAGCAATAAGCTTCTCTTCCTGTAAGAAAGACCGTAACAGGGACACAATCTCAACAGGGCCGGATCTGAATTTCTACGCCTTAACAGCGGATAGTAAATTGCAGTTGCTGAATGCAAATAACGCTTCAACAATTACTTCCCAGGTGTCTATCAGCGGTTTGCAAAGCGGTGAAACGATACTTAGTATAGATTTCCGGCCGTCAACAGGACAGTTGTATGGTATAGGGAGCACAAGCCGCATTTATGTAATTGATCCGAAAACAGGAAATTCCAGGGCAATAGGCAGCTCGGCATTTACGCCTGTGTTAAACGGTACCATTGCCGGGTTTGATTTTAATCCAACGGTTGACCGGATCAGGCTGGTTACTTCCGAAAACCAGAACCTGCGCTTAAACCCTGAAACCGGTACGGTAGCTGCTACAGACCTTGCCTTGAATGGGACTATGAATGCCAAGATTAATTCTGTTGCTTACACTCAGAATCGTGCGGGTGCTACCGCAACTGTTCTTTTTGATATCGATGTTACTAACAATAAGCTTCACAAGCAGGACCCTCCGAATGACGGCAAGCTTGTGGAGGTCGGAAACCTTGGCTTTGATGTGGAGGATGCCGGAGGGTTTGATATTAGTTCTGATGGTACTGTGGCCTTGGCAGCGATGTCTATCGCCGGAAAACCAGGGCTATTCACCATAGACCTGAACAGCGGTAAAGCAACCAGGATCGGTAATTTCATGGGCCAGATCATTGGACTGGCTATTCCAACAGAGCCCGTAGCGTATGCACTGAATACAAGCAATGAGCTTCTTATCTTTAACCCGTCTGCGACCACCATTGCGGCTATAAGTAAACCGATAACCGGCACTCAAAGCGGGGAGGTCCTTCTTGGCCTGGATATGAGGCCCCTTAACGGGCAGCTTTTCGCGTTGGGAAGTACGAGCAGGTTATATGCAATTAATGCTTCTTCCGGAGTTGCTGCTCAGGTAGGAACCGGACCATTAAGCACTCTTGTTACGGGTACGGATATAGGTTTCGATTTTAACCCCTTAGTAGACCGCATCCGTATCGTTAGCAGTACGGGACTTAACCTCCGGGTCAATCCGGCAGATGGATCACTTACTGTAGATGGGGCCATTACACCTGTTAACTCTGCAATTACTGCGGTTGCTTATACAAACAATTTTGCAGGAACTACCACTACCGTTTTATTTGATGTGGATTCTCAAACAGATCGCTTGTTCAAACAGGATCCTCCAAATAATGGCACATTGGTTGACGTTGGTGCACTGGGTGTAAATGTAGAAGCATCAAACGGCTTTGATATTGGTGGTACAAGCGGAACCGCATTTGGGATCTTTACAGTAAGTGGCGTGCAAAAAATGTATACCATTAATCTAACAACGGGTGCTGCTGCTGCCGGATCTAATTTCCCACAGTCAGTACGCGGATTTACTATGGGTCTCGGGTTTTAAAACTCAGGCTAACAGACCGGAAATTTTGAGCCTATTTGCCTTTTTCAGACTGATAGATTCATAAATTTTCCGGTTTTTTTATGTTTAACCTGGCTTAGTTTTCAGCCTGCTGTTTTGAGCTTTGACAATTGCTGATAATAGAACCTTGATTTGCAATAGATTAAAGCGGAGACCTCAAAAAAAATAAAAAATGCTTGACAGAGTTGCTTTTCTGTCTATATTTGCACTCACCAAAATGCGAAAGTAGCTCAGTTGGTAGAGCACGACCTTGCCAAGGTCGGGGTCGCGAGTTCGAATCTCGTCTTTCGCTCGGCCCCCATAAATCCCTCTCCATCAGGAGAGGGAATTTTTATTAGAGGGAGAGAATTAATTACCTGCTCGGATGGTGGAACTGGTAGACACGCAGGACTTAAAATCCTGTTCGCCCTAAAGCGAGTGCGGGTTCGATTCCCGCTCCGAGTACCCAGCCGGAGTTAGTTCTAATTTTAGTTCTAACTCCGGTTTTTTTATGTCC
>JBBJNR010000048.1:0-28258 GCA_037719315.1 Daejeonella sp.
GATTGAAAAAGTGTAATTAATTTATATACTTTTCACCAAAAGTGACGAAGAACCACTTTGCCGCGGAACACTGGCGTACTTTCGTCGGAATATCTAATAACAGCAGAATAGAAAAATATCTTGTACATTGTTTAGCCGTTCTATCGTGAAAATTTTTGTGGTGATAGCTCGTAGCTCATATTTTGTCAATGCAGTTCTTACTACCTCATCTTTTGTCGTTTTAAAATCTATGAATGGATCACTTTTCAACCACTCTTTTCTTACAGTGCCTTTTACAATTCCTTTCAAATTACCTACGTATTTAGCTACTGAATTATTCCCGCAATCTTTGAAAGACTTCAGCCAGAAAGCAAAATCTGATATGAATTCATAGTTCAGGTCGCGAATATTTATATCTGCAGTATCATATTTCCATTTAATGAAGTCTCTGGTATGGTTGCTAATCGTCTGATATCGTTTGAGAGTATCCAGGCTATATCCTTTACCTATCAGCGCTTCTATTCTCTTGCAACGTGCCGTTATAAGCTGAAGCAACATTTGATTCTCACCATTTCCAATAACATGGTTCTTTAATGATTGAGCCGTAATCTTTCTTTCAGTTTCAAGCAGGACTAATTTGGCTTGATAAACCTTTGCTGAAAGTACCTCTAGGTAGGCGTTAAGATTTTTAACATCACCTTTTGCTCCGATCGCCCTCCCTGAAGATTGGTCCCATCGGTTAACAGGCCAACGTCTTTTAATCGATAACTCTCTGGCTTCACCGTTTACAGTAATCCTTAGATAAACATATCTGTACTCATTTTTCTTTGTTTTGGGATGTTTTAAAAAGTAAAACAGTCCGAAGGTTTTTTCCAACATGGTTTAGGGGTTTAGTTAAACAATGATGGAAAATCAATATTTGAAAGCTGTAGCCGGTAAGAAAGAATACAGTGTTTTTGGCAATTAGCGATACAGAACATTCGGCAAGAATGAATGCAGAGTTCACTTTCAAAAGTAGTTTAATTCTGTTTAGGATTCGAAGAAAGTTTGTCTGTTTTGCAAGCGGTAACTGTCTCCGGTTAAACTCACTATTTCACATCTGAAAAGCAGCCTGTCCAGAAGGGCTGTAGCTATCACTTCATCATCCAGCATCTTGGCCCATTCAGTTGGTTTTTTATTGGTGGTTATGACGATAGAGGTGGATTCATAGATGTGGTTAATGAAGTTAAAGAATGCTACGGCCAGGTTTTTTTCCAGCGGAAAGAGCATAATATCATCCAGAACAATCATGTTGGCTTTTAACAGCCGGTTATACTCTACCATCTGCGATTTAACAAAGTCTTTGGTTTTAAGGGTGTTTACGATATCTTCCATGGATCTGAAATAAGCTTTGTAACCCGCTTTAACAGCATCCCTGCATAAACCAGCCGCTAAAAAGGTTTTACCCGTTCCACTGGGACCTAGTAGCACCATATTAAACAATTGATCCATCCAGTTCAGTTCTCTTAACTGGGCGAGCCTATCGGTTTTAAGACCATTTTTTTCAGCGTCATATTGTCCCAGATCCGTACTCCTGGGCAGTCCGGCTGATTTGAGCCGTTTGGCTTCATCCTTGCTTTGCCGGTGGTTTACTTCGCTTTGCAGTAGCGTTAAGGTGAACTGCATAAAGCCTGAGCCCTGTTTTTCTGCCTCGGTGAGGGTAGTCTCCAACTGAGCAGCCATACCGGTTAGCATGAACTTACTGCAGAGTTGCCTGATTTCCTGTTTTTGTGTTTCCATGATTGTTTGTTTATTTATTGGCGTGTAATCAAGGCCATAACAAGCTGCTATGGCCCTTAAAGCGTGTTACTGTTTTTTAAAAGAGATTTTCGTAGGTACTCAGGTCACTCTGATCCGGAAGGGTGTCTGCATTCCTTCTCCTTTCGCCGCTCAACGGGTTCATCTGTATGATGGTGGGCTGTGGCAAACTATCCTTGTGCTGTTCACGCTTTAAGGCCTGTACAATCGCTTTAAAGTCAGTAGCACTGACAATCTTATGCTGACAAACATAGTTAAGTGCCTGGGATGCAATATGAGGGTCCAGGCCTGTAACAGTGGTTTTGAGTAATTGAATCTGATCGCGGATATAGCGTGGCTTATGATCCTTGATCTGACTGACCCAGTTTAAGGCCTGTAACTTGTTTTCCATCAACTCACTAAACTCACCCATCATCTGGGCAATAGCAGCCAGTTTATCCCTTCCATGATCCCTGGCAAGGATCTTTTGTCCCTTAAGCAGACAGATGTCATGCCGGCAGATCTCCTGTTCCTTATCATTAATCATAATCAGCTGATCCAGGGTGACCTTCAGAAACACGGTGGTTCCTTTTCCTTTATAGGTACCCAGCGGTACGCTATATACGTTGCTCTTATAAGAGATCTTATTGTCTTTATGGACCGAATAAAGCGGATACTTTTCTTTTTCAGGCATAACAGGATACCAGGGATTCAGGAAGTCCATTTCAATCTGGTGTTCTTCGATCGGTACTTTCTTTGTGGTGCCATGTTCCAGGGCATTACCGGTACGGATCAGCCAGTCATGAACTTCATCATTTAAGGTTTCCAGGTCTTTAAAAGAACGGTTATATAAGAAGTTCTGCTTGATGTACTTGACTACATTCTCTATTTTACCCTTACTTTCAGGATCTGACTTCCTGCAGAAATAGGTAATAAAGGAACTCTGGCTTACATAGGAGCGAAATGCTGAGGTCATGATAATATCCCCCAGGTTTTCTGAGACCATAAATAACCGGTCCTGGTCGTATACAATCTCCACCGGACAACCTTTTATAGCCTGGAAAGCGCTTTCATGGGCATTAATAACCGACGTGGTGGTAAAGGGAGTATCGCTGAAAAGAATATACTTATATCTTGAACGGGAGAGAACAAAAGTGAAGAACTGTACTTTTTTGGTTTTGCCCAGCGTGGTGGTCATATTGTAAAAGCCGAAATCAACCTGTGCCTGCAATCCGTATGCAAGTTCCGCTACGCAGGCATAGTCTCTTTGTTTTTCTACTTTCGGGATGTTATACTTTCCCCTGAACAAAGTTAAAGACCGTTTTCTGGCTAACTACCGGGAAATCCTGATGGTGTTCCTTTAGCCAGTCATGCATTTGTGCAGCAGGGGTAGCGGGATGCGCCAGCAGTTTATCTTTGACAAAATCCTGGTATAGTTCCAGAGATCTTTTTCTTCCTGCAGGGGTTTCCTGCTCTTTCAGATATTGGTCTTCGTCCAGGCTTAAAAGGCGTTTGGCCGTACGCCAGTCCATTCCAAGATAGTCTGCAATACCTTGAATGGAAAAACCTTCCCTCTCCATTTGGTGTACTTGATGATAGGTCATAAGTTTGTTTAAATAATAGTTCATTGAATACCTCGTTTTTGTCGTTAAAAACCAAAGGTGTTCTTTCTTTTGGGGCGGTGCCCCAAAAGATGAACTATGCATTCATTCTTGCCATTTTCCCGACACCATTCTTGCCATTTATCCTGTATCCTTATTTACCATTTATCCTGTAGTCTTATTTACCGTTTACAAAAGAAAGAATAGGGTAAGATCCAGCGTCTTTTTTAAACTAAAAAAACGCTTAAAAAGACGCCAGTAAATTTGTTGGATTTTAAAGGTATGGCTTTATGAATTTTGATAGAAAGCCGGTTTAAGTACAATGGAGGCTCTTTTTGGTCGTGCAAAAGACAAGGTTCGTATCCCCTTAAAACAAATGCAACTTACTGATTATCAGCAAGTTGCATTACAAGTAACCCAAAAGGGAGATTTTTAGAACATTTTTTCGAGTTTTTGGAAGCGATAGAGCCAATTTTAGAGGAAAACTTATAATAAATCATATTCTAAAACAATGTGTAAATGACTCAACAGGTACGGTATTTGCTCTGACAAATGAAATAAACTGCCTTATGAAAAAGATCCAACATCTAATGATCATTGCTCTTTTGATAGTTTCTGTTTCATGTAAAAAGGAAACGAACGAACCATCGTCCGCAGCCATGACACTTACCGAGATCAGCTACGGCAGTGACGGCAAACAAAAAATGGACGTTTACCTGCCTGAAAACCGGAGTTCTAATACCCCGGTCATCGTATTCATACATGGGGGAGGGTTTGTTGCAGGCGATAAGAATGAGTTTTCCAGTCAGATGAAGTCGCTCTCAGCACAGGGCTTTGCCGTGGTAAACGTAAATTACCGCCTGGTAGATCTTGATGGGGTTCTCAGCAACCCTATGGTACATAAGCCCAGCAGTGTAAAAATTGCAGACCAATTGAGCGATGTGCAGACCGCAGTTAATTTTGCTGTTTCAAAAGCCGGGGAATGGAATATGAGTGCAGATAAATGGGCGATAACCGGGCACAGTGCTGGCGGGACTCTGGCTCTGCTGTATGCTTACGGCGACAAGAATACAGGCAAGCGCGTAAAAGTAGCAGGCAACTGGGCTGGGGCAACCACCTTTGCCTTCAGCGATGAATCCGAGTTCCAGCAATTAGATCCGCGCCTTGCAGAAGTAATTTACCGCGCCGTTGGAGCAGAGCCGAAAAATGCCAATAAGCTGGCCTATATGGCCGTAAGCCCCTTTTGGGTGGCGTATCAGGGTAAGGCCATTGCAACAATAAATATCCGCCCGGAAATGAACAGTGTGTCCGACCTTCCTGATGGAAGCAAGGACCTGTACCAGCAGTTTACCGATGTGTTAAACAGCAAAAGCGTTCCGAATAAATGGGTGGAAGTAGCCGGTGCAGATCACGGTTTCTCAAAATCTGGAAACTGGGATTTGGTGATTAGTGAAACTGCGGTGTTTTTTAAGGCGCGTTTATAAGAAGGCTCTTTATTTTTGTTGCTTGGACATAAAAAAGCATCAACCGTGTCTGATTGATGCTTTTTTCGTAGCCCGTAGGGGAATCGAACCCCTGTTTCCAGAATGAAAATCTGGCGTCCTCACCCCTAGACGAACGGGCCATTCAAAGTTGTACGTTTTACGTTATTACGTATTACGTTATAGGATTTCACGTATAACGTAACAACTTACTACGTATAACGTTTCCGGTAGCGGGAGCCAGACTCGAACTGACGACCTTCGGGTTATGAGCCCGACGAGCTACCAACTGCTCCATCCCGCACTATATTATGTTTTTAACGAGTTATAAGCTCGACGGCATCACGCCGCTTTTACCCCCATGTTTAAGCTTAAAGAACGTCTCTGTGTTGCTTTTAAATTGGACTGCAAAGATATATTTCGTTTCTTTGCAGTCCAAATAAATTTCAAAATAAATTTTACATGTCTCATAAAGCCGGATTTGTTAGTCTTGTCGGAAAACCGAACGTTGGAAAATCCACCTTGATGAATGCATTGGTCGGCGAAAAACTTTCCATAGTTACTCCCAAGGCACAAACTACACGTCACCGGATACTGGGCATCGTAAATGAAGACGACTACCAGATCGTATTCTCCGACACTCCCGGAATCATCAAGCCGGTGTACGGAATGCAGGAATCTATGATGAGCTTTGTCAATGGCTCACTGGTTGACGCAGATATCATCCTTTTTGTCACAGACATCAATGAAAAATATGATGAAAATGATGTGCTTGAAAAATTGGCTAAAACAAGCTCACCCATAGCGGTGGTTATCAACAAGATCGATAAATCAAGCGAGGAACTGGTAAAGGAAAAGATCGTGTACTGGGGAGAAAAATTGAAGCCGCAGGCGATATTTGCGGTGTCTGCTTTACATGATCATAACGTGCCTGCAGTAATGCAATTTATCATGGATAAGCTTCCTGAACACCCGGCATATTATGAAAAGGATGTCCTGACAGATCGCAATGAACGATTCTTTGTATCAGAGATCATACGGGAGAAAGTGTTCAAACTTTACGAAAAAGAGATCCCATACAGCACAGAGGTGATCATTACTGCTTTTAAAGATGAGCCGAAGATCATCCGGATCAGTTCTGAAATAATTGTTGAACGCGATTCGCAAAAGAATATAATCATTGGCAAAGCCGGCGAAATGCTAAAAAAAGTAGGGACCTATGCCCGTAAGGACATGGAGGAGTTTTTGCAGAAAAAGGTGTTTTTGGAAATGTTTGTGAAGGTTATTCCGGATTGGAGGAACAGGAAGAATTATTTGAAATCGTTTGGATACGAACACTAGAACAAGGAACAAAGAGCAAAGATGGATTTCGGTTCCTTATGAATTAATATTAAAAATAAAATACAGGATTAAGGTACAAGATATTAGACTTTCAGGAGTCTTTGTTCTTTGCTCTTTATCTTTTATCATATCATAATGAGTAACATAGTTGCAATCGTAGGCCGTCCCAATGTAGGAAAGTCGACATTATATAACCGGCTGACTGAAACGCGTAAAGCTATAGTTGACGATTTCAGCGGCGTAACGCGCGACAGGCATTACGGAACAGCTGAGTGGACCGATAAAAACTTTACGGTGATCGATACCGGTGGATATGTTGCGCACTCTGACGATGTGTTTGAGGCTGCCATACGCGAGCAGGTAGTTATAGCTATTGAAGAGGCCACTGTGATCCTTTTCATGGTAGATGTAGTGACCGGTATAACTGATCTGGATGATGATATAGCAAAACTTCTTCGCCGCAGTAAGAAGCCAGTATTTGTTGTTGTCAATAAGGTTGATAATAATCAGCGTCTGAATGATGCGAGTATTTTTTACGGTTTAGGATTGGGCGAGATCTATGCCCTTTCTTCCATGTCGGGTTCTGGTACCGGAGAATTGCTGGACGATGTGATCAAACATTTTGAGGATGAGCCTGAGGATGAGAACCAGCTTCCTAAATATGCGATAGTGGGACGCCCGAATGTGGGTAAATCTTCCCTGATCAATGCGCTGATCGGTAAGGAAAGGAATATCGTGACACCTATTGCGGGAACTACCCGCGATTCGATCCATATACACTACAACCAGTTCGGTCATGAATTTATGCTGATCGATACAGCAGGTTTGCGAAAAAAGACAAAGGTTAAGGAAAATATTGAGTTCTATTCGGTGATGCGTACCATCAAAGCTTTGGAAGAAGCGGATGTGGTCATTTTAATGATCGACGCTGTGGAAGGTATCGAGTCGCAGGACATCAACATTTTCCACCTTGCTGAAAAGAATAAAAAAGGGGTGGTGATCCTGGTCAATAAGTGGGACCTGATTGAGAAGAACACGAAAACCACGGGTGTCTTCGAAGATCAGATCCGCGATAAGATTGCCCCCTTTACGGACGTTCCGATCGTGTTTACTTCTGTGGTAGAAAAACAGAGAATCTACAAATCACTGGAGGCAGCCTCCAAAGTCTACCAGAATAAGCTTAAAAAAATTCCGACGTCAAAACTGAATGACGTGATGCTTCCTATTATTGAAAATTACCCGCCGCCGGCTGTTAAGGGCAAGTATGTGAAAATTAAATATGTGACGCAAATAAATGGCGCATCACCAATGTTTGCATTTTTTTGTAATTTACCCCAGTATATTAAAGAACCATACAAACGATTTATAGAAAACAAGCTGAGAGAGAACTTTGATTTTACGGGGGTGCCGATCCAGATCTATTTCAGGCAGAAATAATATTCACTAAACCATATCAAGAACATGAAAAAATTAATTTTTACATTATTTGCTGCGGCACTTATTACCGTTGCCTGTAACAATACCAGTGAAAAAGAGAAAGCCGAACAGGATTCTATAGCAGCTGCCGATGCTGCTGACTCCCTTTTAAACGCTGCTATGCAGGCCGATACTTTAACTGTTGATTCACTCGCGGCTGATAGCGTAGTAATAGATTCTGTACAATAATTATTTCAGTACCTCCAGTGATCGGACAATAGCCTGGTCGCCGGAGTTTACAGCCTTATAGTAGCCCTCATCGCCAAAATAATACCGGGCAAACAGCGCTTTTAGCTGACCTTCCAGCTCTTTTCTCGACATTTCCAGCTGCTTTTCACTTGTCTTCACACTCTTCACGGCCGCAAGCTGAACCATCTTCTTAATATCCTGGTCACTCAACTTGAAATTCTTAAGAATGTCATCAGTAGACGCATATTTAGGATTAGTCTTAGCTAAATAGTTAAACACCAGGTCGTTCAGTACTCCTTTCCCCGCAAGGGTATAATATAGGTCGGTGTAGCCGCTGGTATCTACCGGGATATAAATATCGGGCATGATGCCGCCGCCGCCGTAAAGGACCTTGCCGGATTTAGTGGTAAACGTTTTCTTCTTATCATACAGCGTATCACTCAGACTTTTTCCATCTGATGCGAGCTCCCCGTTCTTGTATCGCTCTCCAACCTCGCTGTAATAGGCATCATTTCCCTTCTTATATGATTTTTGAATTGACCTTCCCGAAGCCGTGTAATAACGGGCAATCGTCAGATTTAAAGCGGATCCGTCGCCAAAATCAAATTGCTCCTGTACGAGGCCTTTTCCAAAGGAACGCCTTCCGATAATGGTTCCGCGCTCCAGGTCCTGCACCGCACCGGCAACGATCTCGCTGGCGGAAGCGGTATTCTCATCAATAAGCAATACAAGCTTTCCCTGCTCAAAACTTCCTTTGGAACTTGCGAAATAATCAGTCCGGGGTTCATGAAGGCCCTCTGTATATACAATAAGTTCTTTATCTTTTAAGAACTCGTCTGCCAGGCCTGTCGCCGCACTGAGATATCCGCCGCCATTATCCCTGAGATCCAATACGAGGTTTTTCAAGCCCTGTTTCTGCAGCTTTTGAAGCTGAAAAAGAAAATCTTCATCAGTCTGGGCACCAAACTTACTGATCTTGATATATCCGCTCTGTTCATTAAGCATGTAAGCAGCATCAATACTACTTACAACAATGCGTCCGCGTAAAACGCTGAAATTTTTCTTTAACGAGTCCCGCTCAATAAGTATTTCGACGGGCGTTCCCTTTTTGCCCCTGATCTCTTCCACCACTTTTTTCGCTGTGATGCGGATACCTGAAACAGGCTTGCGGTTTATGGCCAGGATCTTATCCCCATGCTTCAAGCCGGCTTTTGACGCCGGGCCGCCCGGGCTGACGGATGTTACCAGCAAGGTGTCATTCAGGATGTAGTATTCTATCCCTATTCCGTCAAAATTGCCTTCAAGGTCTTCGGTGAGCAGACGGGCTTCAGATGGTGCCAGGTAGGCTGAGTGAGGATCCAGGTGCTTCAGGATCTCTTGGATGGCCATATCCTGAATGGTATCGATCTTTACAGAGTCGACATAATTATCGTTGATGATCTGCATCACCTGCTCCACTTTTTCAGAACGATTGCCTAATCCGAATGGCAGAAATGATCCGTTTTTGCTGTTCCGGTCTTCACGCGCAAATCTGGGCCCTAAAAACAAGCCTGCTATCAACACCACCGCATAGCCTGCCGCTATAAAAATATTCCTCCTGGTAACAGCTCTCATTTCGACATTAAACTCCAAATTTATTTAAACTTCACCAGTATTCAGCATAGCTAGCTAAACGCATTTTGAAAAAAATTTATTTATAATCATTCTTAATAACTTGCGTATTTCAAAAACTAGTATTAATATTGCGGACTATTTAAAATTAGTCTAAATAACATGAAGCATTTTTATACCCTTTTAATTGGTCTGGCAATAACATTTAGTGCATCAGCCCAAAATAACAACTCAGAAAAACCAATAAAATTATCAGATAGCCTAGGTATTGCAATGCCTCAGGTTGTTGTTATTGGCAAAAGAGATGGCATGATCAATAAAGTTCCTGGATCAGGCGCTATTTTGAACCAAAAAGAAATTAAACTTTTTTCACCCATAACTTTGAACGAAGTCCTGCGTAAGATAAGTGGCGTCAATGTGGTGGATGAAGAAGGAGCTGGATTAAGGGTTAATATTGGCATCCGTGGTCTGGATCCGGATCGAAGCCGAAGTATTCTAATGCTTGAAGATGGCGTTCCTATTGCGCTGGGACCTTATGGAGAACCGGAAATGTATTTCACACCGTCTATTGATAAAATGGCGGGTATAGAAGTTCTAAAAGGTAGCGGACAGATCCTTCATGGTCCACAAACTATAGGTGGAATTGTAAACTTTTTTACCGCAGATCCCCCCTCCAGGCAAACCAGCCACATAAAAATAATGGGTGCAGGAAATGGCTATTTTTCAGGTTTTGGAACCTATGGTAATACTATCGGTAAAACAGGATTCATCATTTCTTATCTTCATAAGAGAGCTGATGCGCTAGGTCCAACCCGTTTCAGCTTAAATGATCTGTCGGCAAAAGTTAAGATCAGTCTCAATTCAAAATCTACTCTTGGACTCAAACTTGGCTATTATGATGAGGAATCAAATTCCACTTACCTGGGCTTAACACAAACAATGTTTGATAAAGGAGGCCAGGATTTTGTTCGCATGTCTGCTTCTGATAACTTACCGATTAAACGTTATTCTGCAAGTGCAACACACCAGTTTCAGATCAGCCCGGATATTACGTTGAAGACAACTGCTTTTGGATATACTACAAGCAGGAACTGGCAGCGTCAGGATTTTTCTTTCAGTTCTTCCGCAGCTAATCAAACAGGAGTGGTCTGGGGTAATCAGGATGTATCAAACGGAGCAATTTACATGCTTAATTCAACAGGGAACCGTAACCGCCAGTTTGAAGTGGCTGGCCTTGAGCCACGATTGAGTGTAAAGCATCGTCTTTTAAATTTTGAAAATGAACTCGAAACAGGTGTCCGTATACTCTATGAAAGGGCTAATGAGCAATTCATTATTGGGGATAATGCAAGTTCAGCGACAGGAACCATGCGTGATAAAGAAATTCGGACAGGTACAGCTTTTAGTGCATACCTTCAAAATAGGTTTAATATCACCCGGAAGTTCTCAGTAAGTGGAGGTGTCCGGATGGAAAATTTTGATTACGAACGCCAAATTCTTCGTGGAAGATACCGGATAAATAATGTGAACGTAATAAGGGATACCAGCATTATTGCTAATGATAATACCTTTGCTATTATTCCAGGCGGCGGATTTACCTATGCGGTTAGCGACAATGTTAATCTGTTTGCAGGAGTGCATAAAGGCTTTGCTCCTCCAAGAATTAAAGATGCCATAACATCCAATGGAGTTCCTTACAATCTGGATGCAGAATTAAGCACTAATTATGAATTAGGAACCCGTATAAATTTTGGAGAATTTGCAAACGCAGAATTGACAGGTTTTATTCTGGATTTCCAAAACCAGATCATTCCGGTCTCCAATTCGTCAGGAAACCTTAACGCCACGGGAGTGGTAAATGGCGGACAAACCCTACACAAAGGAATAGAAGCGGCCTTTAAAATTGATTTAGGTGCGATTTCAGGTTCCAGGAATTCATTCACTGTAGAATCTAATATTACCTTACAAAGTTCCGAATACAACAATGATCGTTTTATTTCGGTGAAAGGACAGGCTGTTAACGTAAAAAACAATCAGCTTCCTTATTCAGCAAAACTGATGGTATGGAATGCAGTAGGAATGGATTTGCAAAATGGCTTCGGTTTCAGAGTATCAGGAAACTATATAGGAGCTCAGTTTACAGATGAATTAAATACCGAAGCGGCCTCAGCAAATGGAAGAACAGGGAAATTGGATAGCCGTTTTGTTGTAGATGGAAATGCTTTTTACAAAATCCCTAAAACAAAAGCTGTATTTAATGTGGCGATAAAAAACCTGACAAATCAGCGTTACATAACTACCAGACGACCAGAAGGTATCCGCGTAAGCTTACCACGTATGCTTACAGCAGGTTTTGAAGTGAATTTTTAACATCTTCATACCAATTTTTTCTCATCCAGTTCTGAAAATTCAGGACTGGATTTTTATTGTGTGTAAATTTTCGGTTTCTAGATAATATTCCGATTTTTACATCCTACTTTTGGACTATGAAAAGAACCACCGAAGAGGACTCTAATTATAATGATCTTGAAAAAATGTCTGTTGCTGAATTACTGCACGGAATAAATAAAGAAGACACATCTGTGCCGGGATTGGTTGCGAAGGTTATACCAGCGATTGAAAAAGTGGTGACTGTGATCGTTGAAAAGATCAGTGAGGGGGGCCGCTTATTTTATATAGGTGCGGGCACGAGTGGACGTTTAGGGGTTTTGGATGCATCTGAATGCCCTCCCACCTATGGAGTCCCTTTCGATATGGTTATAGGCATCATTGCAGGTGGAGACAAAGCAATTCGTAAAGCGGTAGAGAATGCTGAGGACGATATGGAGCAGGCGTGGAAGGACCTTTCAAAATATAATATCTCTGAGAAAGATGTTGTGGTGGGTATTGCTGCATCCGGAACAACTCCTTACGTTATAGGTGGCTTGCGTAAAGCAAATCAAATGGGACTTGAAACGGCATGTATCGTATGCAATGATCATAGTGCCATTGCCGCCGAAGCTAAATATCCAATTGAGGTGGTTGTAGGACCTGAATTTGTAACCGGGTCAACCCGTATGAAATCCGGAACAGCACAAAAATTAATTCTGAATATGATCAGTACAGCGGCTATGATCAGGCTGGGGCGCGTTAAAGGAAATAAAATGGTTGATATGCAGCTGACGAACCACAAACTGGTTGACCGCGCTCTCAATATGGTGATGCAATCCACCAACCTGGACCAGGAATCAGCTCAGAAATTATTAGATACCTATGGCAGTGTGCGTAAAGCAGTAGACAACGCACCTAAAAATAACATGGATCTGGCGTAAAATTAAGTGAGCTGTTCTTCGTTCAGAAATAAAAAAGCCAATGCATGAGATAGAACCATATTATAGATGGAGGGATGATTACATTGCTGCTGAAGATCCGAGGTCGCCTTTTTTCGAAACAAAATATAGCGAATTTGAGTTCGACAAACAGATCTATAACTATCTGATCCATCCGCAATGGGATTTCTTTGGTTCTCAAACCCTCTATCTAAAAGTGCTGTATGCTGATTATGAAATCGGTTATTCCATCATAGAGTTTATTGGCGAATGGAATGATGCCTTGAATAATGATATCATGATGCTGAAACGTGAGATACTCGATCTCATGGTTACAGATGGCATCAATAAATTTATACTCATTGGCGAGAACGTGCTGAATTTCCATTCTTCGGACGACTGCTATTACGAGGAATGGTTCCAGGATGCTGATGACGGCTGGATCGCAGGCATCAATTTCAGGGAGCATGTGATCAGCGAGTTCAAACGAAATAATATAGACTACTACATTAATTTCGGGGGAGCCCTGGAGGATATGTCCTGGCGAAACCTGAAACCTTTACAGTTTTACAAAAATGTGGATAGCGAATTGGTTAAAAGGTTGAATTGATCCGCGATATCATTCATTTTTATTAATTTTAAAAAAAACTTTGTCATGTCAGAAATAGAAAATACCTATCAGTTTGGAAATAATCCATTAGTACAGCGCGAAGGCGGGATAACTTCTAAAAATTTCCTGCCGAATGTTTTCTTATGGATGTTTATTGCACTTGGATTATCAGCAGGTTTTGCCTGGTTCATCTCGAGCGATGATGCCTTGCTGAGCATGCTGATCGACCCTGTCAGCGGAACCAGAACAACTTTAGGCACGATTTCGATGTTTGCACCCCTGGCATTTGTGCTGCTGATGTCTTTCGGATTAAACCGTTTGTCGTTTCCTGTACTGGCCCTTGTGTTTGTGTTATACTCTGCTGCCACTGGTATCAGTTTAAGCTATATTCTTCTGGTTTATACATCTTCATCTGTGCTGGGATGTTTCATTTCAGCCTCCGTTCTGTTTGCGGTGATGGCTATCGCAGGTTATACCACTGAAACGGACCTTACCAAATTCGGCTCCATCCTGATGATGGCGCTGGTTGGAATTATCATCGCCAGTATTGTCAATTTCTTTTTAGGAAGCACGCAGTTGGATTACATCATCAGTTTTATTGGCGTAGCCTTATTCGTGGGCCTCACAGCCTATGATATGCAGCGCCTTAAACGAATCGCCGCAGGCATAGAATATGGTGATGCCTCAGCAAATAAAATGGTGATCATGGGAGCGTTAACGCTTTATCTTGACTTTATCAATCTTTTTCTGATGCTTCTGCGGTTATTTGGAGGACGTAAATAATTCAGTTGCCAGTTATCTGTTGCCAGTTGCCAGGCAAAACTTTATCTAAACGCTCGTTGGGAGTTGCCAGTTACCTGTTGCCAGGCTAAAGGGATATCTAAACGCTCATAAAGCTTGATAAATAATAAGTAATATTCAGTGCGCTTTGCTTATGCATCCAGCCTGGCAACTGACAGCTGGCAACTGACAACTGATAACCAACATTTACATTTGCTTTTCACCAAATTATCTCGCACCTTTGCACTGCTTATTCAGAAAGACGGAGGGATTAGACCCTGCGAAGTCTTAGCAACCTGTGCTAACAAGGTGCTACATTCTATCCCGCATTGCGGGAACAGATAAGTGAAAGTCCATGAATACCGACTTTTCGAAGATAAGCCTGTTATAGATTTGAGATGTAAGATCTGAGATACCAGACTTCTGATATGGCGAATATTGTCGCTTGTCAAAGTTGATCTCACATCTCATATCTCACATCTCACATCTCAATATACATATGAGCATTAGAGAAGAACTAAAAAAACGCATACTGGTTATTGACGGCGCCATGGGCACGATGATCCAACGCTATCAATTGACGGAAGAGGATTTTCGTGGTGAGCGATTTAAAGATCACCCATGCGATGTAAGGGGCAATAACGACCTGTTGAATATCACGCGTCCCGACATCATTAAGGCTATTCATGCTGAATACCTGGAGGCAGGGGCTGATATTATCGAAACAAATACCTTCAGTACCCAACGCATTTCTATGGCCGACTACCAGATGGAAGATATTTCTTATGAAATGAGCTTCGAGGGGGCCAGGATCGCTAAAGAGGTTGCGCGGGAATTCACCCTTAGAAACCCGGGTAAACCGCGTTTCGTAGCCGGAGCTTTAGGTCCCACAACAAAAATGGCATCCATGTCCCCGGATGTAAATGATCCGGGTTACCGCGCGGTCACATTCGACGAACTTGTAGACGCATATTATGAGCAAGTGAAGGGGCTTATTGATGGCGGCGCAGACGTGCTTTTATTTGAAACAATAACCGATACCCTGATTACGAAGGCTGCACTTTTTGCGGCAAAGAATTATGAGAACGAGACTGGTAAAAAGATAGAGATCATGATCTCAGGAACTATTACCGATGCCAGTGGTCGTACCCTATCCGGCCAGACCGTAGAAGCGTTCCTCAATTCTCTAAGCCATGCCAACCTGCTTAGCATCGGCTTGAATTGCGCATTGGGTGCTAAAGATATGCGTCCGCATATTGAAGAGCTTTCCAGGAAAGCTGGATGTTATATTTCAGCATACCCCAATGCCGGCCTTCCAAATGAATTTGGGGCATACGATGAATTACCACATGAAACTGCACACCTGGTTGAAGATTTCATGTCAAATGGCTTTGTCAATATTGTTGGGGGGTGCTGCGGTACAACCCCGGAGCATATCAAATGCATCGCCGACAAAGCGGCAAAATTCCCACCAAGGATCCCTGCTGTGCCTGAACCATACCTTCGTTTAAGCGGACTGGAGCCTGTAACCATGACTCCGGAGACCAATTTTGCCAACATCGGAGAGCGTACGAATATCACGGGATCACCGAAGTTTTCCAAGCTGATCCTGAACGGGGATTTCGAGGAAGCCTTATCTGTTGCACGTCAGCAGGTAGAAGGCGGCGCTCAGATCATCGACATAAACATGGATGAAGGTATGATCGACTCAGAAGCGTCTATGGTTAAATTTTTGAACCTGATCGCTTCCGAGCCGGATATATCAAAACTGCCGATCATGGTTGATTCGTCCAAATGGACCGTTATCGAAGCAGGCTTGAAATGTCTCCAGGGTAAAGGGATCGTTAACTCCATCTCCCTCAAAGAAGGCGAGGAAGCGTTTATAAAATCTGCGAAAAAGATAGCGCAATATGGTGCTGCAGTGGTCGTAATGGCATTTGATGAAAATGGCCAGGCCGATTCATTGGAAAGAAGAAAAGAGATCTGTAAGCGCTCGTATGATATTCTTGTAAATGAAGTTAACTTTCCGCCGCAGGATATCATCTTTGATCCGAATATTCTTACCGTAGCTACCGGACTCGAAGAACACAATAACTATGCAGTTGATTTTATCGAAGCAACTCGCTGGATCAAACAAAATTTGCCACTTGCAAAGGTCAGCGGAGGAGTAAGTAATATCTCTTTCTCTTTCAGGGGAAATAATACCGTTCGCGAAGCGATGCACTCTGCATTTCTTTACCATGCGATTAAAGCTGGTTTAGATATGGGTATTGTAAACGCCGGAATGCTGGAAGTATACGAAGAGATTCCGAAAGACCTGCTTGAGTTGGTTGAGGATGTACTCCTAAACCGTCGACCGGATTCAACAGAACGACTGGTAGATTTTGCCGAGACCATTAAAACCAAGGGCAAAGTGCTTGTTAAGGATGAGGAATGGCGTAAAGAAAGCGTTGAATCCCGTCTTTCACATTCCCTGATAAAAGGCATTATCGATTACCTGGATGATGATGTGGAAGAAGCCCGTCAGAAGTATGCGAAACCTCTCGAAGTAATTGAAGGTCCCTTAATGGACGGAATGGGTATTGTGGGCGACCTGTTTGGCCAGGGTAAGATGTTCCTGCCTCAGGTGGTGAAGTCTGCCAGGGTAATGAAGAAAGCGGTAGCATACCTCTTACCCTTTATCGAAGAAGAGAAACGTACCAATGCAGGTAGCAACCAGCGCAAAAATGCCGGAAAAATATTGCTGGCAACGGTGAAGGGAGATGTGCATGATATTGGAAAGAATATTGTTGGAGTTGTCCTGGCCTGTAACAACTTCGAGGTGATCGACCTTGGAGTGATGGTCCCGGCGCAAAAGATCATCGCAACGGCAATAGCTGAAAATGTAGACATCATTGGCCTTAGCGGGTTAATCACCCCTTCCCTGGATGAGATGGTGCATTTCGCAAAGGAAATGGAGCGTGAAGGATTTAAGATCCCCCTCATCATTGGCGGTGCTACCACATCCCGCATCCACGCAGCGGTTAAGGTCGCCCCGAATTATTCGGGGCCCACAGTGCATGTATTGGATGCTTCCAGGAGTGTTACGGTATGCAGTACCCTGATGAGTGACGATAATAGAGAAGAGTATATAAGTACAATTCATAGTGAGTATAACAAAGCGCGGGAAGCACACTTAAGCAAGAAATCTGACAAGCGTTTTAAAACGATCGGGGAAGCGCGTGCTGGCAAGTTCCAGATCGACCTTAACGGATCCATAGCGCCTAAGCCTGCTTTTACAGGCACCAAAATATTTGCTGATTTTTCTTTGGATGAATTAGTTCCCTATATTGACTGGACACCATTTTTTCACACATGGGAATTAAGAGGCAGCTATCCGAAAATTTTTGAGGATAAGTTTGTTGGAGACGAGGCTAAGAAATTATATGATGAGGCAAGGGCTTTACTCGATAAGATCCTGAAAGAGAAATCGCTTCGGGCAAAGGGTGTGATTGGCTTCTGGCCTGCAAACGCTGTTGGTGATGATATCGAGCTTTATACCGATGAAAGCCGGAAAGAAGTCTACAAAACAATCCATACTCTTCGTCAGCAGGCTGAGAAAGCAGCAGGAGAACCGTATTATGCCCTTTCGGATTTTATCGCGCCGAAAGATTCAGGAATCCCTGATTATTGGGGAGGCTTTGCAGTCACGACTGGTATTGGCGTAGACGAGCTCGTTGCTGAATATGAAAAGAACCATGATGATTATAACAGCATCATGGTCAAAGCTCTTGCAGACCGATTGGCAGAAGCTTTTGCAGAACGGATGCATGAGCTCGTGAGGAAAGAATACTGGGCTTATTCGAAAGATGAAACACTTAGCTCGGAAGAGCTGATCAAGGAAAAGTATGCGGGTATACGTCCCGCGCCGGGCTACCCTGCTTGTCCCGATCATACAGAAAAAGCAACTCTATTTGAGATCCTGGACGCGGAAAATGCAACCGGCATCCATCTGACAGAAAGCTTTGCCATGTATCCCACAGCAGCAGTCAGTGGTTTCTATTTCGCACATCCGCAATCCCGCTACTTCGGTTTAGGAAAGATCAACAAAGATCAGGTTGAGGAGTACGCGGTGAGGAAAGGGATGGAACTGGAGGATGTAGAGAGGTGGTTGAGTCCGAATCTTTCTTATTAGTTGCCGGTTGTCAGTTGACCGTTGCCTGGCCGGATGCATATTTATACAAATTTAATGACCGTAATATTGAGTTAACGGATAAAACTTTATAATTGATTGTTTATGAATTAAATTAAGGCCTTAATTCTGTTTATGAATAGCGTGTTTAATTCATATTTAGACCTTAAAGTTTGGATCGAAGCAAGGAAATTGTCGAAAGAAATCTATCAGGTGACAAACATGTTCCCAAAGGAAGAGAGATTCGGATTGATAAGCCAAATGAGAAGATCAGCTGTTTCTATTCCATCTAATATTGCGGAAGGTTGCGGAAGAAATCACACCAAAGATTCTCTACAATTCTTCTTCATATCAAGAGGTTCGTTATATGAGTTAGAAACTCAATTATATATAAGTTTCGATTTAGATTATCTGAAATTGCCAGTGCTAACGGAATTGTTAGATCACTTAGAGATTATCCGCAAATTATTAAGCGGTTTTATTAATTATTATCAACAACTAAAAATATAGCTTGTGTCGTCTGCCTGGCAAAGGCAAACGCAACTGGTCACAAATAGCGAACCATGAAAATCACAGATCACATAAAAAACGCAAACGGTAAAACACTTTTCTCATTCGAGCTTCTTCCTCCGGTAAAAGGTCAGAGCATTCAGGGGATCTATGACGCGATAGACCCTTTGATGGAGTTCAAGCCGCCTTTTATTGATGTTACTTATCACCGCGAAGATTATATCTACAAAAAGCATGAAAGCGGGCTTCTTGAAAAGGTATCTTACCGGAAGCGCCCGGGAACGGTGGCGATATGTGCTGCTATCATGAACAAATATAAGGTGGATGCGGTGCCGCACCTCATCTGCGGTGGATTCACAAAAGAGGAAACCGAAAATGCACTGATAGACCTGCAGTTTTTGGGGATTGACAATGTATTGGTATTAAGAGGCGATGCCCGGCATGCGGATTCTGGTTTTATTCCCACTCCGGGAGGGCATGCTTTCGCTACAGATCTATTAAAGCAGGTTGCCGATATGAATGACGGTGTCTATCTTCATGAAGACCACGACACGGCATTCAGAACCCAGTTCTGCATCGGTGTAGCGGGTTATCCGGAAAAACATTTTGAAGCGCCCAACCTGAAAACTGATTTCAATTATTTAAAAAAGAAAATTGAAATGGGCGCTGAGTTTATTGTTACCCAAATGTTCTTCGACAATTCGAAGTATATTGACTTTGTAAATCAATGCCGTAAAAATGGAATAAATGTTCCGATCATCCCGGGATTGAAGCCCATTACTTCATCCAAGCAGCTAATCAGTCTTCCTAAGATATTTCATATCGATCTGCCTGAAGATCTAAGTGAGACGGTGCATAAATGCAAGTCAGAAAAGGAAGTTAAAGAGGTGGGTATTGAGTTTATGATCTCACAGTGTAAAGAGCTTATAGCTTTCGGCGCACCTGTATTGCACTTTTATACGATGAGTAATCCAGGGCCGACGAGAAGAATTGCTGAAGCTATATTTTAACTTCGTCTGAATGCGGCGCAGCCCGCGTTATCTCTATAGCTGACTTCAACTGATATTTAAGGCTCAGATTAAGCATTCGTCTAATTGAATCCAGGTTAATATATAGGAACCAGGAAATTTTTGCCATTAATGTTAGGTCCATGAAGGAATTTATTTTCATAAACCCGCAATAAATCGTTGCGGGTTTCAGCTTTTTTATATTTTTGGCATTCAACTAATTCAAACAGAATGAATAACTGGTTCAAACGCAATGGCATTCACCTGGCCATCATCGGAATATTTATCGCCATATGTTTCGTGTACTTCAGTCCTGCCTTGCAGGGCAAGGGTTTGTTCCAGAGTGATGTGCTGCAGGCGCAGGGCATGCAGAAGGAAATAATGGATTACAAGGCTAAAGATGGAAAAGGCCCTTTATGGACCAATTCTATGTTTGGCGGAATGCCATCCTACCAGATCTGGGTTCAATACCCCAATAATATAAGCACTTACGTAATTTCGTTCTTTAAAGCGGTTTTCCCCAATCCCATAGATACCGTCCTTCTGTATCTTTTGGGAGCATATTTTTTACTTTGTGTATTGAGAATGAACCCCTGGCTGGCAGCTGCGGGCGCTATTGCCTTTGCTTTTTCATCCTACAATTTTCAGATCATAGATGCGGGACATAGTAACAAAGCGCTTGCAATAGCCTTTTTCCCACCTATTGTAGCTGGGATCATCATGACCTTCCGGCGGCAATATCTCGCAGGGGCGGCCGTAACAGCTTTATTTTTAGCCATTGAAATAAGAACCAACCATATTCAGATGACCTATTATCTGTTTATCGCACTTCTCATTTATTTGGGCATAGAACTTTATCACGCTATAAAGGCGAAATCCTCCCGTGATTTCCTCAAATCATTTGGTTACCTGGCAGTTGCAGCCCTCCTGGCTATAGCCGTGAATGCCGGCATGCTGTGGACAACCTATGAATACGGCATGGAGACTATCCGGGGAAAATCTAATCTGACTACAGATAAAACGCAACCCAATACCGGGCTGGATAAGGATTACGCGTACCAGTGGAGCCAGGGTATCGGCGAAAGCCTGACCTTCCTTGTTCCCAATGCTTATGGCGGTGCGTCCGGAACTGCCAGCTTAGATGCAGACTCTGAAGTTGCAAAGGCTTTAACGGCAAAGGGAGTTCCGCCGGAGCAGGTAATTCCTGCAATGCAGCAATTGTCGCAGCTCGGACTGAGTACCTATTGGGGCGATAAGCAATTTACCTCTGGACCCTGGTATTTTGGTGCGATCATTTGCTTTCTCTTCATCCTTGGGTTATTTATCATAAAACACCGGATCAAATGGTGGATCCTTAGCGCGACGCTTTTATGCCTGCTATTGTCTTTCGGAAGACACTTGCCATTCTTATCGGATCTCTTTTTCAATTATTTCCCGCTATATAATAAGTTCAGGGCTGTTGAATCCATCCTGGTGATTGCAGGATTTTTGATTCCTGTATTAGCGACCCTTGCAGTAAAAGAGCTTGCATTCCATACCGAAGATCCAAAGAAGCAGACTAAACACTTGTTGTATTCGCTTTATATCAGCGGCGGGCTCCTGCTGGTCCTGATTGTCCTACCATCTGTATTTTTGAATTTCAAAACGGCGAATCACAGCCAGTTTATAGAACAGCTTACCCAGGTAACAAATGGCGACCGCCCTTTCGCTGATTCTATTGCAAACGCCTTGATACAGGACCGTATTAGCCTGGCGCGTATGGACGCCATACGTTCCCTGATTTTTGTGCTTATAGGCGCTGCTTTAGTCTGGGCCCTCATTAACAAAAAGCTAAGCCCGCAAATTGTATTCATTCTGCTTGCTGCGGTAATCCTTGGAGATATGTGGAATATCGATCGCAGGTACTTGAACAATGATAAATTCGTAGAGAAGAATGTTCTTGCACAGCAATTTCAGGCGCGGGATGTTGACCAACTCATTATGCGCGATACTTCCCATTACCGCGTTTTCGACCTGAGTTCAGGTAGTCCGTTCCTGAGTTCAACGCCATCGTATTTTCATAAAAGCCTTGGCGGATACCACGCCGCCAAGCTGAAACGCTACCAGGAATTGCTTGATAAGCAGTTCAACGGATCAATTAATGAGGATGTCCTGGATATGCTCAATACCAAATACCTGATCACATCCGACCAAACCGGTCAGAAGCAAAGCATCCAGAACAGGGCCACAGCTTCAGGAAATGCATGGTTTGTTCCGGCGGTAACTTATGTTAAAAATGCAGACGAGGAAATGGCGGCGATCAGCAGTTTTGATCCCAGGAAAGTGATGATCGTGT
Source organism: Daejeonella sp. (assembly GCA_037719315.1). GTDB lineage: Bacteria > Bacteroidota > Bacteroidia > Sphingobacteriales > Sphingobacteriaceae > Daejeonella. The sequence goes on from JBBJNR010000048.1 coordinate 22,176, forward strand.
CGGAAGAGTTTAAGCCCCTGATCGATGTGGGTAGGACCGGCTATGATCCGAATGGATTTATTCGCCTGACGTCTTACCATCCTGACCACATGACCTATGAATATTCTTCCGGGAAGGACGCCCTGGCGGTGTTTTCTGAAATCTGGTATAAACAAGGCTGGAACGCTTATGTTGATGGGGAAAAGATCCCTTACTTCAGGGCTAATTATCTTCTTAGGGCCGCGCAGCTGCCGGGAGGTAACCATAAGCTGGAATTTAAATTTGAGCCGTCTTCGTATTATACCGGTGAACTCGTTTCTCTTATTGCATCGGTCTTACTTGTCCTGGCATTAGCTTACGCGATTTATAGAGAGGTAAAAGCTCCGGATTCTTCCCGGACGCCCCTCCAGGGCGATCGAGGAACTCGTGTCAACGCTTAATCATTGTAAGGAGGATCTGCGATTTTGTCATTGCCCTTTGTCATTGCCCTTTGTCATTCCCTTTGTCATTGCGAGGGAGGCACGACCGCGGCAATCTCCTGACGACTAGGGATTGCCGCGCTACGCTCGCAATGACAAAAATATATATTCGTAATACCACGGTAATTCCTGATCAATCATTCGTCTTCCCATGCCTGAAATAATAAAACAAAAGCCTTCCCGCTATCACACCGTGATTAAGAAGATTTGCAGCCAAACCATAATGCTTTGAAAAAATATGAAAGCGCTCGATCAGGCTTTCGCGATGCTTTTGCTTTGACATCCCGCCGAGCAGGTATTTAGCCACACATATCTGCGTGTTAACTATTTTATTGGCTTTTTTCGCTGCTTTCAGGATCCAGTCAATATCTGCACTCAGTTTATATACAGGGTCATACCGTTCTGCCAGAGATCTCCGGACATAAATAGCCTGGTGACTGATGCTCATCCCATATTTAAAATCACTCCAGGTAAAATGATCCGGCGTGCGGTGCCTCCTTCGCCCCATGCTCTTCCAGCTGGCGTCATACATCTCAGTTTCCCCATAATAAATATCTGCGCCGGGGGATGAAGCAAAAACCTTTTCAACGGTGTCTGCTGCATACAACTCATCACCTGAATTCATGAACAGTACATAGTCGCCTGTCGCCAGAGCCAGCCCCTTGTTCATTGCGTCATAGATACCATTATCCCTTTCGGAGATCAATTTACCAAGCCGGGGTTCATATTGCATTAAAACGTCCTTTGTACCATCCGTTGACGCCCCATCGATTACGAGATATTCAATATCCGGATACGTTTGATTAAGCACAGATTGTACCGTGCGCCTAATATCCCGCACGTTGTTATACACGACAGTAATGACGCTTAATTTAGGCCTGAACATGATGATCGTTTATCAAAGAATTGTATAATTCAATATGCCGCCTCGCTATGACATCTTCGGAAAAGTTATCCTCCATATACTTCCGTGAATTCCTTCCCAAAACGCCTCTCTCCGAATGGTCCAATACCCATTTGATCCCTGCTGCAAGATCTTCGGATGAACGGTATTCGGCCAGGTAGCCGTTATACAGATGTTGCACCATATCAGGTATCCCACCTGTTGTAAAGGCAACGACGGGCGTACCGCAGGACAAGCTTTCCATGACCGTGTAAGGCAAATTATCTTCCAGGGAAGGAGCAAGGAACACATCCGCGGCATTGTAGCAAGATGCCAGTTCCTCTTCGCCCGAAATTGTCCCCAGAAATTTAGTTGAAACAGGAAAGGCTGCGACATTTTTATCATCCCTGTTGCCAAAGATCACCAATTCTATGCTGTTCCTGTCAATACCCGGATCAACAGCAAGAATTTCAAGAGCTTCAATCAGGTAAGAAGTCCCTTTATGCATATCCTTTCTTGAAGGCATAAATCCACTCATAATGATAAATTTATCGGGAGAGATACCCCATTTCTTTCGGGCTTCAGATTTTTGCAAGGGCTTAAATACGGCCATATCCAGTGTGTTTGGGATACTAACAATATTTTTTGTTCCAAGCAATTTACTTTTCCTTACTGATGCAGCCATCCACGTACTTGGGGCAATGATGTTTAACCGGAGATCCTGGTATGCTTTATATTTCCGGATCCAAATGGAATGGGATTTATCGCCGGGCCCGGGATGTTTTAAAAGCGGGCAATTGCCGCACTCATTTTGATAATGGTCGCAGCTGTATCGCACATGACAACCCCCGGTGAATGCATTACTGTCATGAAAGGTCCATACGATAGGTTTATTTAAACGGCCTAAAGCAGCGATATCTTCCGGCTTTAAGAAAGCATGATTTACCCAATGAAGATGAATGATATCTGCAGATCTGATTAAGGGGTTATTCGAAATATCCTTTCCCCGGAACGGCACGGAGAAGGGTATGAGCAATGGCTTGGTATAAAGCCTGGACATTATGCCCTCCAGAACAATACACGCTGCAGTAAACCATTTCGAAAAAAACCCTTCAGAAAGATTATGGACGCCAGGATTATTCCTGAATAGGAAGTTTACTGCGACATGTGAGTCTAAGCCTTGCTTTTTAAGAGCTTCGTTTAAACGCAAACAGGCTTTTCCAGCCCCGCCGTTTCCGGCATATGTATTTATATGGATTACTTTCACGCAGATCAAAAATACAATTCATTTTCTTTTGTGAAGAAGTATTAACCGCATAGGACAAGTCAAACCTTTGCGCGCTCCTATGTTTACAAAGCATTGCGGCTAAGCCTTGATGTCAAAGAACAAGCAACCCGGATTGGCGTAAGGTATTAACGGCCTTCCCATACCAGAACGGCTCAAAATCCTGTCCGGTTGCTTTTTCAAAATCTTCCTTTGCCCTCTGGAAATTTAATCTCTCAGGATTAGCAGGGCTGATACTCTCCAGAAGGTTAATAAGCCATTGCGCAGGCCCCTGGTCCACATGTATGGTAAATCCTGATCTCTTATCAACGAACCTCAGTTCGGCCATTGCCCATTGTTTTCCCTTTCTACTCCGGGTGTAGAATTCAACCGCAGGTTTAGATCCCAGCCATAACAGTTTAGCATCCGGTCGCACCAGGAACGATTCTTCCCTGGAAAGTGAATTCGAAATAAAACCAGGACGTATCGATGTCCGGGGAACCTTATGTTCAAACCATTTCTGTAATGGATGATCGAAACAAACCCCATGCATGTAATTGAAAAGTGATTTTTTTAACCCATAGCTAAATAGTTCATGATCTGTTCCGCCTGGATCCTCATGAAAAATATCATTATTGGCAAAGCTTCCGGTCGCTTCACTTGCTTTTAACACGTTGAATTGGCCGGGGAACATGCCAACCGGGCTGTGCGCCGTCATCGCAAACTGGTGCCAGAATGCGGATTGAAGTATGCCTTCCTCAAACATCTGACGTACTATTTCCAATGAATCAATTGTTTCCTGGGCGGTCTGTGTCGGAAAACCATACATCAGGTAGGCATGGACCATTATTCCAGATTCCGTAAAATTATGTGTAACCCTGGCAACCTGTTCCACAGTTACACCTTTCTGAATAAGTTCCAGCAAGCGATCCGAAGCCACTTCAAGTCCGCCGGAAATTGCAATGCACCCCGAGGCTTTCAGCAACAGGCACAGATCTTTTGTAAAGCTTTTTTCAAAGCGAATATTTGTCCACCAGCTAATCGTCAATTTCCTCTTTAAGATCTCCAGGGCAAAAGAACGCATCAGGGCAGGCGGCGCTGCTTCATCCACAAAATGGAACCCGTTCTGACCGGTTTGCAGTATCATCGCCTCGACCCTGTCGCAAAGCAAGCCTGCCGCAACCGGCTCGTAAACTTTGATGTAATCGAGTGAAATATCACAGAAAGTACATTTTCCCCAATAGCATCCGTGAGCCATCGTAAGCTTGTTCCATCGTCCATCACTCCACATCCTATGCATCGGATTGACGATCTCGATCACCGAAATATATTGGTCTAGCAACAGATCTGCATAATCAGGAGTCCCGGTCTCAAACTGCTTGTAGTCTTTTGAGGTACTTCCATTACAGTAAGTGACACATCCGTCCACAAGGGCGAAGGTCCTTTTTAGTTCGGTGGCGTTTCGTTTCCCGTCCATGAATTCGACCAGGTGCTCCATTGGCGCTTCCCCATCATCCAGGCAGATAAAATCAAAGAATTCAAAGACACGCGGATCAGAAACAGAGCGTAATTCGGTATTTGGGAAGCCCCCGCCCATAGCGATCTTAACATCCGGAAAGTTGCTTTTGATCCATTGTGCCGAGCGAAATGCGGAATACAGATTGCCGGGGAAGGGTACTGAAAAAGAAACCATTCCGGGCTGGATCCTGTTCATCTTTTCCTTTAAAGTATCAATGAGCAGATCATCTATGTAAGTATTTTTGTGCTGCAGATATTCATATAATTCATCGAAACTCGAAGCAGATCTCCCCAAACGCTCTGCATAGCGGCTGAATCCAAAATTTGGATCCACACATTCTACAATAAGGTCTGAGATATCCTCAAGATATAAAGTGGCAAGATGTTTAGCTTTATCCTGCATTCCCATCGTGCCGAAGGCCAGTTCAAGATCATCTGCCTGGCTGAAGCGTGAAGCTTCCGGTAAAAAATCATCCATGCAGATCAGGTGTGATAGCGTTGGATTCTTGCCCTGCAGGAATGATATAACCGCATCGACCGTGCTGATATAATGATCTTTTAAGGCAACGATTCTCTTAGAATTATCGCTTAAGGGCCTTGAACAACTTTCAGCATCCCTGAAAATATCCTTCAAACCAGGGCCTGAAAACAATTGTAGTATGACCTCTATCCCGAGATCAGACTGATGGGACGAGATATTTCTTGAATTTAGAAAGCCCTTTAAATAGGCCGTTGCTGGGTATGGCGTATTTAACTGAGTAAAAGGAGGGGTAATTAATAATACCTTGCTGGTCAATTTCCGGAAATTTGTGGTGCATTATTAAGCAAAAATATCCTTTATTATTTGAAATAAAGGCTAAACTGTTCCCCTGATCCATCACAGGCTTTTAATTAAAACTATGTAACTTACAATTTGTTAAAAATGTGTAATCCTAAATTCCTTATTATGAAAAAAACATCATTCTGGCTGACCTTATCATTATTTATTGTAGTAATGGCTGCCTGCACAAACAGAGAGAATTCAACTGATGCAGCTGATTCATCAGCAATGCACAATGATATGTCGGGGGCCGACAGCATGTCGACAATGTCTGGCATGGCTGACAAAGCCCATGCTGATCTTAGCGCCACCAAATCAGACACCAGCGGAAGCGGACGGGTAGAATTTACAAAGAAAGATGATGGAACTGTTGAAATGAGCCTGAGCCTTAATTTTCCTAAAATGGCCAATAAGTCTGTTGCTGTTCATTTCCATGAGCATGGCGACTGCGGTGATGCGGGAAAAGGCGCGCATGGACATTGGAATCCTACAAACGAAGCGCACGGGAAATGGGGTTCGGCAGCGTACCATTCAGGGGATATCGGTAACGTACAGCTGAATGCTGAGGGCGCAGGCGCTGTTACTGTATCTTCTAACCGGTGGACCATCGGCGGCGACGACAAAACCAATGTTCTTGGACGTGCGGTTATCGTTCATTCCGGAGTAGATGATTACACAACCCAACCTACCGGAAATGCGGGAAGCAGGATTGGCTGCGGTGTGATTTCGGGTAACTGATGATGATCTATGAGTTTCGTGTTATGATTTACTGTTGTGCGGTTAAAATAAAATATATGATGTTACTTAGCTCTGCCCGCTGATGCCGCGGGAGGGCACCTACTTTCCCCTCAGCTGGAATTAGGCATGCCGCCAAAGGGAGACCATGAACACCTTAAAAAAACAACAGAAGGTGAATAACAGCCGCGCCTCCCTGATATTTGTTGTAAATCCACCCTTTATTCTGTTGGTGCAATCCAAGCCGGGTGAAGGTCAGTGAAATGATGAATGGATCTGCGCCACTTCTCCGGATTGCTTGACCACTTGCTGTATGAAATGTTAATACAGAGAATAAAGTGCGCCTTTAAGCCAAATCTCAGGAGGCCGTCCCTGCACATGGCACCAACACTAATATATGAACGG
>JBBJNR010000049.1:0-28205 GCA_037719315.1 Daejeonella sp.
ATATAACATAAATAATTGATAATCAATGATTTAAACTAACTTAATAGCATTGGGCACGCCTCTCACACCACCGTACGTACGGGTCTCGTATACGGCGGTTCGTTAACTGATGGGGAAACTTTCAGATAGTACTCCAGCATACGGAACGACTTTCATTTGCCACAAGATATTTGGTTTAGGTGGTATCTTCCATTGAGAATTGAATGAAATAAGATTATGGCAAGAAAAATATTATTTGTGATTTTGGGTATCCTTCTTGCAGGACTAGGACTATTTATAAGTTTTGCCATATTAGTTTATTCGCTAAAAGAACAAGATAATAGCGGTTTTTTTTGCTGGGGGTTAACCTTTCCAATGATTATCGCAGGCATTTATTCAATTTTAAAGGCTAAAAAAATAAAATAAGTTAGTAACACTGTGAGCAGAAAATTTTGTTTATAGAGACGACAAAAGTAAAAAGCACTGGTTATAACATGGTTTGGCAATACTGCGGCTGACGTGCGTCGTATCAACTTTAGTCCTGAAGATCCGCAACGTCGCCAAGCCGAAAAACATTAGCGGTCATTGTACCGACCGTCATTTCAAACATCAAACACAGAAAACAAGTAAAAAACAAAATAAATTATGACAGAGGGACAGAAATCATTACCCAAATGGATAATTATAGTATCAGGGCTTTTTGCATTAATGGAAGTTATGGTAAGTTTATTATTATTCTTTTCACCGCAATCGGTTGTGGAAACAGTTGACCTTAACGCAAAAGGCGTTGACTACTTAATTTATATGTGGGCTGCCCGGCAATTTGCCCTTGGTGTTATCTTTGCTTTTGCGACATTTAAAAAATCAATTCCTATGCTGACAATTGCATATATCTTCTTTTTAGTAATGTTTATCGGCGATTTCTTTATTGGAATTTCACAAAAAGAGAATTCACTTATCATTAGTGCTTTAGTAATGTGTATTATTTCTTCATTATTGATATTTGCAATAAATAAGAGAAAATAATACTTGAGTATGACACCAACATTTTTCGCAAAACAAATATCGCAGACAGCCAAACAGGGACTAATCCATGGTAAGACAATAAACAAAAAAGATTATGGACAGAGAAGAATAACGAATCCCGCCCGAACGACGTTCAGTCGGGCGCGGCGGTAACAGCACATTTGCAATAGAAACATTTGTACTAAAGAGCCTGCCCATCGAAAATCTGCGGAACGTTAACAGAAATCCTATTCTATCATTGGGAAAATCAGGACGATCAAATCACACATAGTATTCATGCGCTATGCAAAAATACGTCTGCGGGAATGCGGAAGTAATTCTTTAATTTTTGTGCCATTTTTAAAGTGATTTCTCGCTTTCCCGAAAGAATTGCAGAAACATGACCTTTGCTTCCGATTATCGGCTCAAGATCTTTTGCTTTCATTCCCATTTCCTGCATTTTGTACTTTATAACTTCCAAAGCATCAAGTTCAGGTAAATGATAATGTTTATCGTCATAGTCCTTTACCAGCACCATAAGCAAATCTAACTCGTCACTTTCTGGCGTGCCTGGTTCTGCATGAAAAATTTCCATCATCCGCATCGAGGCCTTGTTATAATCGCCTTCTGATTTTAATACTTTCCAGTTCATAGTAATCATTTTTTATCTGTTAAGATTGCAGTATCAAATGCTATAGTTTCTACATTGATTTTGTCATATTCTTTGTGTGTCCCAAACCAAATGATATAACAGGCCGCTTGCAGAAAATTTATTGAAACAACTAACCGGAAATCGTTGCCTTTAATATTAAAAATAACCCGGTTGTTATTTACAATGCTTGCGTTTCCGTAAATTTTTTTAAGTTCATTAAAGTTTTTTATTTCAACCTTGGAAAACTCATTATGCCAAATCAATAATTGCGTTTCGGCAATTGGATATTTTTTGATATAAAACAGAATCGTCTTCTTTACAAGGATTTTCATCCTAACAAATGTAATTAAAGTTTTCAATTTGCAAACATAAAGATTCTGTAAATCAGAATGCAGTCCTCGCCTTTGCCCAATCCGGATCTATGAAATGGCAAAAAGATAGGGGATAACGTAAAACTGGCTCCAAACAGCGTATCAGAAGCAGGGACATTTGAAGATGCCGGGTTAAGTTCATTAACTTCTATTCAGGGAAAAATGCAACCACTAAAACCCATATGCAATCCTAATCCCCTTATCAACCTTCGTCCCATTCGCATACGCCATCCCGTACATCACTCGAAAAGTGAGGTATTCTAAACCAAAATACACCTCGTTGTAATTCTTCAATGCTGGCGTAGCCAGGTAGTTGAACCCAACTATTTCCTTCAGTTTCAGCTTGCGAATCAAAGGAAGCTTGTTTGTAATAAATCCCGAAAAATTATGCTCTAAATGCGCTTCTGCAAATTTGTCGGCAGCGCTGTTTTTATAGAAATCCAGGAACAGGAAATTATTGATCTTAGGAATATAACTCAGGCTGAGGTTACCTACAAAATGTTTGAAATCGGGAAAATAAAGGCTTTTATCATTCAGGAATTTACCTGCTCCTACCCAGAATTTAAATTGCCCGTACATTCCGAGCTTAATATCCGATTTAGTCAGATCAACAGACAAAAGATCATAATCGACGTCTGAACTCAAAACTCCATTTAATCCCTTTACATAAGTGAGGCCTAACCTCGGATATTTTGAGGGCTGATGGATCTTTCCGGATGGATAGGTGGCGTATTTGTTACTGAAATCATAAGTTCCCCGGAAAGATAGTTTAAACGACTGGTTTTCAGGGAACAGTATACTACCGCTTCCCGGGATCAGCGCAAATGGATTATTCGATGTGAAAACCCGATCCTTGAGATCACGGATAGTATAATCTGATGTATTATCTAAGGTCGTTCGGTTTGCCCATTCGGTGGTAACGCTCCCCATAAATCCTCCAAAACGTTGTGACAAAGACAAGGAGACAAATTTCTTCTCATACAATTTCAGAAAGTTACGCTCATAAAATAGTGAGTTGATCGAATTACCCAACTGGCTTATACTGCCCTGGTTATTCAGGTCGAGAACATCGGAGCCGAGATTAAAAGAAAAAGTCGAAGCCTGTACCGGAACATTGCCTGAAACGCTCGCATAGAACTTTTCACTGGAAAGTCCATACCGTACCTTGCCTGCAAAATTTACAAATTTATTGGTCAGCGAATCCAGGCGTTTTGAATAGGTAGCCTGGTAGTTAATTCCAAACCCTTCAACAGTATTATAAAAAACAGAGTTGATCAGCGAACTGAAGCTGTAATACTCTTTTTTAAAACGGTTCCTTGGGCTATAACCAGAACCGATAACAAACTGGATAGGTCTAAATTTATTGTGAACTTTATCCAGCGAATCGAGATATGGTTTTGACTCTCTTTTCAAAGCCAGAACAGCCTTCTTCTCATAATCAGTCTTTTCTTCTTCTGTAAGCGGCACAGGGCGCGCCTGCGTCCAATATGCACTATCTTTCTTATTGACCTCCCGGGTGATCTTCAATACTTCAACAAAATCTTTCTTGCTTAAGCCCGGGTTAAGGTCATAGTTTTTATACAGGGCGAGGTAATATCCGCCGAAGCGAAAACCAAATATCCCACCGGTAAAATCGTATCTGATTGAAGATGGCAGCCATACCCTGGAACTGACAGGGATATACTGCTGTCGGATATTTAATGTGTCCACGAAGTTGATATTTGCCTGTTTAGTAATATAAAGATCGGAACTGTGTATTCTCCAGCTGTCTTCTATGACGTATATATTACCTCTAAATACAGGATCAGCACCTCTTTTGGGTATCAGCTCGATCTTATTCACCAGCTCACCATTTTCCATATTGGTTCCGATGAGCTTATAATCGTAATAAAACAGCGCATTTTCGGCTATCGGAGATATGAAAGGTCGGTTGCTCAAACCCTCCATATTGATGATATTCTCATAGAAGTTAATGTTTATTTCAGAAGCCCGATTAAAGCTGAAGGCACGGTTGCTTCCTGAAACTTTGGACGAGATCATCTCCTCGTGATAGCTGTTGGGCTGCATGTAGTTTAGACGCGATTCTGATTCAGAGAGGTACAGAATACCGGTACGGTTCGAATCCAAACCCATCTCCTTGCTCATATCGTCAATATTCTTGCCCAGGAATTTCTTTGGCGCTGCAAGCATTTTCTGCATGCCTTTGATATAAACGTCTGTACTATATTCATCCGCCTCACGAAGGTGAGCCTTCCTTTTCCTGACAGCATTTCTGATCACTTCATAGGCAGGATCCTCTCCACCAGATCGGACAATAACATCCGCCAGCTCAAAAACTGCCTGAGCAAGGCTTACATCAAGATTATAGTTACTTCTCAGATCAATTTCTCTGGTCTCCTGCCTGTATCCAATGGCCCGGTAATACAGCTCATGTTTTCCAATATTTAACTTAAGAGAATATTCGCCTTCACTGTTGGCTGAAGTTCCAATAGTGGTATTCTTCTCATAAACACTCGCAAAGGGTATTGCCTGGCCCTCTTGATCGGTGATCTTACCCCGCAAGGTTAATGACTGCGCCGATAGGGCAAATGAAACGAAAGCAAGCAGGCAGGTAAAGAGAAACTTCATAGGATCAAGACGAATATTAATGTAAAAGGTTACGCAAATTACGTATATACGTATAGATCTTTTGTTAGGGAAGGTTAAAGTCTGTAGAATTCGTAATTTTGCAGATTCAAATGCGATCTTATGTACAAAACACTAAAACCGATACTGGAAAAAGAGCTGGACGATATTGAAAAAGCGGGCCTTTATAAACGTGAAAGGATAATCACATCTCCCCAGGGAGCAGATATTAAAGTTAAGGGTGGCCAGGAAGTTATTAATTTTTGCGCAAACAACTATTTGGGCCTTTCTTCTCATCCCAAAGTGATCGAAGCAGCCAAAAAGGCCATAGATTCTCATGGTTTTGGGATGTCATCAGTACGCTTTATCTGCGGAACCCAGGATATTCACAAAGAACTTGAGGAAAAGATCTCCAAATTTCTTGGAACTGAAGATACGATCCTCTATGCAGCAGCATTTGATGCCAATGGCGGCGTATTCGAACCCTTGTTTAATGAAGAGGATGCAATTATCTCGGACACACTGAACCATGCTTCGATCATTGACGGAGTACGCTTGTGCAAAGCCCAACGATACCGCTATGAACATGATAACATTGCTGATCTTGAGGCTAAACTCGTGGAAACCCAGAATTTACGCCACCGTATTATTGTTACCGATGGATCTTTCTCCATGGATGGAACAATAGCCCAGCTTGATAAGATCTGTGATCTTGCCGATAAATATAATGCGCTCGTCATGATCGATGAATGCCATTCATCAGGCTTTCTGGGAAAAACAGGAAGAGGTACACATGAACATCATAACGTGATCGGAAGAGTGGATATCATCACCGGAACCTTGGGAAAAGCTTTGGGAGGTGCCTCAGGAGGCTTTACTTCCGGACCGAAAGAAGTGATCAGCATGCTGCGCCAGCGTTCAAGGCCATACTTGTTTTCAAACACATTAGCCCCTTCCATTGTAGGAGCATCCATAGCTGTGCTGGATATGCTGAGTGAAACGACAGACCTTAGGGATAAACTGGAGGAAAACACGAAATATTTTAGGGAAAAAATGACTGCCGCCGGATTTGACATCAAACCCGGCGTCCACCCAATTGTACCCATTATGCTTTATGAAGCACAGCTCGCGCAGGACTTTGCAGCTAAGCTTTTAGAAGAAGGTATTTATGTGATCGGGTTTTACTTCCCGGTGGTTCCTAAGGGAAAAGCCAGGATCCGTGTTCAGTTGTCTGCGGCTCATGATAAAGAACACCTGGATAAAGCTATTGCCGCATTTACAAAGGTTGGGAAAGAGCTGGGTACAATTTAATATCACGTATAAATTTTTTATATTTGTACGTATAATACTTTTGAGTATGGCTACTACAAAATTAACACTCAGCATGGAACCAGAAGTTGTGTACCGTGCTAAGAAATACGCAAAAAACAGGAACATCAGCTTGTCAAGACTGATTCAGGATTTTTTAGAAAAGTCAATTGAAAATGAGACCCCAAAAGATAATTTAAAGGCTAATATACCCCATGAAATACAAAGTTTAATAGGAATCTTGAAGGGTCCGGCTATTTCAAAAAAACAATTGAGAGAAATGAAATCTGACCATTTGAAGGAGAAATATGGACTCTGAAAAACTATTTATTGATTCGGATATCCTGCTAGATTTATTTTTTGACCGAAAACCTTATTCTCAACATGCTATAAAATTATTTGACATTGATTTGAGCGAATACCTCAGTTTGCATACTTCTGCTTTAGTCATGGCGAATTTGCATTACATTATATCCAAACAACGCGACAAGAACTATGCAAATGAATGCTTAGCGGTACTACTAAAATACATCCGGATTTTGCCGTTGGAATTTGATGCTATAGAATATGGCCTAACCAATAAATTTGAAGATTTTGAAGATGCAAATTCAATATCATGTGGCTAAAAAGAATCATTGCGTAAAGATTTTAAGCCGGAACTTAAAGGATTATAAGCATTCTTCGATACCCGTAATGACGGCAGAACATTTTTTTAATCACTAAATTACAATGCAACAAAAAATATCCCGGTACACCACGGAAATAGATTCCTTTCAGCCGAAAAATGCAGAGGACCTGGAAGCTTTCAGAATAAAATTCTTAGGCACAAAAGGTATCGTTAAAGATCTGTTTGAAGAATTTAAGACGGTTTCATCAGATGAGAAGCGGGTTTTAGGAAAAGTACTGAACGAGTTTAAGCAAACTGCTGAAGCAAAACATCAGTTGCTGAAAGACAGCTTTGAGACAGAACAGCACAGTTCAGGTTCTGATCTGGACATGACCTTGCCCGGTGAGGGGTTTGAGTTGGGCTCACGTCATCCCCTATCTCTTGTAAGGAAAGAAATCATTGGGATCTTCAACAAGCTGGGGTTTCATGTCGCTGAAGGCCCGGAGATTGAAGACGACTGGCATAACTTTTCAGCTTTGAATTTCCCGGAGGAACATCCAGCACGTGATATGCAGGATACATTCTTCATAAAGAAGGGCGGCCAAAATGGAGATATCGCTTTACGCACCCATACATCTTCGGTACAGGTAAGAATGATGGAAGCTGGTAAACCTCCATTCAGGGCTATTATGCCTGGCAGGGTTTACCGGAATGAAGCAATTTCTGCGCGTGCACATTGCTTTTTCCACCAGGTTGAAGGATTGTACATTGATGAAAATGTGTCATTTGCTGATCTGAAGCAAACGCTGTTTTATTTTGTTCAGGAGCTTTTTGGTGAAGGCACTAAAGTCCGGTTCCGTCCATCTTATTTTCCTTTTACTGAGCCCTCGGCAGAAATGGATATTTCCTGCACGATATGCAAAGGCGATGGCTGCCAGTTTTGTAAACACAGCGGTTGGGTAGAGATTCTGGGATGCGGAATGGTAGACCCCAATGTCTTGGAAAACATAAATATCGACAGTAAAAAATATACCGGGTATGCTTTCGGGATGGGTATTGAGCGAATCACAAACCTCAAATACCAGATAAAGGATCTGCGCTTATTTTCTGAGAATGATGTGCGCTTTCTAAAACAATTTCAATCGGAAATGATCTAATGAATCTGCGGTGGGGGATCATATGGATAATTTTAGTGCTGTTCTCCTGCAGTAAGGATAAGGAAGACAGGATTCCCGAGGCTTATGTAAATTATCAAATAACCCTGCAGGAGTTTAGCATAAAAAGTACCAATGGATTATTGGTCGTCAATAAAGGTGACGACACAGGTGTGGCCGGGCTTATCATCTATCGCCGGGCAAACAATGATTTCGTTGCTTATGATCGCTGCAGTTCTGTAAACCCGCAGCAGCGTTGCGCTGTAGTACCGGATGATCCTAATCTCACAGCCACCGACCCATGTAGCGGCGCTAAATTCTCATTATATGACGGCTCACCAGTAAAAGCCCCGGCAAAAAGGCCACTCAAAGAATATCAGGTAATAATTACTAATTTTACGCTGACTGTAAGAAATTAAAATGGAAGTCGATAAAATTAAGGAAAGTATAAAAAAAGCTGCTCAGGATCTCTTTCGGAAGTATGGTTATCATAAGACCAGTGTGAATGAAATTGCCAAACGTGCGAAGATCGCGAAGGCTACCATTTACAAATACTTTGAAAGTAAGGAACTTCTTCTGCAGGCCATTTTAATGGAATATATACAGCATAGTGTCCACGAGATCATTCATAATCCTTCGGAAGACCTGGATGAAGAGGCCTATCTCAGCAGTATAATCTTGAAAACCAGCAGGCTATCCTATACAGTATGTAATGAATTTATCGGCTGGGAATTTATCCGCGAATCCGCTAACTCCCAGGAATTCCTGAAAACGCTTTCTGATGATCTTGAAAACCTCTTGATCCATTCATTTAATGAAACGAAACTGTTTAAAGCAGCCGATTATAAGGCCCGTCTCAGATTCCTGATCAAAGCAAGTAAGAGCATCGTCTTTTCTTTTGCCTTCACATCTGTTAGCGATTCGGATGTCCGGAAGAATTTTATCTCTTTCCAAAAAGAGATCCTGCCATATCTCGTTAAGGCAGCGGTAAAATAATACCGTGTTAAGAAATTATTAAGAATTTATACCTATTTGGTTTTTAGTATTTTTATTGCTATATTTGATATAAAAAGCAATAAAAATATCATGAGTCGGGAAATTTTAGAGTTTTCAAGTTTGATTGATGAGCAGTTTGATTTCGAAGGCCCAACAGAAAAACTAATGCGTTTTTTGTTGAATCTTTTCAACTGAACTTTCTTTCGACAATGTAAGAATCCTGTATTTTACATGGATCAATTTCCCACGCCGTCCAATTTCATCTTCCTAAAATAAATTTCTTTAATTTTGCCGCTCATGAAAAAAGTGCCGGCTGATAAAAAGTTTTTGCAAAACATTGAAGTAATTGATATTGCTGAAGAAGGTAAGGGTATAGGTAAGTCGGATGATCTGGTTATATTCATCGACAAAGCTGTCCCGGGAGATATTGTTGATGTAGAACTGGTACGAAGAAAGAAAAAATTCTTCGAAGGCCGCATCCAAAATTTAGTTAGGCCTTCAGAGCATCGTACAGAGCCTTTCTGTCAGCATTTTGGAGTTTGCGGCGGATGTAAATGGCAGCATCTTACGTATGAGTCTCAGCTTCAGTTTAAGCAGAAAAGTGTGAGTGATGCCTTGCAAAGACTAGCGAAAGTTGAGGTTGCCGGCATGGAAACCATTCTCGGATCTAAAGCATCACGTTACTACCGAAATAAGCTCGAATACACGTTCTCAGACAAACGCTGGCTGACCGACGGCGATATGCACGGTGAGCAGGAGATGGAAATGAATGCCCTCGGATACCATATTCCGGGCAGGTTCGACAAGATCCTGGACATAGAACATTGTCATCTGCAAGCAGACCCATCCAATGAGATTCGTAATAAGGTTCGGGAATACGCACTGTTAAAAGGAATGTCCTTCTATAATTTACGGAGTCATGAAGGCGTGTTAAGAAACCTCATCATCAGAACTTCGAGCATTGGTGAACTGATGGTTATCGTTGTATTCGCTTATCCCCGGGAGGAACAGATCAGGGAACTGATGGAATTTCTAAAATCAGAATTCAGCGCTATCATCTCTCTTCTGTATATTATCAATCAGAAGAAGAATGACACGATATTTGACCAGGACATCCATATTTATGCAGGTCCTGACCACATTTTCGAGAATATGAACGGGCTTAAATTCAAGATCGGCCCCAAATCTTTCTACCAGACCAATTCAGAGCAGGCCTTTGAACTTTATAAAATAACAAAGGATTTTGCTGGATTTAAAGGTGATGAACTGGTTTACGATCTATACACAGGAGCAGGCACAATTGCCAATTTTATTGCCGCTGATGTAAAACATGTTATTGGAATAGAATATGTCCCGACGGCGATTGAAGATGCTAAAATAAATTCTGAAATCAATAACATCACCAACACCAGTTTTTTTGCAGGCGACATAAAAGATATTCTGACAGCGGAATTCATGGAAGAAAATGGTAAGCCAGATGTGGTTATTACTGATCCGCCACGTGCGGGAATGCACCAGGATGTTGTTAACCGCTTACTCGAAATGGAGGCCGATAAAATTGTTTATGTAAGCTGCAACGCTGCAACTCAGGCCAGGGATATTGCACTTCTGAAAACTAAATATGAGGTGATACGCATCCGCCCGGTAGATATGTTCCCTCATACTCAGCATGTGGAAAACGTAGTGTTGATGAAGTTAAATAAGGATCTGCTTACTCTTTAATAAGAAGATTGAAATGGAAATTAAAGACTTGTTAAATCCGGAAGGAAATAACGAAGAAAATAAAGAAAGCCCGTTAAAAAGCCTTGAGGCTGATCTTAAGTTTTATACCGAATCACTCAAAGAGGTAGCGGTAGAAATTATGGTGGAAGGAATTTCTGCCTATCCAATCTTCGTTGCACATCAGCATGAAGTAAAGCTGGGAGAAGTTATTCTGGACAAAAATGAACTTCATACAGAATGGAGTATTCATGCATCAACCATGGAAGAATTCAGCGAAAAAGGGCTGATACTTCCCGACAGGAAGGATAAATTTGTAAAGCAATACAAAGATCCGTACAAGTTTATGTGCGTTTTTGTAATTGTTCCCGAAGGGGCTAATTTTGTTTTCTTTCCGTATTAATGTCTATTTTAAAGCAAAATTTGACAGCGCATGGCGAATAAGAAATTATTGATACTTGATAAAAAGCAAATTCAGCAGAAAATTGAGCGTATGGCCTATGAAATACTGGAGGATAATCTGAATGAGACCGAGATCATTATGGCGGGCATTTTTGATAAAGGCTACACTATAGCCAAGCGCCTGAAAAAAGTTTTGGAATCTATCTCAAAGATCAACGTTACACTAATGAAGATCGAGCTGGATAAGAACAGTACCCACCTGCAGGCGATAACAGATATCCGGGTGGCCGAAGCCTCAAATAAGGTAGTTATTCTTGTGGATGATGTTTTGAACAGCGGCAGGACCTTAGCTTATGGATTAGGTGTATTTCTCGACATCCCTTTAAAGAAATTAAGAACACTTGTGCTGGTAGACCGAAGTCACCGCATTTTTCCGGTCTCTCCCGATTACCGAGGATTAGAGCTTGCAACCATCTTAAAAGAACATGTTGATGTAGTGATGGATGTAAAATCTGAGCCTGACGCGGTTTATTTGAGTTGAATGCGTCAGTTGCCTGTTACCGGTTACCAGGCTGGTAGCATAAAGTATGATGCAAAAATAAAGCTTGATACCGGATCGGATTCCTGGTCTTGCTTCTTGGCTCAGACTTCAGCCCTCAGACTTCAGCTCTCAAATTCAAATAAAACGCTAGTCTTTCTGCAGTTAAATCGCTGGCGCTGACAACAAACTTGGATTGGTTATAGAAAGTTTCACGCTCTTTTAATTTAGCCGCAATAAAGTCGACCAACTCCTCCCCCTTAAGGTTGCGGATCAGCGGCCTGTCGGCTGTAGAATTCTCCAACCTGCTTGCAAGTGCTTTGGGAGATAAGAAAAGGTAAGCAACGCTGCCGTTATTGTTCATCCATTCCATATTATCTTTATAACAGGGCGCCCCTCCCCCTGTAGCTATGATCGCATTCTCCGGAAAAGCCGTATTCTGCAATATCTCCCGCTCCAATTCCCGGAAAGCGTCTTCACCATGAGCCTCGAAGTAATCTACAATACTCATTCCCGATCTCGCTTCGATAAATTTATCTAAATCTATAAATTCATATTTTAAATAGTTAGCCAGCTTCTTCCCAATGGTAGTTTTACCACTCCCCATAAATCCTATCAGAAACACGTTCATAAAATTTATAAAATTTTTATACCCGACGAGGAGCATATCTTCCCTGTCCGGTCGATTTAAAACAAATTTAATTGTTTACTAAATACTTGCTGGCAAGCTCATTATATGAAGGTAAATTATTAAAGTGCCATTTATCAATTACCACGCCGTTCTTCAGCAGGAGCAAGCCCGGGTTTGCCCTTACCATACTTTTAAGAGGGATACCATCAGCGTAAAAAACCTCCATCACAAGCTTGTTCTTCTCGCTAAAAGTCTGCGCATCTGCGGCTGAATTCGATGTCAGTAAAACACTCCTCACATTGTAATTTTCTGCTGCATTTATCGCAATTGCATTCAGATCGCCCACACCCCTAGAATTAACCTTTGAAAGATCATAGGCAACTATAACCAGGTTATAATAGGGATTCCCTAAAATTTCGGAATTATAATCTATCCCCTGGCTGTCGACGATCTTCAGGTCTTTGATCTTCACATCATACCCTTTTTTTACCAGCCTGTTTACCGGGTCACCCACGATTTCCCAGTTCGTATCTTTCCAGATACCCGTCTTCAGGTACTCCTTATCGGTCATTTCTTTGGTTTCACCGTTACTTTTATTCTTGAGACTGTAAGTGATTTCGTAAATATCAAGCGGAGCTCCGGGAGGAGTGATCATTAACTGAGGTATATTATTTCCGATCTTATATGGAAGGAAGTCTAAAATGGGAAGGAAATTATAGGTGTACAGCCCGAAGCCAAAAGAGAAGACGAGGATCAGAACAGAAGCAGACCGTTGTATCTTTTCTTTAGATGTCAGAGGCCTGATATCGTTTCTCCGGATAAAGATCACCACGATCAGACAAAGAAGGATAAGATCCTTACTGAAAGATTGCCATGGGGTCAGCGGAATGGCATCGCCAAAACACCCGCAGGAAGTGACCACTTCAAAAAATGCAGAATAAAAAGTCAGAAAGGTAAAAAAGATGATCAATAACAATAAGCCCCGGGCGATTTTTCTGGCATAAAATCCCAGAAGCAATAGCGAGCCCAGAACAATTTCTAATGTGCATAGTATAATGGCTATAGAAACTGAATAATCATTCAAAAAAGCAATGTGAAAAACCTCGAAATATTCCTGAAGCTTATACCCAAAACCCAGGGGATCGTTAGCTTTGATAAGCCCGGAAAAGATAAACAATAAGCCTACAGCTATACGGCTGAAAACAAGCAACGAATTTTTCACTTTACAATAATTAATTATAGATAAAATACTTTAAAAGAGCCTCATCCCAGCTTAATAAGGGCAAAAACGGCATAATTAAGCATATCCTGGTAATTTGCCCTGGCCCCCTCCGAGACTACGGTCTTTCCTGAGTTATCTTCAATTTGTTTTACCCGGAGTATCTTCATGAGTATAAGATCTGTTAACGAGCTGATCCTCATATCCCGCCAAGCCTCTCCATAATCATGATTCTTCGCGAACATCAATTCTTTTGTCTCATTGACCATTTTATCAAAATGTACTTCCACCACATCTGCGGGGAGTTCAGCCGGCGCGTCATCAAGATCAAGCTGCAACATTGCGATCACACAATAATTAACGATACCAATATACTCCGATGTGATATCCTCACCAACTTTGGATATTTTTTTTTCCTCAAGGGTTCTTATTCGCTGGGCCTTAATAAAAATTTGGTCGGTTATTGAGGATATTCTAAGAATGCGCCAAGCCGTGCCATAATCTTTGGTCTTTTTGAGAAAAAGCTCCCTGCAAACCCTGATCACTATATCGTACTCTAATGATGTATTTTTAGCCAAGTCCCTGTTTTTATTTGATAGAACGATGAATTAATCGGTATTTTGTATTTCAATGGCGGATAAAAATACAGTTTTTCATCAAAAATTATCGTTAAATGTTCAGGGCAAGCTGATTGAGCTTTCCCATCCTAAAATAATGGGGATCTTAAATTTGACGCCTGATTCATTTTACGAAGGAGGACAGAATAAAGATCCTGTTCAGGCACTGAAAAAGGCAGGGGAGCTCTTATCTGATGGAGCTGATTTTCTCGACATTGGAGCTTACTCCTCCCGCCCCGGAGCGGAACACATCTCTGAACAAGAGGAATATAGCCGTCTCATCCCGGTCGTTAAACTTATTGTACATGAATTCCCGGATGCCATTCTTTCTATTGACACGTTCAGGTCAGGCATTGCCAGGGCTGCAATAAATGAAGGAGCTCATATCATTAATGATATTTCTGCCGGTGAAATGGATGCAGAAATGTTTGATACTGTTGCATCCCTAAAGGTGCCCTACATTCTGATGCATATGAAGGGCACTCCACAAACAATGGCCTCAAAAGCAAAATATCAGGATATCGTGACCGAAGTTTGTCATTATTTTGCACTTAAAATTGAGGTATTAATACAATTGGGGGTCAAAGACCTGATCATAGATCCCGGATTCGGATTTTCCAAAACACCCGCTCAAAGCTATGAGATACTCAAAAATCTTGAGTATCTAAAAATTACAGGCTATCCGATACTCGCCGGCCTTTCCCGAAAATCAATGATCTATAAAATACTTGATACCGATGCTGAACATGCTCTGTACGGAACAATCGCAGCCAATACGATCGCCCTTATGAAAGGGGCAAATATATTGCGTGTTCATGATGTAAAAGCTGCGGTTGAAGCTGTTAAAATTATTAAAAAAGTAATTTAACAGCAATCAAAAGCTTCATTCTATGCTTAAATCGTAATTTATTTTTACTTTAGTCAGCATGGAAGGATTTGATTTCAGTTTCCTTGATCTACGTTTGCTGGATATTATTGATATCATCCTGGTAGCCCTGATCATTTATTACATTTACAACCTGATCAGGGGGACGATTGCCCTGAACATACTGCTGGGACTGGTAATCATTTACGTGGTCTACCTGGTGGTAAAGCAGGCACACATGCGGCTTCTGACTGAAATCCTGAGCGGATTTGTAAGTGTCGGTTTTATCGCACTGATCGTGGTGTTTCAACAGGAGATCCGAAGGTTTCTGCTTCTGATCGGCAAAAACGCCTCCCTGCAAAAGAATAAAGCATGGTGGTCATTTTTATTTGGCCGTAAGGAGATCGTCAAAAACAATTCTGCCAGGATAAAGCCAATAATAGATGCCTGTAAAAGCATGCAAAAAAGCCGCACAGGCGCCCTGATCATATTTGCCAAGTATTATGATGAGCAATTCTATCAGAACAGCGGCGAAATTATTGATGCCCGAATCTCCAAGCGCTTACTGGAGAGCATATTTCAAAAAAACAGCCCGCTGCACGACGGCGCTGTTATCATTTCAGAAAATAAGATCAAGTGCGCCAGCAGCATTCTTCCCCTTACTGAAAATGATAAACTTCCGCCCCAGTTTGGCCTGCGGCATAGGGCCGGAATAGGGATTTCTGAAACGAGTGACGCAGTTGCTGTTATAGTATCTGAAGAAACGGGTGAAATCTCTTATGCTAAGCAAGGAAGGGTGAAGATGAAGATGAGCTTAAGTGAACTTGAGAAACTGCTTAATAAAGACTTTTAATCGGAGGTCGGAAGTCTGACGTCTGAGGTCTGAGGTCTGAGGTTCCGTATTAAACGCCTTATAAGTATAATTTATCCAAAAAAAAATCCGTCATCACTGACGGATTGTTACACTAAACAGTATCTTTCTGACTAACAATACTGATCAAACGCCTGGTTCAGGTTGTCTGCGATCATTTGTGCAGGACGGCCTTCAATCTGGTGGCGCTCGATCATGTGAACCAGCTTACCATCCTTAAATAATGCAATAGCGGGAGATGAAGGAGGATAAGGCAGCATGTGGGCTCGTGCCTGATCTACGGCCTCTTTTTCCATTCCAGCAAATACGGTTACAAACTTATCGGGATGCTTTTCAAACTGGGTTGAGATCTTGGCAGCTGGCCGGGCATTAGCAGCAGCACATCCGCAAACAGAGTTTACCATTACCAGCACAGTACCTTCTGATTTTATCGCCTGATCAACTTCTTCCGAAGTTCTTAGATCCTGGAAGCCAACGTTTGTAAGCTCCTGACGCATTGGTGCAACTAAATATTCTGGGTACATATATTCTTAATCTGATTAACTTTTACAAACTTTTCACAAAGCTAACTATTTACAACTGATCGTGGAGCGTTATTAAACCGATTTGACGTTTAGATTACCGAATGGAGTTGTACGTTATAGGTTGTAAGTAAGCGCGTAGCTTAACGGATTTTTAACCGCGAAGACCGCCGAGGAAGGCGCAGAGGGCACAGAGTCAGCCCTTTGCGTCCCTTCAGAAAAACTCCGCGACCTTTGCGTTTTAAAATAAGCGTTTGATTAACTTAATTCATAAGAAGTTCTTCAAAATTAATCCATCGGGCTACCCCTATATCTTACGTTGCGGTTAAATCTTAGCCCTTCTCTTTTTGAATTAACCAAACTAACCCGTATTTTTGCAAACTATTTCACTTGTCTCGTATAAGGAAATTACAATTATCCATTAATCAATGCGTTAAAGCGCATTTTAACCAACAAACTATGTCATCAGTAGAGACAACTTATGTACCTTACAAAGTTAAGGACATCTCATTAGCAGAATGGGGCCGCAAAGAGATCGGCCTTGCTGAAGCAGAAATGCCAGGCTTAATGGCGCTTCGCGAAGAATTCGGAGCTTCACAACCCTTAAAAGGCGCACGCATCGCAGGATGCTTGCACATGACTATCCAAACTGCTGTATTAATTGAAACATTGACTGCCCTGGGCGCTGAGGTCACCTGGTCATCATGTAACATTTTCTCAACTCAGGACCATGCTGCTGCGGCTATTGCTGCCACAGGTGTCCAGGTATATGCCTGGAAAGGTCTGAACGAGGAAGATTTTGACTGGTGTATTGAGCAAACTCTACACTTCGGCCCAGATCGTAGCCCATTGAACATGATTCTCGATGATGGCGGTGATTTAACGAACATGGTATTCGACAGGTTCCCTGAGCTTATTTCTGAGATCAAAGGACTTTCTGAAGAAACCACCACCGGCGTTCATCGCTTATTTGAGCGTATGAAAAACGGAACATTGCATATCCCTGCAATTAACGTTAATGACTCCGTTACAAAATCCAAATTTGACAACAAATATGGCTGCCGTGAATCATTAGTTGACGCGATCCGTCGTGCGACTGATATCATGATGGCTGGCAAAGTAGCTGTGGTTTGCGGATACGGAGATGTTGGTAAGGGTTCGGCAGAATCGTTAAGCTCTCAGGGTGTTCGTGTAATCGTTACTGAAATTGACCCAATCTGTGCTCTACAGGCTGCAATGGAAGGTTATGAAGTTAAAAAACTTGCTACGGCCATTAAAGAAGCTGACATAGTTGTCACCACTACAGGTAACTGTGACATCGTTCGCGGCGAGCATTTCCTGGCTTTAAAAGACAAAGCCATCGTTTGTAACATTGGTCACTTTGATAACGAGATCGATATGGCCTGGTTAAATGACAACTACGGAAACACTAAAGTTGAAATCAAACCACAGGTTGATAAATATACCCTCAACGGTAAAGATGTAATTATTCTTGCTGAAGGCCGCTTGGTAAACTTGGGTTGTGCAACCGGTCATCCGTCGTTCGTTATGTCAAACTCTTTCACGAACCAGACTTTGGCTCAGTTAGAACTTTGGACTAACACGGATAAGTACGAAAACAAGGTTTACGTTCTTCCTAAATACCTGGATGAGAAAGTAGCGCGTTTACACCTGGCTAAGATCGGTGTGGAGCTGGAAGAATTAGATCAGCACCAGGCAGATTATATCGGTGTGCCGGTTGAAGGTCCGTTTAAAGCGGATACGTATAGGTACTAAGATGAGGTCTGAAGACGGAGGTCTGAAGTCTGAGGTCTGAAACTTAGGATTTCGATTAGTAGTCAGCCGTTTACTAACTAATTTTTAGCAGTATCGGATAATTTTTGAGGAATGTTTACTTTCGGGTAGACATTCCTTTTTTTATGATCAAATCGTTCTCTGATCTGGAAGTTTATCAACTTTCTTATCAACTGGCAATGGATATCTTTTTTATAACTAAAAGCTTTCCTTCCTCAGAAAAATATTCATTAACCAGTCAGATAATTCGATCTACAAGATCAATAAGCGCCAACATAGCCGAAGGATTTGCTCGGAGAGTTTACCATGCTGAGTTCAAAAAATTTCTTATCTATTCAGCGGGATCGTTAGAAGAAAGCAAGGCATGGCTCACCTTTGCTAAAGACTGCAATTACATTAACGAGGAGCAATTCAAAAATTTCAATTCAAAGGCAGACGAAATCGGAGCAAAACTGCATAAACTTTACACCAATTGGAAGTCTAATCGTTAACTTTGATACCATTAAAAAGACCTCAGACCTCAATGACAAAACTTTCCGTTAACATCAATAAAATAGCCACCCTTCGCAACTCCCGCGGCGGCAACAACCCTGATCTTGTTAAAGTTGCCCTTGATTGCGAACGTTTTGGAGCCCAAGGAATAACCGTACATCCCCGGCCGGACGAGCGTCATATCCGGTATCAGGATGTTTTTGATCTTAAGGCTGTTATTGCCACTGAATTTAATATCGAAGGAAATCCAACAGAAAAAAAGTTTGTGGAATTGGTTCTGGCTAATAAGCCCGCCCAGGTAACTCTTGTTCCTGATGCTGAAGGCCAGCTGACATCGAATCATGGCTGGGATACCATAAAACATCAGGATTATCTCAAAGAAATCATTGGCGAATTTCAATCCGCAGGCATCCGTGTGTCGATATTTGTAGATCCGGTGGATAAAATGATTGAAGCCGCGGCAACCACAGGAACTGACCGCATTGAATTGTATACAGAAGCGTATGCATCTCAATATCATTCAGGAAAAGAGGCAGCGATTAAGCCCTATGTAGAAGCCGGGAATCTGGCTACAAAACTCGGATTGGGATTAAACGCAGGGCACGATCTGGATCTTCAAAACCTGAGCTATTTTGCGCAACAGATCCCAGGCCTTCTTGAAGTGAGCATCGGGCATGCTTTAATCAGCGATGCGCTTTATTTCGGCCTGGAAAACACCATACAAATGTATTTAAGACAATTAGCTTAGCTAGCTCCTTAATAATTCATATCTTCTCCCATCACCTTCTATCCTTTATACAGCTTTGCAAACCATGATTGAAACGCTTGACATCGTAAGTTTTCTAAAGCTGGCTGATACTGTTCCTGTTATTGACGTGAGAACGCCCTTAGAATATGAGCATGCTCATATCATCGGTGCACATAATTTACCGATCTTCTCCAACGAAGAGCGGGTCAAAGTAGGAACAACCTATAAAAAGCTGGGGCGTGAACAGGCTATCCTGCTGGGTTTTGATCTGACAGGACCAAAGTGGTCGGGATTTATAAAAGATGCTTTAGAAATTGCTCCGGATAAAAGAATCATGATCCACTGCTGGCGCGGTGGGATGAGAAGCGGCGCGATGGCATGGGCTTTAAATCTCTACGGTTTCGAGGTTTATCTATTAGAGGGTGGATATAAGAAGTATCGAAACTGGGTACTAGCCCAGTTCTCCGAAAATTACCCTATTTTTATACTTGGGGGTATGACCGGGTCGGGCAAAACACAGATCTTAGAAAAATTAAAAGATCAGGGGCATCAGGTAATCGACCTTGAAGCCCTGGCTTGTCATCAGGGATCTTCGTACGGCTCAATGGGCTATCTGGTCCAGCCTGGTCAGGAACAATTTGAAAACCTGCTTGCTGCAGCGCTTGATAAGATTGATCGGAACACCCCGCTATGGCTCGAAGACGAGAGTTTATCTATTGGAAAATGTTTTATCCCAAATCAGCTGTTCTTCCAAATCCGTAAAGCACCTGTTTTACAAGTGGTGGTTCCTCATCAGAAAAGAGTTGATTTTTTGGTGAAAGAATACGGCGCCCTTGATAAAGAGTTCTTGATTGAAAGTACATCACGGATCAGGAAACGGCTGGGACCAGAACAAACCAGGAATGCGATTGAAGCTGTCCGAAACAATGAAATGGATACCTTTATCAAAATTGTGCTGACCTATTACGACAAAACCTATGCTAACGGGCAGTCGAAAAGATCAATAGATGATATTTATCCGATAGCATGCAACTCTGCAGACCCATTAGAGAATACTCGTCTATTGCTAAACTACGGAGAGTTAAAGCGCCTTTCAGAGCAGCTTTTTAATGAAAACAGGAAATGAAATCAGAAGAAATCAAATTAACTCAATACTCTCACGGAGCCGGCTGCGGGTGTAAAATAAGCCCGGCCATCCTGGATAAAATTTTACAAAGTCCGCTTACGCAGCCAACTGACGCGAGACTGCTGGTTGGGAATAGTACACGTGATGACGCCGCAGTGTTGGACCTGGGCAACGGCACCGCACTGATCTCTACAACTGATTTCTTTATGCCAATTGTCGACGATGCGTATGACTTTGGACGCATTGCCTCGGCAAATGCAATCAGCGATGTCTACGCGATGGGAGGTAAACCATTATTAGCAATCGCCATATTGGGATGGCCTATAGATAAATTATCACCGGAGATTGCACAAAAAGTACTGGAAGGTTCCAGAGCAATATGCAAAGAGGCAGGTATTACCCTTGCAGGCGGCCATAGCATTGATTGTCCCGAGCCAGTCTTTGGGCTCGCCGTCAACGGCATTGTTGATATCCCGCATCTGAAACAAAATTCTACCGCTACAGCGGGATGCAGGCTTTATCTAACAAAAAGCTTGGGGGTAGGCATATTGACAACGGCCCAAAAAAAAGGGATCTTAAAACCTGAACATGCCTTTATAGCGCCCGAAAGTATGGCCATGCTAAATAAGATCGGGGAAACTTTTGGCAAGCTGCAGTATGTAAAAGCCATGACGGATGTTACCGGATTCGGCTTACTTGGCCACTTATCAGAGATGTGCGAAGGAAGTAAGCTACAAGCAGTAATTGAATTTGACAAAGTGCCTAAAATTGATGCAATTTCTGGCTACCTCGACCAGAACTGCATTCCCGGTGGAACCAATCGCAACTGGGGCAGTTACGGCCATAAAATTTCCTCAGGAAGCGACGCATTGACCCCGATGACATCCGTCCTGGCTGATCCGCAAACAAGCGGTGGTTTACTTGTAGCTGTTGAAGAATCCCGGACAAAAGAATTTGAAGATGTTTTAAGAGCTAACGGGATTCCTGATAAGAATATTATTTCCTTTGGATCGTTGAAAGAAAAAACAGGAGATTTTCTGATCAAAGTGCTGTAATTATACAGATATTACCATTGATGAATTAAATTCTTAATAAACGATGAAAAGAAAAATTGCACTTGTTGTTCGGAAAGTCAATATGAAGAATACAAATCAATCTATTGAGGATATGGAATATTGGCTTTCCAAAACACCGCAAGAACGCCTATCTGCGGTGACTTTCCTGATTAATCAAAATATGGCTCCGGGAAAACGAATGGATAAAACTATTCGCAATCAATTAAAAATGCACCCGTGATACTTTCTGAGGACTTTGAAGATTTCATAAAAATGTTAAATAGGCATCAGGTTAATTACTTAATTGTTGGGGGCTATGCTATGGCATTTCACGGTAAACCCAGATACACAGGTGATCTTGATATATGGATTGACATTTCAGAAATTAATGCAGATAAGTTACTTGCTGTTATGAATGAATTTGGATTTGCTTCGCTGGAGTTCAAAAAAGATGATTTTTTAAGAGAAAATCTAATTAATCAAATTGGATACCCTCCTTTAAGAATTGATATTATAACCAGTATTGATGGGGTGTTGTTTAAAGATGCTTTTTCTAAAAAATTAACAATAGATCTAGAGGGATATCAGGCAAATTACATTGGCTTGGATGAGTTAATACAGAACAAAAAGGCCAGTGCAAGAAAAATAGATCTTAGCGATGTTGAAGATTTAGAAACAAAACGAAAAAAGAAACTCTAACCTAAAAAAAGATGAACAGATCTGTAATATTGTTAGTTATCGCTTTTATCTCCTTCTATATCAGTGGTTGTAAAAACGAAACAACTATAAACGACGATGAAGCTTCCGCAGTAATTAAACAGCATCTCGAGAGCGATCCGGAATATAAAACAGTCACTTTTAATTTTGGCGAGATGAAATTCCGTAGTGGAAAAGATCAGCCAGAGCTCAATAAATATAAAGCGCTTGAAGAACAGGGTTTTATCAAAATGGAATTGAATGAACAGAAAAAAATTTTTCTCTCTAAAGATACAGCCTTTGTGTATCTGATTACCCTCACGGAAAAAGCTGCCCCACTAGTGATCGATCAGGGAAGGGAGAAAGCTACTGTCAAAGCAGTGAATTATATTCTGGATGATTCCAAGCCGGTAAATTTCGTTAAGGCTGGCAATAAAAGCGCGAAAGCCACAGTATCTTTAAAAAAGGTCGGAACGGAGTTTTACCCTTTCCTGAATAAAGATTCTCATAGTGAATTCATTACAAAAACATACAAGCTAAAGCTTAAAAAGGATAATGGATGGGAGGTTGAATGATAAAAGCTTAAAGCGGAAAGCACTAAGCTTAAAAGCGGAAAGCCTATTCAATAATCCTAATGAATATAAAAAATAAGGGGAAATTCCTTACTTTTGCGGCACCAATACTCCCCATATTTAATGAAGCTGAATATAGATTATCAGGAAAGATTTGAGCATCGCCATATTGCTCCAAATGAGAAAGATACTGCCAAAATGCTCGAAACAATCGGCATTGATTCATTGGACGAACTAATCTCACAAACAGTCCCTTCAAACATCCGTTCTAAAAATCCCTTGAACCTTCCGGCAGCCAAAAGTGAGTTCGATTACCTGAATGATCTTAAGCAAACAGCGTCAAAAAACAAGGTGTTTAAATCATATATCGGACAGGGTTATAATGATGTGATCGTTCCCGGAGTTATCCAACGAAACATACTTGAAAACCCGGGATGGTATACTCAATATACACCTTACCAGGCTGAAATTGCCCAAGGTCGTCTGCAGGCTTTGCTAAACTTCCAAACCATGGTTGTTGACCTAACAGGTATGGAAATTGCAAATGCCTCACTGCTTGATGAGGGTACAGCTGCAGCTGAAGCTATGTTTATGCAGTACAGCCTGCGTAAAAACGCTGAAGCCAATATATTCTTTGTTTCCCGGGATGTTCTCCCTCAAACCATAGATATTCTCAAAACCAGATCGGCACCGTATGGTATTGAAATACAAATCGGTGACCATCATACGGTGGACTTAAATGAAGGCATGTTTGGAGCTATCGTTCAGTATCCGGCAGGAACCGGAGCCGTTTATAACTATAAAGATTTTGCTTCCCAAGGTCACGCGAAGGGTATTAAACTAACGGTTGTTGCCGACCTGTTGTCACTCACTTTATTAACTCCTCCGGGAGAATGGGGTGCAGATATTGTTGTAGGATCCAGCCAGCGCTTTGGCGTTCCGATGGGGTTTGGTGGTCCGCATGCTGCTTTTTTTGCTACTAAAGACGAGTATAAACGCTCCATGCCCGGCCGAATAATTGGTGTTACCATTGACAGCGCCGGCAATTATGCGTTACGCATGGCGCTGCAGACAAGGGAACAGCACATCAGAAGGGATAAAGCTACTTCAAATATTTGTACCGCCCAGGCACTCCTGGCCATCATGGCGGGCATGTATGCCATCTATCACGGACCTGCGGGGATTAAACTCATCGCCGAACGCACCCATGGCTTAGCGGTGCTGTTAAAAGATTCGCTTGTGGCCCTTGGATTCAAGCAACAAAATGAATTTTTCTTCGATACGCTAAAGTTTGACCTTGGTGATCTGGTTAACCCTGTTCATGCCGAAGCGTTAAATAATGAGGTGAATCTCAATTATAACGGCTCTGTTGTAAACATCGCGCTGGATGAAACGACAACTTTTGATGATGTGCTTACCTTAATACGGATGTTTTCAAAAATAAAAGGTAAAAACATTCAAGATATTGATATCCAAACTCTAAGATCGGGTTTGAAAACCCAGATTCCGCCAGAATTACAGAGAACCTCGCCCTACCTGAGCCATCCGGTATTTAATTCGCACCATTCGGAGCATGAGATGCTTCGATACATTAAATCCCTGGAGGCTAAAGATCTTTCTTTATGTCATTCTATGATCGCTCTGGGATCATGCACTATGAAACTGAATGCAACAACTGAAATGGTTCCGGTAACATGGGCAGAGTTTAGTAAGATGCATCCTTTTGCTCCCGCTGACCAGGTTGGAGGGTATATGGAGATATTCGATGAATTGAATAAATGGCTGAGTGAGATTACAGGATTTGCTTCCATGAGCCTTCAACCTAATGCGGGTGCACAGGGAGAATATGCAGGCCTTATGGTTATTCGTGCTTATCATCAGGACCGTGGTGACATTCAAAGGACCGTGGCTTTAATCCCATCTTCAGCACATGGTACGAACCCTGCTTCTGCGGCAATGGCCGGGATGAAGATCGTTATTGTTAAATGTGATGAACGCGGAAATATTGATGTAGCAGATCTGAAGGCTAAAGCCCAAGAACATGCTACCAGCCTTTCCTGCCTGATGGTCACTTATCCTTCAACTCATGGTGTCTTTGAAGAATCCATTATTGAGATCTGCGAGGTAATCCATCAGTACGGCGGGCAGGTGTATATGGATGGAGCAAATATGAATGCACAGGTTGGCCTGACAAGTCCTGCTGCGATTGGCGCCGATGTGTGTCATCTTAACCTTCATAAGACATTCTGTATACCTCATGGCGGGGGTGGCCCCGGTATGGGGCCGATTGGTGTTGCCAAACACCTGATCCCCTACTTGCCGGGACATGCTGTTGTGTCTATAGGAGGCGAAAAATCTATCCCAGCGGTGTCATCAGCGCCATGGGGCTCAGCATCTATCCTGATCATTTCGCATGCATACATAGCAATGATGGGCGCTGAAGGATTAACGAATGCGACCAAATACGCAATCCTTAACGCCAATTATATCAAATCCCGTTTAGAAAAATATTACCCGGTTTTATATTCTGGAAGCCAGGGACGCTGTGCCCACGAAATGATCCTGGACTGCCGATCGTTCAAGAATTTTGGAATTGAGGTTACTGATATTGCAAAGAGACTGATGGACTATGGCTTTCATGCTCCAACAGTTTCATTCCCGGTTGCAGGGACTGTGATGATTGAGCCTACAGAGTCTGAGCCAAAACATGAGTTGGATCGCTTTTGCGACGCGATGATAGCTATTCGCTCAGAAATAAGCGATGTAGAAACTGGAACTCTTGACAAGATCGATAATCCTCTTAAAAATGCCCCTCATACTTCTGCGGTCGTAACTGCTGATGAATGGTTGCATCCTTACAGCAGACAAAAAGCCGCTTTTCCGCTTCCTTATGTAGCATCATTTAAATTCTGGCCTTCTGTTGGAAGGGTCAATGATACTCACGGCGACCGCACCCTGATATGCGCCTGTCCGCCCATAGAGAGCTACACAGAGGAATTGGCCTGATATTGATCAGAATTTATTAATATAGATAGCTGAGGGCATCCGTTTGGCTTTAGATGTCCCTTCAGGAATTTCCGGGGGAGTAAAATCATGAGCGGCTGCGCATCAAAAAATTGCGTTCATTTTTGCAGAAGAGGTATTTTACGTATCAAAAGATGTGAAATTAGATCAATAATTTTCTAATTACTACATTATCAAAGATTTAATCCAATTTGTAACAATTTTGTATATTAGGTGAAATTGAGGATAAATGATCCGGGCTAATTCATTAAAAATTGATCTGAAGCTATTACTAGTTTTAACAGCAACTTTGCTTTGCTCCATATTTCCAAGTACACCACTCAGGAGCCAGGAACTTGAGCCCCTCACTCTTCAATTAAAATGGCGTCACCAATTTCAATTCGCCGGGTATTACGCAGCACTGCAAAAAGGCTTTTATAAAGAAGCGGGATTCGAGGTTCGGCTGTTAGAAGGTGGCCCGGCCTATCCGCCAGTCAATGCCGTACTATCGGGGAAAGCCGATTTTGGCGTTACAGGATCAGATATACTCAATTTTCATATTGATGACAAACCAGTCGTTGTTATATCGGCCATATTTCAGCATTCCCCATACGTCTTTATGACAATCTCGGATAAAAAAATTAACTCGGCGACAGATCTGGCCGGTAAAAAGATTATGGCTTCACGTGATCAGGGATGGCTTTTGCTTAGGGCCCTGTTTCTAAGAGAGGGTATACCGATTGATAATATACAATTGTCCGAGCACTCCTGGAACAATGAGGATCTCATAAGTGGAAAGGTTGATGCTATCAGCGCTTATAGTACTGTAGAGCCCCGACAGGTTCGCAAGAAAGGATATGCCGTCACCCTCATCAGACCTATCGATTATGGAATAGATTTCTACGGCGATGTGCTTTTTACAACCCGGTCAATGTCGGATGAAAACCCGGTGACTGTTGAAAAATTCAATGCAGCAAGCTTGAAGGGTTGGGAATATGCCATGTCTCATCCGGAAGAGATAGCTGAACTTATCCTCAATTTACCGGGCGTCAGCGAACGGGGAGTAAGCAGGGAAGATCTGCTAGATGAGGCTGCGGAAATGCAAAAGCTGATTTTGCCGCAACTGGTTGAAATAGGCCACGTCAATCCGGGAAGGTGGCAAAATATGCTTGATATATACAAGCAGCTTGGAATTGCCAAAAAAGATGCATCAATTGATGGACTTATATTTCAATCGGCAAGTAGTAGAAAAATAATCTACTTCGATATTCTGCTTTACGTGTTGGTAATAGGTGGCTTTCTATTTGTTGTTGCACTGGTGGGGAACTGGCAATTACGCAAGCGTGTTTATAATAAAACAATAGACCTTCAAAATGAGATTCAAATCAGAAAAAGTGCTGAACAGAGACTTGAACTCGCTATTGAAGCTGCCGGCTTAGGCATTTGGGAATGGAATCTGCAAACAAACAAAACCACTTACGATGATAGATGGCTCCAATCTTTGGGATACGAGCCAGCTCAGTTTCTGAAGGATCTCGTGTGGATGGACATTGTCCACCCGGACGATGAGGCTAGTGTAAGACAAATATTGAGGGGGCTTGTTGAAGGCAAAACCCAATATAACAGTCTTGCTTACCGTATTAAAACTGCCCAGGGCGAATGGAAGTGGGTACTTTCCTTCTGCAAGATCATAAAGTTCCTTGAAAATGGAAAGTCGCTTAATATTATAGGAACCCACCTTGACATTGATTTTATTAAGGGAAAAGAGATAGAGTTGCAGGAAATCACCAGGGAGTTGAGAAAAACAAACTCGGAACTCGAAAAATTCGCTTATATAACCTCTCATAATCTTCGTGCGCCCGTGGTAAACTTAATGAGCCTTACAGAAATGCAGGCCCACGAAGAGCTGTCTGAAGATCTTAACCATGAGATAACCCAAAAGATCCATTACTGTGTTAAACAGCTCGACTCAACATTGAATGATCTGATAGAGATCGTCGCAACCAAATCTGGAAATCATGTAAATAAAGAACATATGGATCTTCAAACGGAGCTGGATGTAATCGTAAGAAGTATTGAGAAACAGGTGATTGAATCCGGGGCAAAGATAGAAACTAACTTTTCCAAAATCAGTAGTGTCTACTTCCCAAAAAGATTTCTGCACAGTATTTTACTCAACCTTTTAACAAATGCAATAAAATACAAGTCGGACAAGCGCAAATTAATTATAAATATAACGACAGATGTGCAAAAAGCACACACGATATTAAATTTCAGCGACAATGGCCTTGGGATGAACATGAACGAATTCGGAAATAAAATATTTGGCTTATACCAGAGGTTCCACAGCAAAATTGACGGCAAAGGCCTGGGATTATATATTATAAAATCACAGATCGAATCCATGGATGGCAAGATCGAAGTGCAGAGCGCCCAGGACGTTGGCACCACGTTCAAAATATCGTTTACAAATGTGGTTACTCCCTGAATTTTTCAATGGAGGGTAATATCTCGGTGACAGAAGATAAATGTTTAAACCGGTATAGATTTTACGATATATTTATACATTACACACAATTTTAATTATAAAAAATCAATAGTGTCCTAAACGTTTCAGTATTTTCAAAAATAGTTGAATA